>NZ_JBJLSK010000011.1:0-151763 GCF_050871965.1 Kineococcus lubricus
ACCCCCCCCCCCCCCCCCCCCCACCCCCGCCCTCGGCGGGGGACGGCGGGGGCCCCCCGCGCGGGGGGGGGCGGCCCCCCCGCGTCGTCGCGCGTCAGAGCGGGAAGTTCACGTACTTCGTCTCGAGGTACTCCTCGATCCCCTCGGCGCCGCCCTCGCGGCCGAACCCGCTGGCCTTGACCCCGCCGAACGGGGCGGCCGCGTTGGACACGACCCCGGCGTTGAGGCCGACCATGCCGGTCTCCAGCGCCTCGGCCACCCGCATCGCGCGGTCCAGGCCCTGGGTGAAGGCGTACCCGATGAGCCCGTACTCGGTGTCGTTGGCCAGGGCGATGCCCTCCTCCTCGGTGTCGAAGACCACCACGGGGGCGACCGGGCCGAACGTCTCCTCGGTCAGCAGCCGGGCCCCGGCGGGCACGTCGGTGACGACGGTGGGCGCGTAGAAGTACCCCTGGTCCCCCACCGGCGCGCCGCCGACGACGACCCGCGCCCCGGCGGCCACGGCCTCGGTGACGCGCTGGGCGACGTCGTCGCGAGCGCGGCCGTCGATGAGCGGGCCGACCTGCGCGCCCTCCTCGGTGCCGCGGCCGACGACGAGGGACCCCATGCGCTCGGCGAGCTTGCGGGAGAACTCCTCGGCCACCGGGCGCTGGACGTAGAACCGGTTCGCGGCCGTGCAGGCCTCGCCCTGGTTGCGCATCTTGGCGAGCATCGCGCCCTCGACGGCCTTGTCCACGTCGGCGTCGTCGAACACCAGGAACGGGGCGTTGCCGCCCAGCTCCATGGAGATCCGCAGCAGCTGCTGGGCGGACTGCTCGACGAGCTTCTTCCCGACGGGGGTGGACCCCGTGAAGGTCAGCTTGCGCAGGCGCGGGTCGGCGATGAGCGGGGCGACGACCTTGCTCGTGGTCGACGTCGTGACGACGTTCACGACCCCGTCGGGGACCCCGGCGTCGGCGAGGGTCTGCGCCAGGTACAGGGTCGTCAGCGGCGTCTGGGTGGCGGGTTTGACCACGATGGTGCACCCGGCCGCCAGCGCGGGGGCGATCTTGCGGGTGCCCATGGCGAGCGGGAAGTTCCACGGCAGGATCGCCAGGACCGGGCCGACGGGCTGCTTCATGGTCAGCAGCCGCGAGCCGCCGACGGGGTTCTGCGAGTAGCGGCCGGCGATGCGCGGGGCCTCCTCGGAGAACCACCGGAAGAACTCGTTGCCGTAGGCGACCTCGCCCTTGGCCTCGGCCAGGGGTTTGCCCATCTCCAGCGTCATGAGCAGGGCGAAGTCGTCGGCGCGCTCGGCGACGAGGTCGAAGGCGCGGCGCAGGATCTCGGCGCGGACGCGGGTGGGGGTCCTGGCCCACGCCGGGGCGGCGGCCACGGCGGCGTCGAGGGCGGCGGTGCCGTCCTCGACCGTGCCGTCGGCGATCTCGACGAGGGTCTGGCCGGTGGCGGGGTCCTCGACGGCGACCCGCTTCCCGCCGGTCGCCTCGCGCCACCGCCCACCGATGAACAGGCCGGTGGGGACGGCGGCGAGCAGTTCCTTCTCACGGGTGCTCGTGCTCATGGGGTCGATCCTCTCGGGTCGGCGGCAGGGGTTCAGCGGGAGGCCGCGAAGACGCGGTCCAGCACGTCGAACGCCTGGTGCAGCAGGTCGTCGCCGATGCTCAGCGGGGGCAGGAAGCGCAGCACGTTGCCGTCGGTGCCGCAGGTCAGGACGATGACGCCCTGCTGGGCCGCCTCGGCCGCGACCTGCTTGGCCAGCGCGGCGTCCGGCTCGGTGGTGCCGGGGCGCACGAGTTCCACGGCGACCATCGCGCCGCGGCCGCGGACGTCCCCGACGCGCGGGTCGCGCTCGGCCAGGGCCCGCAGGCGGGTGAACAGCAGGTCCTCGATCTGCCGGGCCCGCTCGAGGAGGCCCTCGTCCTCGACGGTGCGCAGGGTGGCGAGCGCCGCGGCGGTGGCGAGCGGGTTGCCGCCGTAGGTGCCGCCGAGGCCGCCGGTGACGGGGGCGTCGACGATCTCGGCGCGGCCGGTGACGGCCGACAGCGGCAGACCGCCGGCGACGCCCTTGGCGATGGTGACGAGGTCGGGCTCGATGCCCTCGAGGTGGCTGGCGAACCAGGCTCCGGTGCGGGCGACGCCGGTCTGGACCTCGTCGGCGACGAGGACGACGCCGTTCTCCTTGGCCCAGGCGGCCAGGGCGGGCAGGAACCCGGGGGCCGGGACGACGAACCCGCCCTCGCCCTGGATCGGCTCGATGACGATCGCGGCGAGGTTCTGCGCACCGACCTGCTTCTCGATGACGGCGATGGCGCGCGCGGCGGCGGTGGGGCCGTCGAGGCCGTCGCGGAACGGGTAGCTCAGCGGCGCCCGGTAGACCTCGGGGGCGAAGGGCCCGAACCCGTTCTTGTACGGCATGTTCTTGGCCGTCATGGCCATGGTGAGGTTCGTGCGGCCGTGGTAGGCGTGGTCGAAGACGACGACGGCCTGCCGCCCGGTGTGCGCGCGGGCGATCTTCACGGCGTTCTCGACGGCCTCGGCGCCGGAGGTGAAGAAGGCGCTCTTCTTGGGGAAGTCGCCGGGGGTGAGGGCGGCCAGGCGCTCGGCGAGCTCCACGTAGGAGTCGTACGGGGTGATCATGAAGCAGGTGTGGGTGAACCGGGCCACCTGCTCGGTGACGGCGGCGACGACCGCGGGCGCGGCGTTCCCGACGGTCGTGACGGCGATGCCGGAGCCCAGGTCGGCGTAGGAGTTGCCGTCGACGTCGACGACGACGCCCCCACCGGCGGCCTCGGCGTAGAACGGCATCGAGGACCCCACCGCGGCCGAGACGGCGGCGCTGCGCCGGGCGGCGAGCTCGCGCGACCGCGGTCCGGGGACCTCGGTGACGAGCCGGATCTCCTGCGGGAGGGCGGGTCCGCCCTGGGTGGCGGGGCGCTGCTGCGCGTCGGGGCTGAGCGTCGTCATGACGCGACGGTAGGGCTCCGCGCCCCTCGACGTCTGTGTCCGGGACGCACAGTGCAGCCGTGCGTGACGGTGCATACTGCACAGCGTGGTGCAGCTCGCCGACCTCCTGGCCACCGGCGCCCTGCACCTGCGCCTGGTCGGGGGGGACCCCGCGGTGACGGTGCGCTGGGTCGCGACGAGCGAGCTGGACGACCCCACCCCGTTCCTCGAGGGCGGTGAGCTGCTGCTGACGACCGGCCTGCGCACGCCGCGGGCCGGCTGGAGCGGCTGGGTCGACCGGCTGGTCGCCGCGGGCGCGGCCGGCGTCGGTTTCGGCGTGGGGCTGTCCCACGCCCACGTGCCCCGCACCCTGGTGGCCGCCGCGGCCGCCGCGGACCTGGCCCTCGTGGAGGTCCCGGTCGCCACGCCGTTCATCGCCGTCTCCCGGCGCCTGGCGGACCTGCTGCGCCGCCACGAGCACGACGCGGAGGCCGCCGCCGCCCGCGTGGGCCGCGACCTGACCGCCGCCGCCGCCGGGCCGGACGGCCCCGCGGCCGTCCTGCGCCGCACCGCGCGGGCGGTCGGCGGGACGGCGTGGCTGCTGGACGACACCGGCGCGGTCCGGGCCGCGAGCGCCCCGGCCGCGCCCCCGGTGGCGGCGCTGGACGGGCTGCGCCGGGTCCGGGCCCAGGGCGCGCGGGCGGCGTGGACCGAGGTGAGCGCCACCGGGTCCCTCGTCCTGCGCGCCGCCGGCGGGTCCCGCTGGCTGCTGGTGGCCGGTGCGCCTGACCTGCCCCGCGCGGCGCGCTCGAGCATCGGCACGGCCGCGGCGCTGCTCGGGCTGCTGACGACCCGCCCGGAGGGCGGCGCGCAGGTGCGGGCCTGCGTCGTCGACCTCGTGGTGACCGGCCGGCCCGACGTGGCCGTGCGCCTGGCCGCCGCGACCGGCACCGCCGTGCCCGACCCCGTCGTCGTCGTCCGCTGGGCCGGGGTCCCCCCGCCGGGGCTGCTGGTGGGCGACCGGTACGCCCTCGCACCGCCCGGCGTGGACACGGCCGGCTGGCCGGGCCGGGCGGGGGTCGGCCGCCCCGGCCCGCTGGCCGGGGCCGACCCCTCCGAGGCCGACCGCGCCTTCGCCCGCACGAGCGCGGACCGCCCGGTCGTGCACGCCGACGCGCGCTCGCTGCCGGCGCTGCTGGACCCCGGCGCGCTGGCCGGGTGGGCTCGGCAGCGGCTGGCCGGGCTGGACGAGCACGGCCTGCGGCCGACGCTGGCGGCGTTCCTGGCCCACCACGGCGCCCGGCAGCAGGTCGCCGACGCGCTCGGCGTGCACCGCAACACCGTGCGGCAGCGGCTGCGCCACGTCGAGGAGGTCCTCGGCGTCCGGCTCGACGACCCCACCGACCGGGCCGAGCTGTGGCTGGCGCTGACCGCCACCGGTGGGAGCACGGGCACCGGCGCAGCGGGCTGAGCCGGCGCTGACAGACTGCGCCCGTGGCCCTCGACCCCGCCGACCTGCCCCCGTCCGCCCTGGAGTTCCTCACCGAGCGGCACCTGGCGACGATGACGACCCTGCGCCGCGACGGCTCCCCGCACGTCGTGCCCGTCGGGTTCACGTTCGACCCCGCGACCGGTGAGGCCCGCGTCATCACCTCCGGCGCGAGCCGCAAGGCCGTGCACGCCCGCCGCGGTTCGCGGTGCGTGGTGGCGCAGGTCGACGGCCGCCGCTGGCTGTCCCTGGAGGGCGTCGGGCGCGTGCTGGACGACCCGGCGTCGGTGCGCGACGCCGAGGAGCGCTACGCCCGGCGGTACCGGACGCCGCGGGAGAACCCGCAGCGGGTCGTGGTCGTCATCAGCGTCGACCGGGTGCTCGGGTCCGTGCCGCCGTGGGACTGACGCCCGCGGCGGGCCACCGGTGGGCGGTCGGGACGGTCAGCGGTCGAAGGTGACCATGAGCTCGACCACGCGGTCCAGGAAGGCGTCCACGGGCGCCTCGCGGTAGCCGCGGGCGCCGCGGCGGGGCCGGAAGAGGGCTCCGCGGACGTCGGCCGCGGTCAGCCGCGCCTCGCCCCGGAAGTGGTCGGCCAGCAGCTCGCACAGGTCGTCGACGTCGCGGGGGTGGTACCCGCGGCGCAGGCCCCGCGCGCGGGGGAACCGGTCGCCGCGGTCCTCCCGCAGGCGTCCGGCGATCGCCGCCCCCAGCGCCGCCCGGCGCTCGGTGTAGGGCCGCTGGTCGGCCTGGGCCAGCGCCTGCGCGCGCTCGCGGTGGGCCAGGACGTCCTCGACGTCGGCCAGCAGGTCGTCGGTGTCGGCGACGTCGTACCCGCCGAACTGCGCCCCGAAGCCGACGGCCCGGACCTGCGCGGACGCGACCCGCCCGGCCGGGACGGCCTTGCGGAGGTGGTCGAGGAACAGGTCGACGTCGGCGACGCGGTAGCCGCGCCGCAGCCGGGCGGCCCGGGCCGGGCGCTCGGCCAGCAGGCGGCTGAGCGAGACGCCCTCGAGCCCGGTGCTCACGCCGTCGGCTGCTCGGGGCCGATGGCGGCGAGCTGGCCGCAGGCGCCGTCGATCTCGCTACCGCGGGTGTCGCGGACGGTCGTGGGGATGCCGCGCGCCTCCAGCGCGGCGACGAACGCCTTCTCCACCGCCGGGTCGCTCGCGGTCCACTTCGACCCCGGCGTGGGGTTCAGCGGGATCGGGTTGACGTGGACCCAGCCGCGGCCGCGGGCGTTGAGCAGCTTGCCGAGGCGGTCACCGCGCCAGGCCTGGTCGTTGATGTCCTTGATCAGCGCGTACTCGATGCTGACGCGGCGGCCGGTGGCCTCGAAGTAGCGGCGCGCCGCGTCGAGGGCCTCACCGACGTTCCACCGCTGGTTGATGGGCACCAGGTCGTTGCGCAGCTCGTCGTCGGGGGCGTGCAGGCTCAGCGCGAGCGTCGCCGCGATCCCCTCCTGGGCGAACTTGTCGATGGCCGGCACCAGCCCGACGGTGGACATCGTGACCCCGCGCGCGGAGATCCCCAGGCCGTCCGGGGCGGGCTGGGTGAGGCGGCGCACCGCGGCGACGGCCGACTTGTAGTTGGCCAGCGCCTCGCCCATGCCCATGAAGACGACGTTGTTGACGCGCCCCTCGCCGCCGGGGACCTCACCGCGGGCCAGCGCCCGGGAGGCGGCCGTCACCTGCTCGACGATCTCGGCCGTCGACAGGTTGCGCGTCAGGCCCGCCTGGCCGGTGGCGCAGAACGGGCAGTTCATGCCGCAGCCGGCCTGGCTGGAGATGCAGATCGTGTCCCGGTTCTTGTACCGCATGAGCACCGACTCCACGAGGGCGCCGTCGTGTAGGCGGTACAGCGTCTTGACCGTGGTCCCGCGGTCGGCCGTGAGCGTGCGGACCTTCGTCAGCAGCGTCGGCAGCAGCGCGTCGGCGATCCTCGCCCGGCTCGCCGCGGGCAGGTCGGTCATCCTCGCCGGGTCGTCCTCGAGCCGCTCGAACCACTGGGTGGCGAGCTGCTTGCCGCGGAACGCCTTCTCCCCCAGCGCGACCATCGCCTCGCCGCGCTCGGCGGGCTCGAGGTCGACGAAGTGCCGCGGCGGCTTGCCGCGGCGGGGAGCCGCCATCACGAGCTTGCCGGGGCCGGCCGGGGCCAGCGGGAGCGGTTCGCGAGGGGGCGTCGGGAGGTCAGTGGGAGTCGACATCGTGACTCCATGGTAAGGGCGTTGCCGGGGCCTCAGGGGCCGACGAACCACACCAGCAGCAGGTGCACGACCGGCGCCGCGGGCAGCAGCGAGTCGAGGCGGTCCATGACGCCGCCGTGCCCGGGCAGCAGGGTGCCCATGTCCTTGATGCCGAGGTCGCGCTTGAGCATCGACTCCGACAGGTCCCCGCCGATGGCGATCACCACGGTGACGACGCCGACGACGACGCCCTGCCACCAGTGGGCGCCGAGCGCCAGCGGCAGCGCGAGCCCGCCGGCGAGCGCGCCGACCACGACGGAACCGGCCGTGCCCTCCCAGGACTTCTTGGGGCTGACCGAGGGGGCCATCGGGTGCTTGCCCCACAGCACCCCGGCGGCGTACCCCCCCACGTCGCTGCCGACCACGACCAGCACGAACACCAGCACCCGCCAGGCGCCCTCGGAGGCGGCGAGCATGAGCATGGCGAACCCGGCCAGCAACGGCCCGTAGGTGACGACGAAGACGCCCCCGGCGACGTCGCGGACGGCGGGGACGCGGACCGGTCCCCCGTGGTCGCCCCCGTCGTCGACGAGGCGGTAGACGACCACCGCGAGCACCGTGAGGGCGTAGGCGACGAACAGCGTCTCCCCCCCGCCCAGGTAAGCCCCGGGCAGCATCGCCAGGGTGCCCACCACGGGCGGCAGAACGGGGATGCGCAGGTGCCGGGCCCGGAAGGCGCGGACCATCTCGACCGTGCCGTACAGGACGGCGGCGCAGGCCAGGACGCCGAACGCCTCCCGGCGCACGAAGAGGCTGGCGACCAGCACGCCCCCCATGGCCACGCCCATGCCGATCGCGACGGGCAGGTTGCGCCCGGCCTTGCGCGGCGGCCTGCGCGTGGTGGGGGTCGTGTCGCTGGTCACGGGGGTGCTCAGACGGCGAGGAGCTCGGCTTCCTTGTTCTTCAGCAGCTCGTCGACGGCGTCGACGTGCTTCTTGGTCACCGACTCCAGCTCCTTCTCGGCGCGGCCGCCCTCGTCCTCGCCGACCTCGCCGTCCTTGACCAGGCGGTCGATCTCGTCCTTGGCGCGCCGGCGCACGTTGCGCAGCGAGACGCGGGCGTCCTCGGCCTTGGAGCGGGCCAGCTTGATGTAGTCCTTGCGGCGCTCCTCGGTCAGCTGCGGCAGCACGATCCGGATGACGTTGCCGTCGTTGCCGGGGTTGACGCCGAGGTCGGAGTTGCGCAGCGCCTTCTCGATCTCGCTCATGGCCCCGCGGTCGAACGGGGTGATGAGCACCGAGCGGGCCTCGGGGATCTGGAAGCTCGCCAGCTGCTGCAGCGGGGTGGGCGCGCCGTAGTAGTCCACCATGATCTTGAAGAACATCGCGGCGTTCGCCCGGCCGGTGCGGATCGCGCCGAAGTCCTCCTTGGCGACCTCGACGGCCTTTTCCATCTTCTCCTCGGCCTCGAGGAGGGTGTCGTCGATCACGGTGGTCCCTTCGTCCTTCGTCCCGGCGCGTCGTGTCCGCCCTGCAGGCCCGCGGACGACGTCAGTCCGCGATCACCTGCGTACCGATCCTCTCACCCCGCAGCGCGCGCGCCACGCCCTGGCCCTCCATCCCGAAGACGATCATGGGCAGGCGGTTGTCCATGCACAGGCTGAAGGCGGTGGTGTCGACGACGCGCAGGTTCTTCCGCAGCGCCTCGGAGTAGGTGATGGTGTCCAGCTTCGTCGCGTCCGGGTCCCGGCGCGGGTCGCCCGTGTAGACGCCGTCGACGCCGTTCTTGGCCATCAGGACGGCGTCGGCGCGGACCTCCAGCGCCCGCTGCGCCGCGACGGTGTCGGTGGAGAAGTACGGCATGCCGGCCCCGGCGCCGAAGATGACCACCCGGCCCTTCTCCATGTGCCGGATCGCGCGCCGCGGGATGTACGGCTCGGCGACCTGGCCCATCGTGATCGCCGTCTGCACGCGGGTGGAGACGTCGGCCTGCTCCAGGAAGTCCTGCAGGGCCAGGGCGTTCATGACCGTGCCCAGCATGCCCATGTAGTCGGCGCGGCTGCGTTCCATCCCGCGCTGGGACAGCTCCGCCCCGCGGAAGAAGTTGCCCCCGCCCACGACGATCGCGACCTGCACGCCCTGCTTGACCGGACCGGCGATCTCCCGGGCGACCTGCGCGATGACGTCGGGGTCGACGCCGACCCGGCCGTTGCCGAAGAACTCCCCCGAGAGCTTGAGCAGGACCCGCTCGTAGGCCGGTCGCGGTTCGACGGTCCCCGCTGCGAGGTCGACGGTCAGGCTGGGCTCGCTCACGCGGGGGCTCCTCGGGTGGTTGCTCTGCGGTCTGGGGCAGTCTGCCCCAGCGGGGTGGTGGAGGTCACGCTGCGTGCACCGCGACTGGTCCGGACGTGCGAACGGGGTGGGAGGACCGTGGTCCCCCCACCCCGTCAGCTCACGCGGGTGGTGCTCAGACGCCGGCGCGGAAGCGGGCGAAGGCGGTCACCTGGGCGCCGGCGTCGGCCAGCAGCTTGGTGATCGTCACCTTCTGGTCCTTCGCGAACGGCTGCTCCAGCAGCACGTTGTCCTTGAAGAAGCTGTTGACGCGACCCTCGACGATCTTGGGCAGCGCGGCCTCGGGCTTCTTCTCCTCGCGCGCGGTCTCCTCGGCGATGCGGCGCTCGGACTCGACCTTCTCGGCCGGGACCTCGTCACGCGTCAGGTACGTCGGGCTCATCGCGGCGGTGTGCATCGCGATGTCCTTGCCCAGGGCGTCGTTGTCGACGTCGAGGGCGACGAGCACGCCGATGGTCGGCGGCAGGTCGGTCGCGGTGCGGTGCAGGTACGCCGAGACGTGGGTGCCCTCGATGCGCGCCACGTTCGGGACGAGGATCTTCTCGCCCATGGTGGCGTTGGCCTCGTCGAGGACCGCCTGGACGGTCTTGCCGTCGAGCTCGGAGGCGAGCAGGGCGGCGGAGTCGGTCGCGCCGACGGCCACGGCCTGGGCCAGCACCTGCTCGGCCAGGGCGACGAAGCCCTCGGACTTGGCGACGAAGTCGGTCTCGCAGTTGAGCTGGACCATGACGCCCAGGCCGCCGTCGACGTGCACGGCCACCAGGCCGTTGGACGCGTCGCGGTCGGCGCGCTTGGCGACGCCCTTCTGGCCCTTGATGCGGAGCAGCTCGATGGCCTTCTCGACGTCGCCCTCGGTCTCCACGAGCGCGTTCTTGCAGTCGAGCATGCCGGCGCCGGTCTTCTCGCGCAGCGCCTTGACGTCAGCGGCGGTGTACGCAGCCACGGTCGTTCCTCTCGTCGGTTCCGTACCCGGTGCCCGGGGACAGCGGGGGTGTCTGGGGGCGGACGCACGGACGCCCCGGGCCTGGGAGGGCCCGGGGCGTCACCACAGGCGTCCTGTGTTCGTACCTGAGGGAGGTCAGGCCTGCGCGGTGGCTTCGGCCGGCTCGCCGGCCTCGGCCGCGGCCTCGGCGGGCTGGCCCTCGG
Organism: Kineococcus lubricus; assembly: GCF_050871965.1. NCBI lineage: Bacteria > Bacillati > Actinomycetota > Actinomycetes > Kineosporiales > Kineosporiaceae > Kineococcus > Kineococcus lubricus. The sequence goes on from NZ_JBJLSK010000011.1 coordinate 10,115, forward strand.
CGGCCTGCGCCTGCGCGACCTCGGGGGCGGTGGAGCCCTCGGCGGTCACGGCGGACTCGGAGCCACCGGTCTGCTCGCCCTCGCTGCCGGCGAGCAGGTCCTGCTCCCAGGCGGCCAGCGGCTCGGCGTCGTCGGTCTTGCCGCCGTGGCGGACCTGCAGACCCGCGGCGACGGCGTCGGCGATGACCCGGGTCAGCAGCGTGACGGAGCGGATCGCGTCGTCGTTGCCGGGGATGCGGTAGTCGACGTCGTCCGGGTCGCAGTTGGAGTCCAGGATCGCGACGACCGGGATGTTCAGCTTCTTGGCCTCGTCGACCGCGAGGTGCTCCTTGTTGGTGTCGACGATCCACACCGCGGAGGGGACCTTGGTCATGTCCCGGATGCCGCCCAGGGTCTTGGTCAGCTTGTCGTACTCGCGACGCAGGACGAGCAGTTCCTTCTTGGTCAGACCGGAGGCGGCGACGTCGTCGAAGTCGACCTCCTCGAGCTCGCGCATGCGGGAGATGCGCTTGTTGACCGTCTGGAAGTTGGTCAGCATGCCGCCGAGCCAGCGCTGGTTGACGTAGGGCATGCCCACGCGGCTGGCCTGCTCGGCGATGGACTCCTGAGCCTGCTTCTTCGTGCCGATGAACAGGATGGTGCCGCCGTGGGCGACGGTCTCCTTGACGAAGTCGTAGGCGCGGTCGATGAACGACAGCGACTGCTGCAGGTCGATGATGTAGATGCCGTTGCGCTCGGTGAAGAGGAAGCGCTTCATCTTGGGGTTCCAGCGGCGGGTCTGGTGCCCGAAGTGCACACCGGACTCGAGCAGCTGGCGCATCGTCACGACGGCCATGGGTGGTCCTCCTCGCGCCGGCCCCCTGGTGGGGCCGATCGGTTGTCCCGCAGCGTGCCGGTCGGCTCGCCGCGCCTGGCCCCCCGAGCGCACCCGACCGCCGGGGTGACCCGGTGGACCGAGAGGGTGCTCCCCCCTGCGCGGGGGCAGGGAAGGGGGACGCGATGTCACCCGGACCGGGCCGTCGCCGAGGGAACGGCGAAGGACGCGCACCGGGTGCCCACCTATCCTACGACGCGTGAGCACCGGCCTCGACCGCAGCACCCCGTCGGCCCCCGCCGCCGGCCCGACCTCGCGGATGCGGCGCTTCGGCCCCACGGTCTTCGCCGAGATGTCGGCGCTGGCCCTGCGCACCGGCGCGGTGAACCTGGGCCAGGGCTTCCCCGACGCCGACGGCCCGGCCTCGCTGCTCGAGGACGCGGTGGCGGCCATCCGCTCGGGGCACAACCAGTACCCGCCGGGCGTGGGGGTGCCCGCCCTGCTGGAGGCCGTGGCCGAGCACCAGGAGCGGTTCCACGGCCTGCGGCTGGACCCCGGCTCGCAGGTGCTCGTCACGGCCGGGGCGACCGAGGCGATCGCCGCGAGCGTCCTGGCGCTGTGCGAACCCGGCGACGAGGTGGTCGTCCTGGAACCGGCCTACGACTCCTACCCCGCCGTCATCGCCCTGGCCGGCGCCGTGCAGCGGTCGGTCCCGCTGCTGCCGGGCCCGGACGGCTTCACCCTCGACCGCTCCCGGCTGGAGGCCGCGTTCGGCGACCGCACCCGGCTGGTGCTGCTCAACACCCCGCACAACCCGACCGGCACCGTCCTGGGCGCCGAGGACCTGGCCGCCGTGGCCGCGCTCGCCGTCCGCCACGACGCCGTCGTGGTGAGCGACGAGGTGTACGAGCACCTGGTCTTCGACGGCGGCACCCACACCCCGGTCGCGGCGCTGCCGGGGATGGCCGAGCGCACGCTGACGATCTCCTCGGCCGGCAAGACCTTCTCGGTCACCGGCTGGAAGGTCGGCTGGGTGACCGGCCCGGCCCCGCTGGTCGCCGCCGTCCGCACGGTCAAGCAGTTCCTCACCTACGTCAACGCCGGGCCGTTCCAGCCGGCCGTGGCCGCGGCCCTGGGGCTGCCCGACGAGTTCTACGCCGGTCTGGCCGCGGACCTGCAGCGCCGCCGGGACCTGCTGCTGGAGGGCCTGCGCTCGGCGGGGTTCGCCGTCGCGGCGCCGGCCGGGACGTACTTCGTCGTCGCCGACCCCCGTCCGCTGGGGTTCGCCGACGGCACCGACCTGTGCCGCCGGCTGCCGGAGCTGGCCGGGGTCGTCGGGGTGCCGGTGGCGGCGTTCTGCACCCCCGGGGGCGTGGCGGCGCAGGCCGTCGAGCCGCTGGTCCGGTTCACCTTCTGCAAGTCCGACGCCGTGCTGCACGAGGCCTGCGACCGGCTGCAGGCGCTGCGCCGGTGAGCGGGCCGTGAGCGCGACCGGCCCCGGCGGCCGGGAGGACCTGCGGGCGGCGCTGGAGGCGGAGCGGGCCGACGCGGTGGCCCGGGTCGCCGGGCTGGAGCGCGAGCTGGCCAGCGCCCTGGAGGTCGCCGCCGAGGGCACCGCGGACGACGAGCACGACCCCGAGGGCTCGACCACCGCCTTCGAGCGCGCCCAGGTCGCGGCGGTGCTGGAGCAGGTCCGCGCCCGCCTGGCCGCCCTGCGGGACGCCCTGGCCCGCCTGGAGGAGCCGGGGTTCGGCACGTGCGCGCGCTGCGGGTCGCCGATCCCGGCCGAGCGCCTGGCGGCCCGGCCGTGGGCGACGACGTGCGTGGGGTGCGCCGCCCGCTGACGCCTGGCGGTGCCGGTACCCGGTCCCGGGATTGACACGATTCACCGAGTTGCGGCGGGATCCTTGTGAAACGTGTCAAAGACTGCGTACGCTGCGGCCACCCCGACGGAGTGGAGTGATTGATGAACGACGCGACCGCGCCGGACCCCCAGACCCCCCCGACCTCCGCGCCCCTGCGCGAACGGGCGCTGGCGACCCTGCGCACCCAGACCATCGAACTGCCGTCGTGGGCGTTCGGGAACTCCGGCACCCGCTTCAAGGTGTTCGGCACCCCCGGGACCCCGCGCGACCCGTTCGAGAAGATCAGCGACGCCGCCCAGGTCCACCGCTTCACCGGCATCGCCCCGCGGGTGTCGCTGCACATCCCGTGGGACCTCGTCGACGACTACGGCAAGCTCGCCGCCCACGCCGCCGACTCCGGCGTGGCCATCGGCACGATCAACTCGAACCTGTTCCAGGACGACGACTACAAGTTCGGTTCCCTGACCCACCCGGACGCGCAGGTGCGCGCCAAGGCCGTCGCCCACCACGCGCGGTGCGTCGACGTCATGCGCGCCACCGGGTCCAAGGAACTGAAGCTGTGGCTGCCCGACGGCACCAACTACCCCGGCCAGGACGACCTGTACGCACGCCAGGAACGCCTCGCCGAGTCCCTGCAGCAGGTGTACGCCCTGCTCGACGACGACCACCGGCTGGTGCTGGAGTACAAGTTCTTCGAGCCGGCGTTCTACCACACCGACATCCCCGACTGGGGCACCTCGCTGCTGCACTGCCTGGCCCTGGGCGAGCGGGCCAAGGTCGTCCTCGACACCGGCCACCACGCCCCCGGGACGAACATCGAGTTCATCGTCGTGCAGCTGCTGCAGGCCGGGCGCCTGGGCGCGTTCGACTTCAACTCGCGGTTCTACGCCGACGACGACCTGATGGCCGGGGCCGCCGACCCGTTCCAGTTGTTCCGGATCATGCACGAGATCGTCCGCTCCGGCGCCCTGGCCTCGGCGCACGGGCCCGACGTCGCCTGGGACCCGGCCGGGCCGGGCGTGAACTTCATGCTCGACCAGTGCCACAACGTCGAGGAGAAGATCCCCGGCCAGATCCGCTCGGTCACCAACATCCAGCAGGCCACCGCCAAGGCCCTGCTGGTGGACCGCGAGGCGCTGGCCGCGGCGCAGCGCGCCGGGGACGTCCTGGGCGCCCACGACGTGTTCATGGACGCCTTCCACACCGACGTCCGGCCGCTGCTGGCCGAACTGCGCGAGTCGATGGGCCTGGACGCCGACCCGATGGCCGCCTTCAAGGCCTCGGGGTACCTCGAACGGACCGCCGCCGAGCGCATCGGCGGCCAGCAGGCGGGATGGGGAGCATGAGCAGCACGGTCCAGGACCTGATCGCCCGGTCGAACGCCCTGGGGGCGGACCCGCGGTTCACCAACTACGCCGGCGGGAACACCTCCGCCAAGGGCACCGCCGTCGACCCGGTGACGGGCGAGGACGTGGAACTGCTCTGGGTGAAGGGTTCCGGCGGGGACCTGGGGACCCTCACCGAGGAGGGGCTGGCCGTCCTGCGGCTGGACCGCGTCCGGGCGCTGCGCGGGATCTACCCCGGCGTGGAGCGCGAGGACGAGATGGTCGCCGCGTTCGACTACTGCCTGCACGGCAAGGGCGGCGCGGCGCCGTCCATCGACACCGCCATGCACGCCCTGGTCGACGCCGCGCACGTGGACCACCTGCACCCCGACGCCGGCATCGCGATCGCCTGCGCCGCCGACGGGGAGAAGCTCACCGAGCAGGTCTTCGGCGACAAGGTCGTCTGGGTGCCCTGGCGCCGTCCGGGTTTCCAGCTCGGCCTGGACATCGCCGCGATCAAGGAGGCCAACCCGCAGGCCGTCGGCACCGTCCTCGGCGGGCACGGCATCACCGCCTGGGGCGACACCAGCGAGGAGGCCGAGGCCAACTCCCGCTGGATCATCGAGACCGCCGAGACCTACCTCGCGCAGAACTCCGTCGCCGAACCCTTCGGCCCGGTGCTGGACGGCTACGGCCCGCTGCCCGAGGCTGAGCGCCGGGCCCGGGCCGCCGCCCTGGCCCCGGTGGTCCGCGGCATCGCCAGCCACGACAGGCCGCAGGTCGGGCACTTCACCGACTCCGGCGTGGTGCTGGACTTCCTGGCCCGCGAGCAGCACCCCCGGCTGGCGGCGCTGGGCACCTCCTGCCCGGACCACTTCCTGCGCACCAAGGTCAAACCCCTGGTGCTGGACCTGCCGGCCACCGCGACGGTCGAGGAGCAGGTCGAGCGGCTGAAGGAGCTGCACGAGGCCTACCGCGCGGACTACCAGGCCTACTACGACCGCCACGCCGACGAGAACTCCCCGGCGATCCGCGGCGCCGACCCGCTGATCGTCCTGGTCCCCGGGGTGGGGATGTTCTCCTACGGCAAGGACGCCCAGACCGCCCGCGTCGCCGGTGAGTTCTACGTCAACGCGATCAACGTCATGCGCGGCGCCGAGGGCGTCTCGACCTACGCCCCCATCGAGGAGGCGGAGAAGTTCCGCATCGAGTACTGGGCGCTGGAGGAGGCCAAGCTCGCCCGCATGCCGAAGCCGAAACCCCTGGCCACGCGCATCGCGCTGGTCACCGGCGCCGCCTCCGGCATCGGCAAGGCCATCGCCACCCGCCTGGCCGCCGAGGGCGCCTGCGTCGTCGTCGCCGACCTGGACCTGGCCAAGGCGCAGGCCGCGGCGGCCGAACTCGGCTCGACCGACGTCGCCGTCGGCGTCGCCGCCGACGTGTCGGACCCCGAGGCCGTCCGCGCCGCGGTCGACGAGGCCGTCCTCGCCTTCGGCGGGCTGGACCTCGTCGTCAACAACGCCGGGCTGTCCATCTCCAAACCGCTGCTGGAGACCACCGAGAAGGACTGGGACCTGCAGCACGACGTCATGGCCAAGGGGTCGTTCCTCGTCGCCCAGGCCGCCGCGCGGGTCCTCATCGCCCAGGGCCTGGGCGGGGACATCGTCTACATCGCCTCGAAGAACTCCGTGTTCGCCGGCCCGAACAACATCGCCTACTCCGCGGTCAAGGCCGACCAGGCCCACCAGGTGCGGCTGCTGGCCGCCGAGCTCGGCGAGCACGGCATCAAGGTCAACGGCGTCAACCCCGACGGGGTGGTGCGCGGGTCGGGCATCTTCGCCGGCGGCTGGGGCGCCCAGCGCGCCAAGACGTACGGCATCGCCGAGGACGACCTGGGCAAGTTCTACGCCCAGCGGACCCTGCTCAAGCGCGAGGTCCTGCCCGAGCACGTCGCCAACGCGGTGTTCGTCCTGACCGGCGGGGAACTGTCGCACACCACCGGACTGCACGTGCCGGTCGACGCCGGCGTCGCCGCCGCCTTCCTGCGATGAGCCCGGCGACGGAGGAGCAGGCGTTCGCGGCCGTCGACCTCGGGGCCACCAGCGGCCGCGTCATCCTCGGTCACCTCGCCGACGCCCCCGGCGGCGTGCGGCTGCGGCTGCGGCACGTGTCCCGCTTCGGCAACGGCCCGGTCCGCACCCGCGACCAGCTGCACTGGAACGTCCTGGAGCTGTACCGCCAGGTCCTCGCGGGCCTGGCTGCGGCCGAGCGGGCGCACCCCGGGCAGATCGCGAGCGTCGGGGTGGACTCCTGGGCCGTGGACTACGGCCTGCTGGCCGGGCAGCGGCTGCTGGGCGTGCCCTTCCACTACCGCGACGCGCGCAACGAGGCCGGGGTGGCGGCCGTCCACGCCCGGGTGGACGCCGCCGGGTTGTTCGCCCGCAACGGCCTGCAGCACCTCCCCTTCAACACGCTGTTCCAGCTGGCCACCGAGGGACCGCTGCTGGAGCTCGCCGACCGGTTCCTGCTGATCCCCGACCTCCTCGGGTTCTGGCTCACCGGGGCCGTGGTCGCCGAGCGCACCAACGCCTCCACCACGGGGCTGCTCGACGCGCGCACCGGGGAGTGGGACGTCGACCTCGCCCGGACCCTGGGGATCGGTCCGCACCTGCTGCCCCCGCTGGTCGACCCCGGGACGCGCGTCGGGCGCCTGTCGCCCGAGGTCGCCGACGCCGTGGGCCGGGACCTGGAGGTCGTGGCCGTCGGTTCGCACGACACCGCCTCGGCCGTCGTCGCCGTCCCGGCCACCGGGACCGGCTTCGCGTACATCTCCTGCGGCACGTGGGGGCTGGTGGGGCTGGAGCTGAAGGACCCCGTCCTGACCGACGAGGCCCGCGAGGCCGGTTTCACCAACGAGGGCGGGGTCGACGGGCGCACCCGGTTCCTGCGCAACGTCATGGGGTTGTGGCTGCTGAGCGAGTCCCTGCGGCACTGGGACCCCGCGGCCACCGACGCCCAGCGCTCGAGCCGGTTGTCGGACCTGCTCGCCGAGGCCGCCGCGATCACGGGGCCCGTGGCGGTCTTCGACGTCGACGACCCGGCGTTCCTGGCGCCCGGGGACATCCCGGCGCGCATCCGCAACTGGTGCCGCGCCCACGGCGAACCCGTCCCGGACTCCCCGGCGCAGACCGTGCGCAGCATCGTCGAGAGCCTGGCCGCGGCGTTCGCGCGGGCGGTCGCCGACGCCGCCCGGATCGCCGGCCACGAGGTGTCGGTGATCCACCTCGTCGGCGGGGGTTCGCTGAACACCCTGCTGTGCCAGGCGACCGCCGACCGCACCGGGCTGCCCGTGGTCGCCGGCCCCGTGGAGGCCACCGCCATGGGCAACCTGCTCGTGCAGGCCCGCGCCGCCGGCCGGCTCGGCCTGGAGCTGGAGGACCTGCGCGCCGTGGCCCGCAACTCCTCCGACGTCATCCGCTACGAACCGCGATCGAGGACCCGATGAGCCGCACCGTGAAGCGCCAGGTACCCAACGCCCGCGAGATCCTGGAGCTGGTCAGCTTCAAGAAGCCCGAGCTGAACGGGAAGAAGCGGCGTCTGGACGCGGCCCTCACCATCGAGGACCTGCGCCGCATCGCCAAGCGCCGCACCCCCAAGGCCGCCTTCGACTACACCGACGGATCGGCCGAGGGCGAGATCTCGCTGGCCCGGGCCCGCCAGGCCTTCAGCGACGTGGAGTTCCACCCCTCGATCCTCAGGGACGTCTCGAAGGTCGACACCTCCACCACCATCTTCGGCGGCCCGTCGGCCATGCCCTTCGGCATCGCCCCCACCGGTTTCACCCGCCTCATGCAGACCGAGGGCGAGGAGGCCGGCGCCGGGGCCGCGGGAGCGGCGGGCATCCCGTTCACCCTCTCCACGCTGGGCACCACCACCATCGAGCACGTCAAGGCGGCCAACCCCACCGGCCGCAACTGGTTCCAGCTCTACGTCATGCGCAAGCGCGAGATCTCCTACGGCCTCGTCGAGCGCGCCGCCCGCGCCGGGTTCGACACCCTCATGTTCACCGTCGACACCCCCGTGGCCGGAGCCCGGCTGCGGGACAAGCGCAACGGTTTCTCCATCCCCCCGCAGATCAGCCTGCCCACCGTGCTGGACACCGCCACCCGCCCGGCCTGGTGGTTCGACTTCCTCACCACCCGCAAGCTCGAGTTCGCCTCCCTCACCGAGACCGGGGGCACCGTCGGCGAACTGCTCGACTACGCCATGGACCCCTCGATCTCCTACGACGACCTCGCCGAGATCCGCGCGATGTGGCCCGGCAAGCTCGTCGTGAAAGGCGTCCAGAACGTCCCGGACTCGCGTAAGCTGGCCGACCTCGGGGTCGACGGGATCATCCTGTCGAACCACGGAGGCCGCCAGCTCGACCGCGCCCCCATCCCGTTCCACCTGCTGCCCGAGGTGGTCCGGGAAGTGGGCCGCGACACCGAGATCGCGATCGACACCGGCATCATGAACGGCGCCGACATCGTCGCCTCCATCGCCCTGGGCGCGAAGTTCACCCTCGTCGGGCGGGCCTACCTGTACGGCCTCATGGCCGGCGGCCGCGCCGGGGTCGACAAGGCCATCTCCATCCTGTCCGACCAGATCGTCCGCACCATGAAGCTCCTCGAGGTCACCACCCTCGACGAACTCACCCCCGCCCACGTCACGCAGCTGCAACGGCTCGCCCCGCGCGCCCTGTCCTGACCCCTCGTCCTGATCCGTCCTTCCCAGCCCCCGCCGCGCCGCGGGGCTGCCTCACCGTGGAGGTTCACGCAGTCGTGACACCCCAGGACTCCCCCGGGGGCCCGCCGGCCCTCGAACTCAGCGGCGTCTCGAAGTCGTTCGGGGCCGTCAAGGCCCTCGTCCGCGCCGACCTCACCGTGCACCCCGGTTCCATCCACGCCCTCATGGGTGAGAACGGCGCCGGCAAGTCGACCCTGGTGAAGATCGTCGCGGGCGTGCACCGGCGCGACACCGGCGAGTTCCGGCTGGCCGGCCGGCCGGTCGACTTCTCCTCCACCGCCGAGTCGAAGGCCGCGGGCATCGCGGTCATCTACCAGGAACCCACGCTGTTCCCCGACCTGTCGGTCACCGAGAACATCTTCATGGGCCGCCAGCCCACCAACCGCTGGCGCAAGCTGGACCGGCGCGCCATGCACCGCCAGGCCACCGCCCTGTTCGAGCGGCTCGGCGTGGCGATCGACCCCGACCGCCCCACGCTGGGCCTGTCGATCGCCGACCAGCAGCTCGTGGAGATCGCCAAGGCGGTCTCGCTGGACGCCCGGGTCCTCATCATGGACGAGCCCACGGCCGCCCTGTCCGGCACCGAGGTCGCGCGGCTGTTCACCATCGCCCGGGCCCTGCGGGACGAGGGCCGGGCGCTGGTGTTCATCTCGCACCGCTTCGACGAGGTCTTCGACCTGTGCGACACGATCACCGTGATGCGCGACGGCCAGTACGTGTCCACCGCCGCCACCGCCGACACCACCCCCGCGCAGATCGTCCGGGCGATGGTCGGGCGCGAGGTGGCCTCGCTGTTCCCCAAGACCGAGGGCACCACACCCGGCGACGTCGTCCTGCAGGTCGACGGGCTCACCAGCCCCGGCGTCTTCGAGGACGTCTCGATCACGGTGCGCGCCGGTGAGATCGTCGGTCTGGCCGGGCTCGTCGGGGCCGGGCGCAGCGAGGTCGCCCGCGCGGTCTTCGGCGTCGACACCTACCGGTCGGGGTCGGTGACCTTCGCCGGGCAGCGGCTGCGGCCGGGCAACCCCCGCGCGGCCATCGCCGCCGGGATCGCCTTCGTGCCCGAGGACCGCCGCAAGCAGGGCCTGCTGCTGGACATGTCGGTGTCCCGCAACATCACCCTCGTCCTGCGGCGCTCGCTGGCCAAGGCGGGCCTGCTGACCTCCGACCTGGAGTACCGCAGCGCGGCCGAGTGGGCCCGGCGGCTGCAGGTGAAGGCCGCCGACCTCGACAGCGAGGCCGGGACGATGTCGGGCGGCAACCAGCAGAAGGTCGTCATCGCCAAGTGGATGGCCATGCGGCCGAAGCTGCTCGTCATCGACGAGCCCACCCGCGGGATCGACGTCGGCACCAAGGCCGAGGTGCACCGCCTGCTCGACGAACTGGCCCAGCAGGGCCTGGCCATCCTGATGATCTCCAGCGAGCTACCGGAGGTGCTCGGCATGAGCGACCGGGTCTACGTCATGCGGGAGGGCTCCGTGACCGCCGAGCTCGCGCGCGCGGACGCCACCAGCGAGTCGGTCATGACCGCCGCGACGCGCAGCACCGAGGTGGCGGCGTGAGCCCGGCCACCTCCCAGCGCACCGGCCAGCGCACCGGCTGGCTGGGCCGGGTGGGGCGGCGCCGGGAGACGAGCGTCGCCCTGGCCGTCGTCCTCGTCGTGGTCGTCGCGACCGTCGCCAGCCCCAGCTTCGCCACCGGCGCCGACGGGTTCCGCAACCTGCTGCTGACCCCCGCCCTGCTCGTGCTGCTGGCCGTGGGGCAGGCCCTGGTCGTCGTCACCAAGAACATCGACCTGTCCGTCAGCGCGGTCCTAGGCCTGACGGCGTACGCCACCGGCTGGATGTTCGCGAACACGTCCCTGCCCGCCGTGGTCGTCGTCGTGCTCGCGCTGCTGCTCGGGCCCCTCCTCGGCCTGGTCAACGGCGTGCTCGTCAGCGTGGCGCGGGTCCCGTCCCTGGTCATCACCCTGGGGACGCTCTACGCGTTCCGCGGGGTCCTGGTCGCCTGGGCCGGCGCCGACCGCGTCAACGCCTCCGACCTGCCGTCGGCCTTCGTCTCCTTCGGCACCGGGACCGTGCTGGGCGTCCCGTTCATCACCCTCGTCGCCGTCCTCGTCCTGGCCGCGCTGGCCTACCTGCTGCACTCCACCCGCAGCGGGCGGGAGCTGTACGCCATCGGCTCGGACCCGCAGGCCGCGGTGCTGTACGGCCTGCCGGTGACCCGCCGGGTGCTGGCCGCGTTCGTCGCCTCCGGGGCGCTGGCCGGCCTGGCGGGGGTCCTGTACGCCGCCCGGTACGCCACCATCAGCTCCAGCGCCGGGGCGGGCCTGGAGCTGAACGCCGTGGCCGCCGCCGTCATCGGTGGCGTCGCCATCACCGGCGGCTCCGGGACCGTCGTCGGCGCCGCCCTCGGCGCGGTGCTGCTGACCACCATCAACCGGGCCCTGCCCACCGTGGGCATCGCCGACTTCTGGCAGCAGGCCGTCGTCGGTGCGCTGATCATCGGCGCGATCGTGCTGGACCGCCTGCTCGTCGTCCGCACCGCGCGGCGACTGGTCGCCGCCCGGCACCAGGACCACCACGGCGACCACCGCGGGAGCCCGCCACCGGCGGGGACGGCGGACGCGCAGCGACTCAAGGAGGTGGCACCGTGATGCCGACCCTGCAGGACCGGGGCGAGACGCAGCGCCCTCCCACCCCCGGCGCCCCCCGCACCGCGGTGCGGCTGCGCAAGGCGCTCCTGGGGCGCGACACCGCGATCCTCGCGCTGCTCGTCGTCGTCTGGCTGGTCGCCTCCGGCACGGTGGAGAACTTCAACCGCCCGCAGACCGTGTACTACCTGCTGCTGGACGTCTTCCCCATCCTGCTGATCGCGCTGCCCATGACGATGGTCGTGGTGACCGGCGAGATCGACCTGTCCGTGGCGAGCATGATGGGCCTGTCCAGCGTGGTCGTCGGCGTGCTGCACGAGGCCGGGGCCGGGATGCCGGTCGCGATCGGAACCGCCCTGGTCGTGGGGCTGCTCGGCGGCGCCCTCAACGGCTTCCTCGTCACCGTGGTCGGGCTGCCCTCGCTGGCGGTGACGGTCGGCACGCTGGCGCTGTACCGGGGGCTGGCCGTCGGGCTGCTCGGCACGACCGCCGTCACCGGGTTCCCCGAGCAGTGGAAGGACCTCGTCACCGACCGGCTCTTCGGCCGCGGCACCGCGATCCCCGGTGTGGTCCTGCTGTTCGTCGTGCTGGCCGTCGTGTTCGCCGTCGTGCTGCACTTCACCCCGGTCGGCCGCGCCGTGTACGCCATGGGGCTGAACACCGAGGCGTCGCTGTTCTCCGGGATCGGCGTGGGGCGCGTGAAGTTCTGGCTGTTCGTGGTGACCGGCCTGGTGTCCTCCCTGGCGGGGGTCTACTGGACGCTGCGCTACGACTCCGCCCGCGGCGACAACGCCACCGGCCTGGAGCTGTCCGTCGTGGCCGCCGTCCTCGTCGGCGGGGTGTCGATCTTCGGCGGCCGGGGCGCGCTGCCCGGCGTGATCGCCGGGGTCCTGCTCATCGGCGCGCTGCGCAGCGCCCTGCGGCTGGCCGACGTCTCCTCCGACGTCATCAACGTGGCCACCGGCGTCCTGCTGATCCTGTCCGTCCTGGTGCCCGCGGTCTCGGCCGCGCTGCGCCGCCACCGGCCCACCCGCCGCGCCGCGGCGTCCTGACCCACCCCACCCCCGACGCGGGAACCGTTCCCGCGCACCTCCCTGAAAGGGACCGACGATGACGTTCTCCCCCCTCACCTCCCCCACGTCCTCGCGCCGCCGTGCCCTGGCCTCGGTCGCGGTGCTCGCCGCCCTCGGCCTGGGCGCGTCGGCCTGCTCCTCCGACTCCGGCGACACCGGCTCGACCTCCGAGGGGTCGGGCTCCTCGGGGGACTACTCGATCGCCTTCCTGCCCAAGAACCTGGGCAACCCGTACTTCGACACCTCCGACCAGGCCGCCAAGAAGGCCATCGAGGGTTTCGGCGGGGAGTTCAAGGAGGTCGGCCCGTCCGAGGCCACCGCCGACGGCCAGGTCTCCTACATCAACACCCTCACCCAGCAGGGCGTGAACGCGATCGTCCTGTCCGCCAACGACGTCAACGCGCTGTGCGACTCCCTCAAGGAGGCCATGGACGCCGACATCAAGGTCATCACCTTCGACTCCGACGTCGACCCCTCCTGCCGCGACGCCTACGTCTCGGCCTCCAGCACCGACCTCATCGCCCAGAGCCAGGTCGACCTGGTCGCCGAGCAGATCGGCCAGGCCGGCGAGGTCGCCATCCTGTCGGCCAGCGCCAACGCCACCAACCAGAACGCCTGGATCGAGGCGATGAAGACCTACGCGGCGCAGAAGTACCCGAACCTGCAGATCGTCGACACCGTGTACGGCGACGACGACGACCAGACGTCCTTCGACAAGACCGAGGCGCTGCTGTCGACCCACCCGAACCTGAAGGGCATCATCTCCCCCACCACCGTCGGCATCGCCGCCGCCGCCCGCTACCTGAGCACCTCGCAGTACAAGGGCAAGGTCGCGCTCACGGGCCTGGGCACGCCCAACGACATGCGCCAGTACGTCGAGGACGGCACCGTGACCTCCTTCGCGCTGTGGAACCCCGCCGACCTGGGCGTCCTGGCCTCCTACACCGCCAAGGCCATGATCGACGGGGACATCACCGGTGAGGAGGGCGACACCTTCACCGCCGAGGGCCTGTCCAGCGACGAGACCGACTTCACCGTCGAGGCCGACGGGATCGTCACCCTCGGCGAGCCGTTCGTGTTCACCAAGGAGAACATCGGCCAGTTCGACTTCTGACCCGCGGCGCCCGGGCCACCGCCGGAGTCGTCCCGGGCTCCACAGGCTCCCCGCCTCCCCGGGCGGGAGCGTCCGGGACGGCACCGGCGTCCGCCCGGGCCAGGCTGGCGGGGTGCTGAACTCGGTGCTGCCGGCGGGTCTGGTCGTTCTCGCGGCGGCGGGGGTGGCCGCCGCGACGGTGACCGCCGCCCCCGTCCCGGCTCCGCCCCCGACGCCCGCAGGGGTCCGCGCGTGGAGCTGGCCGGTCCAGCCGCCGCGCGTGCTGCGCGGTTTCGAGGACGTGGGCCGGTACGAAGCCGGTCACCGCGGTGTCGACCTCGCCGCCGACCCGGGGCGGGCGGTGGCGGCGGTCGAGGCCGGGACGGTGTCGTTCGCCGGGCCGGTGGCCGGGCGCGGGGTCGTCGTCGTGCTGCACCCCGACGGCACGCGCACCACGTACGAACCGCTCGACCCGGCCGTCGGCCCGGGCGAGCAGGTGCGGGCCGGGGCCGTGCTGGGCGCGCTGGCCGCCGCACCGCAGCACTGCCCGGTCCCCTGCCTGCACCTGGGGCTGCGCCGGGGCGAGACCTACCTCGACCCGCTGACGCGGCTGCGGGCCGCCGCCCCCGTGCTGCTGCCCCTGGGCCGGGCGTGAGACCGGGTCAGCCGGCGTCGGCGAGCTTGCCGCGCAGCTGCAGGACGGCCTTGGTGTGCATCTGGCAGATGCGCGACTCGGTGACCCCCAGGACCCGTCCGATCTCGGCGAGCGTCAGGCCCTCGTAGTAGTAGAGGGTCACGACGATCTTCTCGCGCTCGGGCAGCTGGTTGATCGCCCGCGACAGCAGGAACTTCGTCTCCTCGCTCTCGAACGCGGCGACGGGGTCTTCGGCCTTGGTGTCCTCGAGGGTGTCGACGAGGGAGAGCTTGTCGCCCTTCTCCCCCGAGACGCTGAGCAGCTCGTCGAGCGCCACGACGTTGACGTAGGAGACCTGGCTGAAGATGTGGTGCAGGTCGGACAGCGCGATGCCCATCCGCTCGGCGACCTCCGCCTCGGTGGGGGTGCGGTGCAGCTCCCCCTCCAGGGTGGCGTAGGTCCGCTCGACCTCGCGGGCCTTGCTGCGCACCGACCGCGGGATCCAGTCGATGGCGCGCAGCTCGTCGATGATGGCGCCGCGGATGCGGGAGATCGCGTAGGTCTCGAACTTGATGGCGCGCTCGATGTCGAACTTCTCGATGGCGTCGATGAGCCCGAAGATGCCGTAGGAGACGAGGTCGGCCTGCTCGATGTTCGGGGGCAGCCCCACGCCGACGCGCCCGGCCACGTACTTGACCAGCGGCGAGTAGTGCATGATCAGCTTCTCGCGCACGTACGGGTCGGCGGTGGCCTTGAACTCCTCCCACATCGCCCGCAGGGCGGCCTCGGCGGCCTCCTGCTCCGGGGTCGAGGGGCCCTTGCCCTTGCGGCTGGTGAAGCGGGCGTTGGCCTGCGGCCGGCCCGCCGGCTGCACCTCGTCCGCGGGCTGGGCCGGCTGCTGGTCGGTCGTTCCGGTGGTGTCGATGCCGCGCTCCTGACCGTCGTGGACCACGCGCAGGTCCGACGGGGCCGTGGAGGCGCGCTCGCTCCCCGCTGCTGCTTCCACCGTGCTCCTCCCCCGGACCTCAGGCCCGTGGGTGGGCCTGACGGTGCGAACTCCGCAATCGCTCCACGGAGACGTGCGTGTAGATCTGCGTCGTTGACAGCGTAGCGTGACCAAGCAACTCCTGTACGCTACGAAGGTCAGCTCGTCCGTCCAGCATGTGCGTCGCCGCC
Source organism: Kineococcus lubricus (assembly GCF_050871965.1). Lineage (NCBI taxonomy): Bacteria > Bacillati > Actinomycetota > Actinomycetes > Kineosporiales > Kineosporiaceae > Kineococcus > Kineococcus lubricus. The sequence goes on from NZ_JBJLSK010000011.1 coordinate 25,536, forward strand.
GCGTGCCGCAGACCGTGCGGGGAGGTGTGCGGGGCCCCCGGCACCGCAGCCACCGCCCGGTTCACCACGGTGCGGACCTGCCGCTGGTCCAGCCTGCGCCCCCGGACGCCGAGGAACAAGGCCTCACCGGAGTCCGGACCGGCCAGGTGCGGGCGCCCGCGCTCCAGCCACGCCTGCACCGCCCGCAGCGCCGGCGTCCCGAACGGGACCGTCCGCTGCCGGTCCCCCTTGCCCAGCACCCGCGCGGTGCGGTGCTCCACGTCCAGGTCCGGGACGTCCAGCCCCACCAGCTCGGCCACCCGGCACCCCGTGGCGTACAGCAGCTCCAGGACCGCACCGTCGCGCAGCGCGACCGGGTCGGCGCCCGAGCCCTCCTCCCGCGCCCGCACCGCCGGTTCCAGCGCCGCCCGCACCTGCGACTGCGCCAGCACCCGGGGCAGCTCCCGGGACCGCTTGGGGGCCTGCAGGCGCAACCCCGGGTCGGCGGCGGCCCGCCCCGTCCGGTGCGCCCACGCCGTGAACGTGCGCACCGCCGCCGCCCGCCGCGCCAGCGTCGTGCGCCGCAGGTCGGCCGCCGCCCGCGTCTGCCAGGCCCGCAGGTCGGCCAGCCCCAGCAGGTCGAGGTCCAGCGTCCCGTCGTCGCCCGCGGGCACGGTCGTGGTGAGCAGGTCGCGCACGTCCGAGCAGTACGCGCGGACGGTGTGCTCGGACCGGTTGCGCTCGGCGCGCAGGTGGGTGGCGAACGCCGACAGCAGCCCGGTCAGGTCCTCGCGCCCCACCCCCGCACCGTCGCCCGCCCACCGGCGCGGCGCAAGCCGCCGCGCCGGTCGGAGCGGTTCAGTCGCCCTTGACGTTCACGACCTGCCGCAGCGTGTGCCGCACCTCCACCAGGTCGGCGGCGTCGGCCATGACCCGGTCGATGTCCTTGTAGGCGGCCGGGATCTCGTCGAGGAAGGCGTCGGTGTCGCGGTACTCGATGCCCCGCATGGCCTCCCGCAGCTGCTCACGGGTGAACGTGCGCCGCGCCGCGGACCGGCTGTACTCGCGCCCGGCGCCGTGCGGGGAGGAGTCCAGGGACATCCGGTTCCCCTTGCCCACCACGACGTAGCTCGCCGTGCCCATGGAACCGGGCACCAGGCCCGGCCGTCCCGCGTCGGCCCGGATCGCGCCCTTGCGCGACAGCCACACCTCACGGCCGAAGTGCCGTTCGCGCGAGGTGTAGTTGTGGTGGCAGTTGATCCGCTCGCGCTCCTCGACGTCGGCTCCCAGGAACTCCCCGAGGCGCGCGGCGACGCGGTCCATCATCTCCTCCCGGTTGAGCAGCGCGAAGTGCTGCGCCCACCGCAGGTCGGAGACGTACTCGTCGAACTCGGGCGTGCCCTCCACGAGGTACGCGAGGTCGCGGTCGGGCAGCGGGACGAACCACCGCGCGCACAGCTCCTGGGCCACCGCGATGTGGTGGGTGGCCAGCCTGTTCCCCGGCCCCCGGGAACCGGAGTGCAGGAACAGCCACACCGTGTCCGCCTCGTCCAGGGACACCTCGATGAAGTGGTTCCCCGACCCCAGGGTGCCCAGCGCCGTCCGCCACTTCGGGACCAGCTGCTCGCGGAACTGCGCGCGGTGCGGCTCCAGCGCCTCCAGGTCGGCCACGCGCGGCGCGGCGGTCACCGAGACGTCCCGGTTGGCGGCGCCGGCCGACAGCGGGACCGACCGCTCGATCGCCTCGCGCAGCACCGACAGGTCCCGGCCGGCCAGGTCGGCCGCCGTGAACTGCGTCCGGACCGCGATCATGCCGCAGCCGATGTCGACGCCCACGGCCGCCGGGATGATCGCCCCGTCGGTCGGGATGACCGAGCCGACCGTCGCCCCCTTGCCCAGGTGGGCGTCGGGCATCAACGCGATGTGCGGGTGGATGAAGGGCATGGTGGCGGCGGTCTCGGCCTGCCGGCGCGTCTTCTCCTCCAGGATCGACGCCCAGTTCACCAGCTTGCCCGTCAGCCGCTCCACGACTCGTCCCCTCTCCTCCAGCCTGCGCGGCAACGGTTTCCGCGCCAGGCACGAGGAACGACGATACGCACGCACCGACGGGGTTCCCAGCGCTTTTCACCCCACCGCCCCCCGCCGCCACCCCGCGTCGACCCGCAGGGCGTGACCGGACAGTTCCAACCGGCCCAGGATCGACTGGACCCCCGGCACGTCCAGCCCGCTGTCGCGCGCGAGCTGCTCCAGCCCCGCCGCGCCCCGGCGCGGCAGGCACTCGGCCACCCGCAGCTCGTCCCGTTCCAGCCCGTCGAAGGGGCGGGACTCCACCCGCGGGGCCCGCACCGGTTCACGGCCCAGGTCGCCCAGGAGCTCGGCGACCTCCTCCGCGCTCGTGACGCACACCGCACCGCGCTCGCGCAGCAACCGGTGGCACCCCGCGGAGGCCGCCGACGTCACCGGCCCGGGGACCGCGCCCACCGGCCGCAGCAGGCGTTCGGCCCGGTCGGCCGTCGACAGCGCCCCGGACCGCCAGGCCGCCTCCACCACGACGGTGCCGCGGGTCAACGCCGCGATGAGCCGGTTGCGCTCCAGGAACCGCCACCGCGTCGGCGTCGCCCCGGGCGGGACCTCCGAGACCAGCGCCCCCGTCCGCGCGAGCCGGGCCAGCAGCGCCGCGTTCCCCGCCGGGTAGCTGCGGTCCACCCCGCAGGCCAGGACCGCGACGCTCACCCCCTCCACCGCGAGCGCCGAGCGGTGCGCGGCGGCGTCGACGCCGAACGCCCCGCCGCTGACGACGGCGAACCCGCGGTCGGTCAGGCCCACCGCGAGCTCGGCGGCGACGTGCTGGCCGTAGGCCGTCGCGGCCCGTGAGCCGACGAGGGCGGCGCTGCGGCGGGTGACCTCGGCCAGGTCCACGGGACCGCGCACCCACAGGCAGAACGGCGCGCCGAGGGGCCGCTCCCCCGTGGTGTCGACGTCGAGGTCGGCCAGGGTGGTGGGCCACTCCGCGTCACCGGGGACGACGAGGCGGCCACCGGCGGCGCGGACGGCGGCGACGTCGGAGGCGGGGTCGGTCTCGTGCAGCCGGGTCTGCCAGCGCTCGGGCCCGCGGCCGGTGACGACGGCCTCCAGGGCGAGCGGGGCGCCGACCTCGGTGACGAGCCGGGCCGCGGCGGCGTCGCCGGGTTCGGCCAGGCGGCTCCAGGCGGCCCGGGCGAGGCGGTCGTCGTCCAGGGCGGCGCGCAGGGCCGCCGGGACGGGTCGCAGCGCGAGGGTCCGCTGGCCGGGAGCGGGCCGGCGGGTCACGCACCCACCCCCGTCGCGGCGGCCCCGCGCAGGGCCAGGGCGCGGCCGACGTCGTCGCGGTCCGGGGCCGCGGCGCCGCGCAGGTCGGCGACGGTCCAGGCCAGCCGCAGGACGCGGTCGAGGCCGCGCAGGGTGAGGACGCCCCGGTCGAGGGCGCGGTCGAGGTCGCGGGTGGTCTCGTGCGGCAGGCGCAGCGGACCGCGCAGCAACGGGCCCTTGAGCTCGCCGTTGGTGGTGATCCCGTGGCGCTGCAACCGTTCCCGCTGCACGCCGCGGGCCTGGGCGACCCGGGCGGCGACCACGGCCGTGGGCTCCCCCGCCTGCGGTTCGGCGACCTCGGCGCGGGTGACGGCGTGGACCTGCAGCTGGACGTCGACCCGGTCGAGCAGGGGGCCGGACAGCTTGGTGGCGTAGCGGCGGCGGGCCTGCGGGGTGCAGGTGCAGTCGACGCCCTTGCCGACGGCCCGCCCGCACGGGCAGGGGTTCGCGGCGAGCACGAGCTGGAACCGGGCGGGGTAGCGGGCGGTGCCGCGGGCGCGGTGCAGGACGAGCTCGCCGTGCTCGAGGGGCTGGCGCAGGGCGTCCAGGACGCGGGCCTCGAACTCGGGGGCCTCGTCGAGGAACAGCACGCCGCGGTGCGCGCGGGAGACCGCTCCCGGGCGCGGCACGCCGCTGCCCCCGCCGACGAGGGAGGCGACCGAGGCGGTGTGGTGCGGGTCCTCGTACGGCGGCCGGGTGATCAGTGCAGTCCCGGGCCGCCCCCGCAGCGTGCCCGCGATGGAGTGCACGGCCGTCACCTCCAGGGCGGCCTCCTCGTCGAGGTCGGGCAGCAGGCCGGGCAGGCGGGCGGCCAGCATCGTCTTGCCCGCCCCGGGTGGGCCGTTCATGAGCAGGTGGTGGCCGCCGGCGGCGGCGACCTCCAGGGCGAAGCGGGCCTCGGCCTGCCCGACGACGTCGGCGAGGTCGAGGGGGCGCCCGGTGCCGGTGCGCGGGGGCGGGACGAACGCGCGGGGCGGGTCGGGCAGGTCCAGCGGCGGGTCGCCGCGGTAGTCGGCGACGAGCTCGGCGAGCCAGCGCACCCCCCGCACGGCGATGCCGGGCACGAGGGCGGCCTCCTCGGCGGTGCTCTGCGGCACCACGACGCGCCGGACCCCGGCCCGGGCGGCGGCCAGCACGGCGGGCAGGACGCCGTCGACGGCGCGGACGCTGCCGTCGAGCCCCAGCTCGCCGAGGTGGACGGTCTCGGCCGAGGCCGCCGGGGGCAGGACACCGGCGGCGGTGAGGGTGGCGACGGCCACGCTGAGGTCGAACGCCGAGCCGTTCTTCGGCAGCGTCGCCGGTGACAGGTTGACCGTGATGCGCTGCGAGGGCAGCGGGAACCCGGAGTTGGCGGTGGCCGCGCGCACGCGGTCCTTGGCCTCGTTGAGCGAGGCGTCGGGCAGCCCGACGAGGACGAAGGCGGGCAGGCCGGCGGAGATGTCGGCCTCGACCTCCACGAGGTGCCCGTCGAGGCCGATCAGGCCCACGGCCAGGGAACGGGCCAGCGCCATCAGAGCACCCCGCGCAGGTGCTCGACGCGGGCCGGGCCGCGCTCGGCGGGGACGACGGCGACGACGTCGAAGCGGACCCCGCCGGGGGCGGCGCCGGGCCGGGCGCTGAGCCACTCGGCGGCGAGGTCCTGCAGCCGGGCCAGCTTGCGGGGGGTGACGGCTTCGGCCGGGGTCCCCGCGCGGGAGCTGCGGCGGGTCTTGACCTCGCAGACGACCAGGACGTCCCCGTCACGGGCGAGGATGTCGATCTCGCCGCGCCGGCACCGCCAGTTCCGCTCCACGACCGTCATGCCGGCCTCGGTCAGCCACCGTGCGGCCACCCGTTCCCCGTACCGTCCCACCGCGTCCTGCGCACGCACGTGCACCACCTCCGCGCCCAGCCTGCGGCGGGTGCGGCGGTGAGCGGACGCGGCGGGGCGGGCTGTGGACGGCGGGTGGGCTCAGGCGGCCCTGTGGAGACGGCGACGTCGTCGTCGGGCCGTCGTCCACAGCGAGGACGCGCCCCAGCGACCCCCCGGCAGTGGGGCGCGTCCCGCAGGTGCATCGGCGCAGCCCCGAGAAGCGTTACGCATCGCGTCATCCACCGCCTGGATGGACCGGGCCGTCCTCAGCGGTCGCGCAGCTCGGGGGTGTCCGGCACCTCGATGTCGCGCTTCTGCAGCTCCTCGACGTTGACGTCCTTGAACGTCACGACGCGCACGTCCCGCACGAACCGGGCGGGGCGGTAGACGTCCCACACCCACGCGTCGTGCAGCGTGACCTCGAAGTAGGTCTCGCCGTCGGCCGTCCGCACCTGCAGGTCCACCGAGTTCGCGAGGTAGAAGCGCCGCTCGGTCTCCACCACGTAGGAGAACAGCGACACGACGTCGCGGTACTCGCGGTAGAGCTGCAGCTCCATCTCGGTCTCGTAGTTCTCGAGGTCCTCTGCGCTCACGGGACCATCATGCCCGTCGGGCCACCGAGGTGTCGGAGGTGAGGTCCGCGAGCGCGTCGCCGGGGACCGGCGCCGTCCCCGGCAGCTGCACGGCCCCGGGCGCGGGCAGCGCGAGCCCGGGCAGCCGCCAGCTGCGCCGGTGCTGCGCGCAGGCGCCGTGCTCGGCCAGCGCCTGGAGGTGGTCGGGGGCGCTGTACCCCTTGTTGCCGGCCCACCCGTAACGGGGGAAGTCGGCGTGCCGGGCCGCCATGATCGCGTCGCGCGTGGTCTTGGCCAGGACGCTGGCCGCGGCGACGGACGCGCACGTCACGTCGGCCTTGATGCGGGTGGTCACCGGTGGCGCCGCGCACGGCAGGGCGGGGGCGGTCCCGTCCAGACCGTCCAGCCCGTCCAGCAGCGACGGTTCACGCGGGTCGCTGAGGTAGTCCTGGTTGCCGTCGAGGATCACCAGGTCGGGCAGGACGGGCAGCTGGGCCAGCGCGCGACGGCCGGCGAGCCGCATCGCGGCCGTGATGCCCACGGCGTCGATCTCGGCGGGTTCGGCGTGCCCGACGGCCCAGGCGACCGCCCAGCGCCGCACCTTCGGCGCCAGCGCCTCCCGGGCGGCGGGGGTGAGCAGCTTGGAGTCGCGCAGCCTGAGCGGTGCGGTCGGCGTGGACGCGTCGACGACGACCACGCCGAGGCTGACGGGCCCGGCCAGCGACCCGCGACCCACCTCGTCCACCCCGGCGACGAGGGTGTGACCGGCCCGGAGGAGCTGCCGTTCCAGGCGCAGGGAGGGCGCCGCGGCGGGTGAGGGCGTCCGGCGGGTGGGGCGGGAGCTCACGAGACCCCCGACGCCCCGCTGACGGAGTCGAAGTCGTCCGGGGTCCCCAGCCACGACCAGTGCGACAGCGGCCAGACGACGGCGTGGGCCCGCCCGACGACGAGGTCGACCGGCACGAAACCGCCGTGGGGCTTGTCTCGGTTGTAGCGGGAGTCGGCGGACTCGGCGCGGTTGTCGCCCATCACCCACAGCATCCCCTCGGGGACGGTGACGTCGAACTGGGTCGCGCTCGGCACGACGTCCCGGGCCAGGTAGGCGGACTCGTCGACCGGGGTGTCGTTCACCGTGAGCAGGCCGCCCGCGTCGCAGCACACGACGTGGTCGCCGGGCAGGCCGATGACCCGCTTGATGAGGTGGTCGTCGGAGTCCTCCGGCAGCAGGCCCACGAACGTGAGGGCGTCGGCGACGACCGTCCCGACCGCGCCGCGCTGGGTGGGGACCGTCTCGGGCAGCCACCCGCCGGGGTCGGAGAAGACGACGACGTCCCCGCGGTGCAGGTCGAAGGGGCCCGGCGTGAGCTTGCTGACGATGACCCGGTCGCCGATGTCCAGGGTCTGCTCCATGGACTGCGAGGGGATGAAGAAGGCCTGCAGCAGGAACGTCTTCACCACGAGCGAGACGACCAGCGCGACCGCGACGACCAGGACGGTCTCGCGGACGGCGGCGAACAGGCCGCTGGCGGCGGACCGCCTGCGCGGTGCGGGCTCTCCGGGTGCGTCCACGTCCTGCTCCGCCCCGCGCTCGGTGCTCACGACCCGTTCCCCCGTTCGACGGTCCCGGCCGCGCCCAGCGGCCAGGTGACGGCGACCACGCGCCCGATGACGTCGTCCACCGACACGGTGCCGCCACCGGGCGAGCCGAGGTGGGAGCGGGAGTCGACGGAGTCGCTGCGGTGGTCGCCCATCAACCACAGTCTCCCCTGCGGCACGGCGATGTCGAACTCGACCTCGCTCGCAGCGTCACCGGGGTGCACGTACGGCTCGTCCAGCGGTTCACCGTTCACGAGCAGCCGGCCCTGCTCGTCGCAGCAGGTGATCCGGTCCCCGGGCAGTCCCACGACACGCTTGACGTAATCGGCTTCTCCGGGCCGGAACCCGAGCAACCCGGCCGCGGCGGCCCCGAGCCGGGCCAGTCCCTCCGGCGCCGGCGGGGCGTCGGCGAACGTGCCGGTGCCGTTGAACACGACGACGTCCCCGCGCCGGACGTCGTCGGCGTCGACCCGCCAGACGAGCACGCGCTCGCCCGGTTCGAGGGTGGGGCGCATGGAGTCGGAGGGGATCGAGAAGGTCTGCACGACGAAGGTCCGCACCAGCAGGACCAGCAGCAGCGCGACGGCCAGGACCAGGACGGCCCGGCCACCGGTCGTGCCGCGCCGGGTGGACGGCCGCGGTGGGGTGGTCGTCACGGAACTCCTGCCTCGCGGGGACTGCTCACCGCGGACCGCGCGGCTGGGCGAGTCTAGTCAGGGCCCCGGCGGGCGGGGCGGAACGACACGAGCCGGGCCCCCAGCGGGGGCCCGGCTCGTGTCCGGTCCGTCGGTCTCAGCCGCGGCCGGTCGTCGTGTCGCGACGCTCCTTGATCTTGGCGGCCTTGCCGCGCAGGTCGCGCAGGTAGTACAGCTTGGCGCGCTTCACGTCACCGCGGGTGACGACCTCGATCTTCTCGATGACCGGGGTGTGCAGCGGGAAGGTGCGCTCCACGCCGACGCCGAAGCTGACCTTGCGGACCGTGAAGGCCTCGCGGATGCCGCCGCCGGTGCGGCGGATGACGACGCCCTGGAAGACCTGGACACGGGAGCGGCTGCCCTCGATGACCTTGACGTGCACCTTGAGGGTGTCGCCGGCGCGGAACTCCGGGATGTCGCTGCGCAGCGAGGCTGCGTCGATGGTGTCGAGCACGTTCATGGCTCTGCTCTCTCCTCCTGCAGGACGCCACAGGTCATCGGCGCAGGTGTCGGTCCCGCGACGGGTGGTCCGGTGGGGCGGCCCCCTGTGGCGGGCGCACCCCCCGCGGCCCGGAGGCAGCGGTCACCGGCCGTCACGGCGTGGTGGTTTCAACCGACGAGTCTGCCACAACGGGGGTCCGGAGCGAGAATCCCCGATCACCGGGGACCCACCCCAGCTCGGCCAGGACGGCGAGGTCGTGCCGGTCGCAGCGGGCCGGGTCCAGCCGCGCGAGCACGTCGGGCCGCCGGGAGGCGGTGCGGCGCAACGCCTCGTCGCGGCGCCACCGCTCGACCGCACCGTGGTTGCCGCCGGCGAGCACGGCCGGCACGTCCAGTCCGCGCCAGCTGGCCGGCTTGGTGTAGGCCGGGTGCTCCAGCAGGCCGTCGTGCTCGGGGGCGTGGCTCTCCTCGGTCAGCGACGCCGCGTTGCCGACGACCCCCGGGACCAGCCGGACGACGGCCTCGGTGATCGCCAGGACCGCGACCTCGCCGCCGTTGAGGACGTAGTCGCCCAGGGACACCTCCCGCACCCGGATCCGGGTGCGGTAGTGCTCCACGACGCGCGCGTCGATGCCCTCGTAGCGGCCGCACGCGAAGACGAGCCACGGCTCGGCGGCCAGCTCCACCGCCGCGCGCTGGCTGAAGACCTCCCCCACCGGGGAGGGGACCACGAGCACGGGCCCGTCCTCGCGCGCGTCCGCCGGCGGGTCGGCCAGCAGCGCGTCGAGGGCCTCGCCCCACGGCTCGGGCTTCATGAGCAGCCCGGCGCCCCCGCCGTAGGGGGTGTCGTCGACCGTGCGGTGCCGGTCGTGGGTGTGCTCGCGCAGGTCGTGGACCCGCACGTCCAGCAGCCCCTGCGCCTGCGCCTTGCCGATGAGGGAGAGCCGCAGCGGGGCGAGGTAGTCGGCGAAGATCGTGACGACGTCCAGGCGCACTACTCCTCGTCCCCCGGCAGCTCGGCGAACAGCCCGCCCGGCGGGTTCAGCACGACCTTGCGCCGGCGCACGTCCACGGTCGGCACGAGGGCCCGGACGAAGGGCACGAGCACCTCGCGGCCGTCGGTGCCGGTGACGACGAGGACGTCCTGCGCCGCCCCGGTGAGCAGGTCGGCGACGACGCCCAGCGGCGTCCCCGTCACCGTCACCGCGGCCAGACCCCGCAGCTGGTGCGGGTACCAGGCGTCGTCGGTCTCGTCGGCCTCCTCGTCGACGTCGACGAGCAGCAGCGTGTCGCGCAGCGCCTCGACGGCGGTCCGGTCGGTGACCTCGGTGAAGGTCAGCAGCAGCGTCCCGTTGTGCCAGCGCGCCGAGGCGACGGTCAGCGGGCCGGCCGGCGGCTCGGTGCGCAGGACGGCCCCGGGGGCCAGGCGCTGGTCGGGGTCGTCGGTGCGCAGCTCGACGGTGACCTCACCGCGCACCCCGTGCGGGCGCCCGATGCGGGCGACGACGTACTCCACGAAACGACTCCAAGGTGGGGGAACGGCGGAACGCCGGGGCCGCCGGAGCGACCCCGGCGTCCCGGGAACTGCTGGTCCTCAGCGACGGTCCACGTCGACGAGGTCGACGCGCACGGACTTGCCGCCGGCGAGCGCACCGATGACGGTGCGCAGCGCCTTGGCCGTGCGACCCGCACGGCCGATGACCCGGCCCAGGTCGTCCGGGTGCACGCGAACTTCGAGCAACGCCCCGCGCCGCAACGTCTTCGACGTCACCTGCACGTCGTCGGGGTGACCGACGATGCCGCGCACGAGGTGCTCGAGAGCGTCCGCGAGCACCGGGTCAGGACTCTTCGGCCGGGGTCTCGGCGTCGGCGGCGGGCGCCTCGGCCGGGGTCTCGGCGGCCTTCACGACGCCACCGGCGGGCACGCGCGGGGGCTTGGTGTTGGCGGCCGGGACGCGGTAGGTGCCCTCGGTGCCGGGCAGGTTCTTGAACTTCTGCCAGTCGCCGGTCACCTTCAGCAGCGCGGCGACCTGCTCGGTCGGCTGCGCGCCGACACCGAGCCAGTACTGCGCCCGGTCGGACTTGATCTCGATGGTCGAGGGGTCGGTCATCGGGTTGTAGATCCCGATCTCCTCGATCGCGCGACCGTCGCGCTTGCTGCGGGAGTCGGCGACGACGACGCGGTAGAACGGCGCGCGGATCTGGCCCATGCGCTTGAGGCGAATCTTGACAGCCACGGTGTGGGGTGTCTCCCGGTTCTGAAGTGTCGGACGGAACGCTCCGGTGTGGGGACGCCGGGTCGAGCAGTCCATGGACACGCGCGCCCCGGGTGAGAGGGTCCCTGGGCGAACGAGTGCCCGTCCATCATGCCAGAGGTCGCGCACCGTCCACGACACGGCCGCGCAGCACCACCCGCGGGTCCCGCAGCACCCCCAGGTCCCGGCGCGGGTCGCCGTCCAGGACCAGCAGGTCGGCGCTCGCGCCCTCGACCAGCCCGGGGTGACCCAGCCAGCGCCGCGCCGACCACGTGGCGGCGTCGAGGGCGGCCGTGCGGCTCAGCCCGGCGGCGACCAGCTCGAACAGCTCGTCGACGATCAGCCCGTGCGGCAGGACGCTGCCGGCGTCGGTCCCGGCGAACAGCGGCACGCCCGCGTCGTGCAGCGCGGCGACGTTCTCGTACCGCCGGGCGTGCAGGGCCCTCACGTGCGCGGCGTACCGCGGGAACTTCGGCTCACCCCGGTCGGCGATGCCGGGGAACGTGGCGATGTTCACCAGCGTGGGGACGACGGCCACGCCCGCGGCGGCCAGGCGCGGCAGCAGCTCTGCTCGCAGCCCCGTCCCGTGCTCGATCCCGTCCACCCCAGCCGCGAGCAGGTCCTCGACGCCGTCCTCGCCGAACTGGTGCACCGTGACGCGCGCACCGAGCTCGTGCGCGGCGGCGACCCCGGCGGCGAGGACGTCGGCCGGCCAGCACGGGGAGAGGTCACCGCTGGTGCGGTCGATCCAGTCGCCCACGAGCTTGACCCAGCCGTCACCGCGCCGGGCCTCGACGCGGACGTGCTCGACGAGGTCCTCGGGCTCGATCTCGTGGGCGAGCCCGCGCAGGTAGCGCCGGGTGCGGGCCAGGTGCCGGCCCGCGCGCACGATCCGCGGCAGGTCCTCGCGGTCGTCGATCCAGCGGGTCTGCGAGGCCGATCCCGCGTCGCGCAGCAGCAGCGCCCCGGCCGCGCGGTCGGTGAGCGCCTGGGCCTCGCTGACCTCGTCGGGCACCTGCCCGTGCGGGCCGACCCCGACGTGGCAGTGGGCGTCGACCAGCCCGGGAAGGACCCAGCCGGGGAGGGTGGACCCGACCCGCGCGGGCTTCGAGAACGTCAGGCGGTCCCCGACGACCCAGGCCTGCCCGGCGACCTCGTCCGGGCCGAGGAGGATCGGCCCGGGCAGGTGGATCGCGCTCACCGGGGCCTCACTGGCCCAGGTACTTGTCGAACCCCTTCGGCAGGTTCAGGTCGGCCGGGTCGAAGCCCTTCGAGGGGTCGGGCAGACCGAACGCCGACCCGGGCTGGGAGGTCGCCTTCTCGGCGGCCGCGGCCTCCTGCTGGGCTCGCTTGGCGGGGTTGCCGCTCTTGCCCTTCTTGCCCTTGGCCGCCGCGATGCGCGCCTTCTGCTTCTTCGACGCGCCGCCGGGTCCGCCGGGCATGCCCGGGATGCCGGGCAGCCCGCCCCCGCCGAGACCGTTCTTCAGCGAGCGCATCATCTTCTGCGCCTGCCCGAACCGTTCGAGCATGTCGTTGACCGCGGACACGCTCTGGCCGCACCCGGCCGCCACGCGCGCGCGCCGCGAACCGTTCATGATCTTCGGCTGCCGGCGTTCCAGCGGCGTCATCGAGCGGACCATCGCCTCGATGCGGTCGAACTCGCGCTCGTCGAAGGCGTCGAGCTGCTGACGCATCTGCGCCATCCCCGGCAGCATCCCGAGCATCTTCTTCAGCGAGCCCATGTTCCGGACCGCCTGCAGCTGCTGCAGGAAGTCGTCGAGGGTGAAGTCCTCGTCGGCGGCGAACTTCGCCGCCATGGCCTGCGCCTGGTCGGCGTCGAACGCCTTCTCGGCCTGCTCGATGAGGGACAGCACGTCACCCATGTCGAGGATGCGCGAGGCCATCCGGTCGGGGTGGAACGGCTCGAACTCGTCGAGCTTCTCGCCCGTGGAGGCGAACATGACGGGCTGGCCGGTGACGTGCCGGACCGACAGGGCCGCACCACCGCGGGCGTCGCCGTCGAGCTTGGTGAGGACGACGCCGTCGAAGCCGACGCCGTCGCGGAACGCCTCGGCCGTGGCGACGGCGTCCTGGCCGATCATGGCGTCGAGGACGAACAGCACCTCGTCGGGCTGGACGGCGGCGCGGATGTCGATGGCCTGCTGCATCATCTCGGCGTCGACGCCGGTGCGGCCGGCGGTGTCGACGACGACGACGTCGTAGTGGTGGTGCTTCGCGTGCTCGATGCCGCGCCGGGCGACCGAGACCGGGTCCCCCACGCCGTTGCCCGGCTCGGGGGCGAAGACGTCGACGCCGGCGCGCTCACCGGTGATCTGCAGCTGGTTGACGGCGTTGGGGCGCTGCAGGTCGCAGGCCACCAGCAGCGGCCGGTTGCCGTTGCCCTTCAGCCAGCGGCCCAGCTTCCCGGCCAGCGTCGTCTTCCCGGCGCCCTGCAGACCCGCGAGCATGATCACGGTCGGGGGGTTCTTGGCGAACCGCAGCCGGCGGGTCTCGCCGCCGAGGATGCCGACGAGCTCCTCGTTGACGATCTTCACGACCTGCTGGGCCGGGTTGAGGTGCCCCACGACCTCGGCGCCGGTGGCCCGTTCGCGGATGCGGGTGGTGAAGTCCCGCACGACGGGCAGCGCGACGTCGGCGTCGAGCAGCGCCCGGCGGATCTCCCGCACGGTCGCGTCGACGTCGGCTTCGGTCAGCCGCCCCTTGCCGCGCAGCGACTTGAACGTGGCGGTGAGGCGGTCGGAGAGCGTGGCGAACACGTCCGACAGCCTAACCGGCGCTACCGGCCCGGGACCTCCGCCGCGTCCGAGAGCGCCTGGATCGCCATCGCGACGCGCGGCGGGCTCAGCCGCTCCCCCGACGGCTCGGCCAGGTACAGCACGTCGACGGCCTGCGCCGCGTACGTGGCGACGTGCGCGGACCGGATGTCGACGCCCTCCACGGCCAGCGCCCGCCCGAGGGCGTGCAGCAGCCCGGGCCGGTCTGCGCAGCGCACCTCCAGCACCGTCGCGCGGACCGAGGCCCCCGGCAGGATCACCACCCGCGGGTGCGCGACGAGCGAGCGCGCCCCGCCGCCGGGGCGACGGGCCTGGGCGTCGCGCGCGCTCAGCCGCTCCAGCAGCGCGACGTCCCCGGCGACGATCCGGTCCAGGCCCTGCCGCAGCAGGACCGCCGAGGGCGGCTCGCCGGTGGGCGACTCGACCCACCAGGAGTCCACGGCCACCCCGTCGAGGGTGCGCACCAGCGCCGACCGCACGAGGAACCGGTGCCCGGCCAGCAGCCCGGCGAGGTCGGCGAACAACCCGGTCCGGTCGGGGGTGACGACGGTGACGACGAAGAACCCGTCGACCTCGCGGACGTCGACGCGGGTGAGCCCGTCGGCGGCCACCTCGGCGGCGAGCGCCTGCTCGGAGGCGTCGAAGGGCGCCGGGCCGGGGGCCTGCTCCCCGGCCAGGGACTTGGTGGCGCGGGCGACGAGGTCGTCGACCAGGCGCGCCCGCCACGGCGACCAGGCCGCGGGCCCGGCGGCGCGGGCGTCGGCCTCGGTCAGGGCGCGCAGCTCCTGCAGCGTCTCCAGCCGGCCGTCCGTGGCCTCGACGAGCGCGGCGACGGTCTGCGGGTCGTCGGGGTCGCGGCGGGTGGCGAGGTCGACCAGGGTGAGGTGCTCGGCGACGAGCCGGCCCACGACCTCCACGTCGGCGGCGTCGAACCCGGCCCGCGCGGCCACCGCCCGGGCCAGCGGGGCCCCCGTGCGGGCGTGGTCCTGGGCGCCGGGGAGCTTGCCGAGGTCGTGGGTGAGGGCGGCCAGCAGCAGCAGGTCCGGCCGCTCGACCTCGCGCAGGAACGGCTGCGCCGCGACGGCCGTCTCGATGAGGTGCCGGTCCACCGTCCAGCGGTGGACGGCGTTGCGCTGGGGCCGGTTGCGGATGGCCGTCCACTCCGGGATCCACCGCTCGACCAGGCCGACCATGTCGAGGGACTCCCACACCGGCACCTGCGCGGGACCGGCCGCCAGCAGTTCCAGCAGGGCCTCGCGGGCCGGGACCGGCCACGGGTCCGGCAGCGGCGGGCAGGTGGTGACGAGGTGGTCCAGCGTGACCGGGGACAGCGGCAACCCGACCCGCACGGCCGTGGCCGCCGCGCGCAGCGGCAGGACGGGGTCGTCGGCGGGGTCGACGCCCGCCCCCAGGACGACCTCGCCGTCGTGCTCGACGAGCCCGTGGCCCAGGGACCGCAACCGGGGCCGCCGGCCCTGGGCGCGCAGGCGGCGGCTCGGCGTGGACTGCCGGGCGCGCCGGGTCGTGAGGTCGACGGCCGCGGAGATCGTGCGGGCGGCCTGGGCCACCGCGGCCAGCATCAAATCGGCGTCGGCGTAGCCGCAGACGACGGCGGTGGCGTCCTGCTCGGGCAGGACCAGCCGGTCCCCGGGGCGCCCGGAGGAGGCCTGCAGGCCGTCGCGGACGTCGAGCAGGACGGTGTGCGCCTCGTCGACGGCGCCGTGCGGGCGGTCGGTCAGCCAGCTCGCCGCCAGGGCGCGCAGGGTGATGGCGTCGCGCAGCCCGCCGCGGGCCTCCTTGAGGTCCGGTTCGAGCAGGTAGGCCAGCTCGCCGAAGCGGGCGGACCGCTCGGCGAGGGCGTCCAGGACCTGCGGCAGCCGGCGGCGGGCCCCGGCCCGCCAGTCGTCCAGCAGGTGCCCGCGGGTGCGGGCGACGAGGCCGCCGTCACCGGCGACGACGCGCAGGTCCAGCAGGCCGGTCGCGGCGGCGAGGTCGGCGGCCGCGACCTCGCGGCACTCCTTGGTGGTGCGCACCGAGTGGTCCAGGCGCAGCCCGGTGTCCCACAGCGGGTACCAGACGCGGTCGGCGAGCTCGGCGACGTCGTCGCGGCCCAGGGTGCGGCCGTCGTGCAGGAGCACGAGGTCGACGTCGCTGGCCGGCCCGGCGTCGCGCCGGGCCAGGGACCCCACGCACGCCAGGGCCACGCCGTCGCCGAGGGGGCCGAGCGGCTGGACGGCCCGGTCCCACACGTCGCGCAACCGGGACTCGACGAGCTGGACCAGCTCGGCGCGGCGGTGCGGGCCGGGTCTGCCGGCCCGCACCGCCAGCGCGAGTCGCTCGGTGCGCAGGTCGGCGCTCAGGGCCGACCCGCCACGGGAGCGTTCATCGCAGAGGGGCTCCGTTCTGGTGCGGGGTCAGAGCGCGTCGGGGCCGTGCTCGCCGGTCCGGACCCGGACGACGTCGTCGACCGGCACGGTCCAGACCTTGCCGTCCCCGATCCGTCCCGTCTGGGCGCTCTTGACGACCACCTCGACGACGTCGTGGGCGTCGACGTCGTCGACGAGGACCTCAACGCGCACCTTCGGCACCAGGTCGACGGTGTACTCCGCGCCCCGGTAGACCTCGGTGTGGCCGCGCTGGCGGCCGTAGCCGGAGGCCTCCGAGATGGTGAGCCCCTGGATGCCGTAGGCCTCCAGCGCGGACTTCACGTCGTCGAGCTTGTGGGGCTTGATGATGGCGGTGAGCAGCTTCATGCGGAGACCTCCGAGGAACCGGTGGTGGCGTGGCGGGCGTCGGTCGGGCGGGCGGGCGAACCGGCGACGCGGCCACCGCCCCCGGTGAGGGTGCCCCAGTCGTAACCGGACTCGGCGTGCACGACCTGGTCGATGCCGGCCACCTCGTCCTCCTCGTCGATGCGGAAGCCCATCGTCTTCTGGATGACCACGCCGATGACCAGGGTCACGACGAAGGAGAAGACCATGACGGCGATCGCGGAGTAGGACTGGATCCACAGCTGGCCCAGGCCGCCGCCGTAGAACAGGCCGTCGACACCGGCGGGGGCGTCGGCGGTGGCGAACAGGCCGATCGCCAGCGTGCCCCAGAGCCCGCCGACGAGGTGGACGCCGACGACGTCGAGGGAGTCGTCGTAGCCGAGCTTGTACTTCAGGCCGACGGCCAGGGCGCACAGGACGCCGGCGACGACCCCGACCACGACCGAGGTCACCGGGTTCAGCGCGGAGCAGGCCGGGGTGATGGCGACCAGGCCGGCGACGGCACCGGAGGCACCGCCCAGGGAGGTGGCGTGACCGTCGCGGACCTTCTCGGTGACCAGCCAGCCGAGGACGGCGGCGGAGGTGGCGGCGAGGGTGTTGACCCAGGCGACGGCGGCGGTGCCGTTGGCGGCCGTGGCCGACCCGGCGTTGAACCCGAACCAGCCGAACCACAGGATCCCGGCGCCGAGCATGACCAGCGGCAGGTTGTGCGGGCGCATCGGCTCGCGGCCGAACCCGCGGCGCTTGCCCAGGACGAGGGCCAGGGCCAGACCGGCGGCACCGGCGTTGATGTGGATGGCGGTCCCGCCGGCGAAGTCGATGGCCCCGGCGGAGGCGATCCAGCCGCCGACCTCGGAGACGACGCCGTCGAAGGAGAACACCCAGTGCGCGACGGGGAAGTAGACGACGGTGGCCCAGACGCCGGCGAAGACCATCCAGGCGCCGAACTTGGCCCGGTCGGCGATGGCGCCGGAGATGAGGGCCACGGCGATGATCGCGAAGGCGGACTGGAAGCCGACGAACGCCATGGCGGGCAGGGTGCCGACGAGGTTGTCGGCGCCCAGCAGGCCGGTCAGGCCGAAGAACTCGGTCGGGTCTCCGAGCAGCCCACCGCCGACGTCGTCGCCGAAGGCGATCGAGAAGCCGTACAGGACCCACAGGACCCCGATGAGCGCCATCGCGCCGAAGCTCATCATCATCATGTTCAGGACGCTCTTCGCGCGGACCATGCCGCCGTAGAAGAGCGCGAGTCCGGGGGTCATCAGCAGCACGAGCGAGGCGCTGACGAGCACCCAGGCGGTGTCACCGGTATCCATGGGCAACGGGCCTTCCGCAGGGCCGGCGGAGCCGGCGGGGAGTCGGGGCGAACGAGGTCAAAGGTGACCGGACCTCGTTACGACCCCCGTCCCGCCGTGTTTCGCCCGTGTGACGGACCCGCCTCCGGTGTGAACTTCAGGTAACGCGCTCAGCTGAGCAGCGCGTCCACGAACGCCTCGGGCTCGAAGGGGGCGAGGTCGTCGGCGCCCTCCCCCAGCCCCACGAGCTTGACCGGCACCCCCAGCGACTTCTGCACCGCCACGACGATGCCGCCCTTGGCGGTCCCGTCGAGCTTGGTCAGGACGATGCCGGTGACGTCGACGACCTCGGAGAACACCGCGGCCTGCCGCAACCCGTTCTGCCCCGTCGTGGCGTCCAGGACGAGCAGCACCTCGTCCACCGGGCCGTGCCGCTCCACGACCCGCTTGACCTTGCCGAGCTCGTCCATGAGGCCGACCTTGTTCTGCAGCCGGCCGGCGGTGTCGATGAGGACGACGTCGACCTCAGCCTCGATGCCCTGCTTCACCGCGTCGAAGGCGACGGCCGCCGGGTCGGCCCCGTCGCGGTCGGAGCGGACGGTCGGGACGCCGACCCGCTCGCCCCAGGTGGCCAGCTGCTCGGCGGCCGCGGCGCGGAACGTGTCCGCCGCCCCGAGGACCACGTCCTTGTCCTGGGCGACGAGCATCCGCGCGATCTTGCCGACGGTGGTCGTCTTCCCCGTGCCGTTGACGCCGACGACCATGACGACCGCGGGCCGGTCGCCCTGGCGCTCGGTGGTCAGCGAGCGGTCCACGTCGGTGCCGATGGCGGCCAGCAGCTCCTCGCGGAGCATCCCGCGCAGGTGCTCGGGGTCGCGGGTGCCCAGGACCTTCACCCGCTCGCGCAGCGCGTCGACGATGCGGGTCGTCGGCTCGAACCCGATGTCGGCCAGCAGGAGGGTCTCCTCGACCTCCTCCCAGGTGGCCTCGTCCAGGGTGTCGCGCGAGAGCAGCGCCAGCAGGCCCTGCCCGAGCGCGGAGTTGGACCGGGCGAGCCGTTCGCGCAGCCGGACCAGCCGGCCCAGGACGGGGGCGGGCCGCTCCAGGAGCGGGCCGTCGGGCAACCCGACGTCCTCCACGGTGCGGGTGGGGCTGTCGCGCGGGACCTCGGCGTCGTCCCCCACCCCCGGCAGCGGCTCGTCCCCGCCCCGAAGACCGGCCTGCCGCCCCGGCCGCGGCGGCAGCGACCGGCGCCGACGGCCCGGCCGGACGAGGCCCACGACCGCGCCCACCGCCGCGAGGGCGATGACCACGACCAGGCCGATGACGATCTCGAGCGTCTCCACGAGGCCCGATCTTCCCAGACCCCCGGACCGGCGCCGGTCAGCGGGCGCGGGCCGCCCGGTGCTCGTCGCGGCCGGCGCGCACGGTGCGGCGCTGCGCCTCGAGCCGTTCGGCGAGCTGGCGGGCCGCGCGCTCGCGGTGGTGGCGCAGCACCGGCAGCACGCGCTCGGCGGCGGCGTCGACGCGCGCCATGAACCGGCTGCCCCGACGGCGCAGCGTCGGGGCGGCCACCGACAGCAGGACGACGAGCGCCAGGCCCACCGTCAGCGCGAACGTCACCAGCAGCGTCGTGACCATCACGAGCTCACCCCCTCCGGCCCAGCGGCCCGGCTCAGCACGGCTCTCACCACGCGTCCCACCTTGCCCCGCTGGTCCCGGCCTCACCACCGGGGCCACGCCGTCGTTGCCGGTCCGTGACCGGATGCTCATCGCGGCGTCACCGTCAGGCGGGGCGGGCGTCCCGCAGCCGCTGGCTGACGACCGTGCTGATGCCGTCGCCGCGCATGGTCACCCCGTAGAGGGCGTCGGCGATCTGCATCGTCCGCTTCTGGTGGGTGATGATGATCAGCTGGCTCGTGGCGCGCAGCTCCTCGAACAGCGTGATGAGCCGGGACAGGTTCGCGTCGTCGAGCGCGGCCTCCACCTCGTCCATCACGTAGAACGGGCTGGGGCGGGCCCGGAAGATCGACACCAGCATCGCCACCGCGGCCAGCGACCGCTCCCCGCCGGACAGTAGCGAGAGCCGCTTGACCTTCTTGCCCGCCGGCCGGGCCTCGACCTCGATGCCCGTCGTGAGCATGTCGGAGGGGTCGGTCAGCACCAGGCGGCCCTCCCCGCCGGGGAACAGCCGCGGGAACACCTCCTCGAACTGCTGCGCGACCTCGGCGAACGCCTCGGAGAAGACGCGCTCGACGCGCTCGTCGACCTCCTTGACGATGTCCAGCAGGTCCCGGCGGGAGTTCTTCAGGTCGTCGGACTGGGTCACGAGGAACTGGTGGCGCTCCTCCATCGCCGCGTACTCCTCCAGCGCCAGCGGGTTCACCTGCCCCAGCTGCGACAGCGCCCGCTCGGCCGCGCGGCGGCGCCTGTCCTGCTCGGCGCGCACGTACGGCCGCGGCTGCGGCGGCGTGTCGGGCTCGGGGTCGCCCGGCGCCGGCGGCGAGGGCGGGACGAGCTGGTCGGGCCCGAACTCCTCGACGAGGACGTCGGGGTCGGTGCCGAGCTCCTCCAGGGACCGCTGCCGCAGCTGGTCGATCCTCCACCGCTGCTGGGCGCGGGCGACCTCGTCGGCGTGCCGGGTGTCGCCGAGGCGCTGCTGCTCCTCCTTGAGGGACTCCACCGCGCGGCGGGCGGCGGTGACCTCCTCGTCGAACCGGGCCCGCGCGGCCTCGGCGGCCTCGCGCAGCCGCGCGGCCTGGGCGTCGGACGTCTCCCAGAGCGCCAGCGCCCGCTGCGCGCCGTCGCGGACGGTGACGGCCACGCGGGACTGCTCGGCGCGCCGGGCGCGGCGGGCGGCGGCGCGCTCGCGGGCGGCGAGCTCCTCGGCGGCCTGCCGCTCCAGGGCGTCGGCCCGCCCGGCCAGGGCCCGCGCGCGCTCCTCGCCGGTGCGCAGCGTCAGGCGCGCCTCGGTCTCGGTGCGGCCGAAGCCGCGGGCGACCTCGGCGAGCCGGTCCCGCTCGTCGGTGGAGACGTCGCCGTCCTGCTCGGGGGCGGCCGAGGCGGCCTCGAACCGCGCGGTGAGCTCGGCCAGCTCGGCGCGGTCGGCCTCCAGCCGGGCGGTGACCTGCTCGCGGGTGGCGCGCAGCCGCTCCGCCTCCGCCGCGGCCGAGCGCACCGCGGAGCCGAGCTGGCCGAGCTGCTCGGCGACGGCGTTCATCCGGGCGTCGGAGTCGTGCAGCCGGTCCAGGGCCGCCTCGACCTCCTCGGCCGCGGCGGCCCGCGCGGTGCGGGCCTGCTGGAGGGCGAACTGCCCGCGCTGGACGCGGTGCTCGGCGGCGGCCAGCGCGTCGGCGGCCTCGTCGACGGCGGCCTGGACCTGCAGCAGGCTCGGGGTGGAGGAGGAGCCGCCGGCGGCGACGTGCGCGCCGATCAGGTCGCCGTCGCGGGTGACGGCGACCAGTTCCGGGGACGTCTCGGCGAGCGCGCGCGCCGCGGGGAGGTCGTCGACGACGACGACGTGCCCGAGCAGCCGCGCCAGCGCCGGGCGCAGGTCGTCGGGGGCGGTGAGCAGGTCCAGGGCCGCCCGGGTCCCGGCCGGGGCCGCGGGGACCGGGGCCGGGCCGGTGGAGGCCACGAGCATCCCGGCCCGGCCGGCGTCGTCGCCCTTGAGGTGCTCGATGGCCCGGGCGGCGTCGGCGGGCGTCGCGACGGCGACGGCGTCGGCGGTGGCGCCGAGCGCGGCCGCGACCGCCTGCTCGTAGCCCGGTTCCACGCTGAGCAGCGCCGCGACCGACCCCAGCACGCCGCTGAGGGCGGGCCCGGCGGCCAGCAGCGCCCCGGTCCCGTCCTTGCGGGCCAGGCCGATCTCCAGGGCCTCCTTGCGGGCCGACCAGGTGGCGCGGTCGCGCTCGGCGGCCTGCAGGTCGGTGCGGGCGGCCTCCAGGGCCTCCTCGGCGGCCTCGAGCGCGGCGGCGGCGGCCTCGTGGGCGGCGTCCAGCCCCTCCTCGCCCTCCTCGACCCCGGCGACCTGGGTCTCCAGCGCGGTGAACTCCGTCTGCGCCCGCCGGCGGCGGGCCTCGGCGTCGGCCAGCGAGCCGGAGAGGCGTTCCAGCTCCGCCTCGGCCGCCTCGACGCGGCTGCCGCGGGCCGCGACCTGCCCCCCGAGCCGGGCCAGCCCCTCGCGGCGGTCGGCGGCGGCGCGCAGGGCGGCCGCGACCCGCTGGTCCTCCTCGCGGGCGGCGCGGTCGGCCTCGGCGCGGGCGGCCAGGACCTCCTCGAGGGCGGCGCGGTCGGCCCTCACCCGGGCCGTCAGCTCCGCCTCCTCGGCCCGCACCCGCTGGGCGTGCGCCAGCAGCTCGTCGGGGTCGCGCCGGCCCGTCTGCTCCTCGGGCTCGGCGGCCAGCAGCCGCAGCCGCTCGGCGGCCAGCGCCTGCACGCCGCGCAGCCGCTCGGCCAGGGCCTGCAGCCGGTGGTGGGTCTCGACGGCGCGGGCCAGGTCGGGGGCGGCGGCCGCGGCGGCGGCCCCGGCGGCCTCCAGCCGCGTCGCGGCCTCGGCGAGGTCGGCCTCGACCTGCGCCTGGCGCACCTTCAGCGCCGCCTCGTCGGCCTCGTCGCGCTGCAGCGAGCTGGAGGCCTGCACGAGCTCGTCGGCCAGCAGCCGCAGCCGCGCGTCGCGCAGGTCGGCCTGCACGACCTGCGCGCGGCGGGCCGCCTCGGCCTGGCGGCCCAGCGGTTTGAGCTGGCGCCGGATCTCGCTGACGAGGTCGGCCACGCGCGTGAGGTTGGCCTCCATCGCGTCGAGCTTGCGCAGCGCCTTCTCCTTGCGGCGCCGGTGCTTCAGGACGCCGGCGGCCTCCTCGACGAACGCGCGGCGCTCCTCGGGGGAGGCGTGCAGCACGGCGTCGATCTGCCCCTGGCCGACGATGACGTGCATCTCCCGGCCGATGCCGGAGTCGGACAGCAGCTCCTGGACGTCGAGCAGCCGGCACGTCTGGCCGTTGATGGCGTACTCCGACCCGCCGGTGCGGAACATCGTCCGGGTGATCGTCACCTCGGCGAACTCGATGGGCAGCGCCCCGTCGGTGTTGTCGATGGTCAGCGACACCTCGGCCCGGCCGAGCGCGGACCGCCCCTGCGGGCCGGTCGTGCCCGCGAAGATGACGTCCTCCATCTTCCCGCCGCGCAGGCTCTTGGCGCTGCTCTCCCCCATGACCCAGGTCAGGGCGTCCAGGACGTTCGACTTCCCCGAGCCGTTGGGGCCGACCACGCACGTGATCCCCGGTTCCAGCCGCAGCGTCGTCGCCGAGGCGAACGACTTGAACCCCTTGAGGGTGAGGGTCTTCAGGTGCACGACGTGGGAGCCTAACGAGGCGGGGGCCGTGATCCGGTGAGGCGAGCCGCGGCGCCCGGCCGCGGGTCATCACGACCTGGAATGACAGGAACCGCGACACGCAGAGCGCTCGATGGGTGACCGTCCGGGGCGGTACAACGGGAGGACCGCTCCCGTCCCGGAAGGACCCCCGTGCCGACCCGCCCCGCCGGTCGTACCCGCCCCACCCGCCCCACCCGGTCCGACTCCCCGCGGTCGCGCGCCTTCCCGCGCCCCCGCCGGGCCCCCGGTCCCCTCGTCGCGGCCGGCCCCGGGCAGGACGTCCCCCTCCGGCTCCTGGTGACCCTGGCGCTGCTGTGCGCCATCGGGCCGTTCGCCGTCGACATGTACCTGCCGACGTTCCCCGACCTGGCCGCGGACCTGTCCACCAGCGCCGCCCGGGTCCAGCTCACCCTCACCACGTTCATGCTCGGCATGGCGGCCGGTCAGCTCGTCCTCGGTCCGCTCTCGGACCGCCTCGGCCGTCGGCGACTGCTGCTGGCGGGCACCTTCGTGACCTTCCTGGCCGGTGTCGTGTGCGCCCTGACGCCCTCGCTGGCCGTCCTCGTCGTGGCCCGCCTCGTGCAGGGTGTCGCCGGGGCGGCCGGTGTCGTCATCGGCCGCGCCGTCGTGGCCGACCTCGCCACCGGTCGCGCCGCGGCCCGCGCCTTCTCGACCCTGGGCGTCATCGGCGGCGTCGCCCCCGTCGTCGCGCCGCTGCTCGGCGGCCTCGTCGCCGGTCACGGCGGCTGGCGCGGCATCTTCGGCATCACCGCCCTGGCCGCGGCCGCCATGGTGGTCGCGGCCTGGTTCGTCGTCCCCGAGACGCTGCCGCGCGAACGGCGGCACGCCGGCGGCGTCCGCGACGTCGCCCGCACCGCCCGGGCCGTGCTGTCCCGCCGCGGGTACGTCGGCTACGTCGGGTCCCTCGTGCTGGTCTTCGGGACCGTCTTCTCCTACGTCTCGGCCTCGCCGTTCGTCCTGCAGAACGTCGTCGGACTGTCCACCGGGACGTTCTCGCTGGTGTTCGCGGTCAACGCGCTCGGCATCGCCGCCGGCGGGGCGGTCTCCACGCGGGCGCTGCGCCGGTTCGACCCCGCGCAGGTCCTCACCACCGGGGTCCTCCTCCAGCTGACCTGCGCCGCGGGGCTGTTCGTCACCGTCCTGGCCCTGGACGCCTGGACGCCGGCGGTCCTGGTGCTGCTGTGGTTCACCGTCTTCAGCTGCGGCCTGATCTTCGGCAACGCGACGGCGCTGGCGGCCGACGAGGTGCGCTTCGCCTCCGGCACCGGGTCGGCGCTGCAGGGGGCGCTGCAGTTCACCGTCGGTGCGCTGGTCTCCCCGCTGGTGGGCCTGGCCGGGGAGCACTCGGCGGTGCCGATGGTCTCGATGATGCTGCTGTGCACGGGGCTGGCGACGGCGTGCCTGTTCTGCGTGGCGCGCCCGGCCACCCGCGCCCGCCGGGCGGGGGCGGTCAGCCCGTCGTGAAGCCGTCGGCGCCCTCGGCGGGTCCCCAGTGGTCGCTGACCCGGGTGACCCGGCCGGGGCGGCCGTGCTCGGAGGGGTCGGCGCGCAACCGCGCCAGCAGCGACCGCAGGGCCCGCCGCTCGCCCTCGGCGACCACCTCGACGTGCCCGTCGGAGGTGTTGACGGCGCTGCCGGCCAGGTCCAGCTCGCGGGCCTGCCCGGCGACCCAGGCGCGGAACCCGACGCCGGTGACGCGGCCGGTGACGAGGGCGGTGAGACGTTCCACGGGTCGCTCCAGGGGTCGGGTGGGTGCGCGGTGGTGCCGGACCGCGCGGCCGGGTCAGGCGTAGACCGGGCCGCCGCTGATGCCGAAGAACTCCTCCAGCGTCACGACGCCGCGTCCGGCCATGCGCGCCAGGAGGTCGGTCCCCACCCAGCGCCAGTGCCAGGGCTCGGGGGCGTAGCCGGTGATCTCCGTCTTCCTCTCGGGGTAGCGCAGCAGGAAGCCGTACCGCCCCGCGTGGGCCTGCAGCCAGGCCGCCTCGGGGGTCTGGCCGAAGCAGTTCTCCAGCTGGCACCCCGGCTGGGAGCTGCCGCCGAAGTCGACGGCCAGGCCCGTCTGGTGCTCGCTGTACCCCGGGCGGGCCGACACGCTCTCGGCGTCCTCCACCCCGTCGCGGCGCACGGCCGCGTCGTGCACCGACCGCTGCCGGGCGTGGGAGCGGTACCCGCTGGTGATGCTCAGCGAGACCCCGTCCCGGTCGGCGGCCTCCAGCAGCGCCCGCAGGTCGGCGGCGACGACCGCCGCGACCTCCTTGCCCCGGACGACCGCCAGGGGCGGGGCGTACTCCACGGGGTCCAGCGGGTGCTGCTTGTTGACCACGACCCACGGGCTCGCGGCGTCCGTGGTGGACGGGCCGGGGTCCACCGCGGGCGCGGGTTCGGCCGCGGCGACCGGCACGGGGTCGTGGACGGCGGGGTCGGCGGCGCTCACCCCGGGGTCGGGGGACCCGAGCCGGGAGGCCAGGACCCCGCCCCCGGTGGCGGCCGCGACGACCCCGGCGAGCAGCGCGCGGCGGGCCAGGACCGCCTCGCGGGTGAACCGGCGGCGCCCGTCGGGCAGCACCTGCGGCGCGAAGGGCGAGCGCTGCGGTCGTGTCCCGGTCCCCGGCCCGGCTGGTGTCATGGGCCGATGGTCCCAGCGCGGCGCGCGCAGGTCACGCGCCGCGCCGGGCGGACCGGGCGGGTCAGGAGACCCCGAGCGCCTGCTTGAGCGGGTCGATCGCGAAGTACACGACGAACAGCGCGGCGACGACCCACATCACCGGGTGCACCGCGCGGACCTTGCCGCGGGCCACCTTCATCAGCACGAAGGCGACGAACCCCGCACCGATGCCGGCGCTGATCGAGTACGTGAACGGCATGAGCACGATCGTCAGGAACGCCGGGACCGCGATCTCCAGGTCGGCCCAGTCGATGCCCTTGACCTGCGTCATCATGAGGAACCCGACGACGACCAGGGCCGGGGTCGCGGCCTCGTGGGGCACGATCGCGGCGACGGGCGCCAGGAAGGTCGTCAGCAGGAACGCGATCCCGGTCACGACGCTGGCCAGACCGGTGCGGGCGCCCTCGCCCACGCCGGTGGCCGACTCGATGAAGCTGGTGTTGCTGGAGACCCCGCCCGCACCGCCGGCGGCGGCGGCCAGGGAGTCCACGACGAGGATCCGGCGCATGCGCGGCGGGTTCCCGTCGGCGTCCAGCAGGTCGCCCTCGGCGCCGATGGCCACGACCGTGCCCATGGTGTCGAAGAAGTCGGCCAGCAGCAGCGTGAAGACGAGCAGGACGACGGTGACCCAGCCGATGCGCTCGAAGGACCCCAGCAGCGAGAAGTGCCCGAGGGTGGCGAAGTCCGGCGGGGAGACCCAGTTCCCGGGCAGCTCGGGGACGTTCAGCCCCCAGGCGCGGGGGTTGGCCACCGAGCCGTCGGCGCCGGTGCGCGGCCCGAGGTGGGCCACCGCCTCGACGACGACGGCCAGCACGGTGGCCGCGACGATCCCGACGAGGATGGCGCCGCGGACGCCGCGGGCCATCAGGACGAGCATGAGGACCAGGCCCACGACGAAGACCAGCGTCGGCCAGCCGGCGAGGAAACCGCCGATGCCCAGTTCCAGGGGCGTCCCGCTGCCGGCGCGGACGAACCCGGCGTCGACGAGCCCGACGATGGTGATGAACAGCCCGATGCCGACGCTGATGGCGATCTTCAGGGGGGCCGGGACGGCGCGGAACACGGCCTCGCGCAGACCGGTGAGCACCAGCACGAGGATGATCAGGCCCTCGAGGACGACCAGGCCCATCGCGTCGGGCCACGTCATGCCCGGCAGGCTCGCGACGCCGAAGGCGAGGAAGGCGTTCAGCCCCAGCCCCGTCGCCAGGGCCAGCGGGTAGTTCGCCACGACGCCCATGAGCAGCGTGACGATCCCGGCGACCAGGGCGGTGCCCGCGGCGACGGCGGCCAGGTTCGGGCTGGTGCCGCCCCCGAGGTAGTGCCCGGTGCTGTCGGGCTGGGTCCCGATGATCAGCGGGTTGAGCACGACGATGTAGGCCATCGTGAAGAACGTGGCGAGGCCGCCGCGCACCTCCCGGCCGACGGTGGACCCGCGGGCGCTGATCTCGAACCAGCGGTCGATCGCGGACGTGGGGGCGGGAGCGGCCATCGGAACCTTCGGGGTCGGTCGATCGTTCGGACGGGCCACGCCCTCGGAGCCGACGGGCATCCTGCCAGAGAACCGGGCCCGGGCCGACCCTCAGTGGACGGGGGCGACGGGCGAGATGACGATCTCCCGGGGCGGCACGTGCACCCCCACCCACGTCGAGGACAGGGCCTCGTGCAGGACGGCGCCGGCCGCGCCCAGCGCCGCGGCCCGCTCCCCCACCTCCTCCAGGCGCACCTCGACCGGGTGGACCTCGCGGGTCATGGCGACCCCCAGCCCCGCGCGCACGGCCGCCCGGACCCGCTCACCGGCCAGCCGCAGGCCGCTGCCGCCCAGGACCACCTCGCTGACGTCGACGACGTTGACGACGCCGACGACCACCCGCGCGATGGCCCGGGCGGCCGCGTCCAGCTCCGCCGCCGCGACGGCGTCCCCGGCGCCGGCGAGCAGGCTGAGCCGGTCGTGGTCGTCCAGGACGGTGCGCGGGGACAGCCGCAGCCCCGCGGCGCGCGCCGCCTCGGCACCCACCCGGTCGGCGTAGCGGGCGACGACGGCGGCCGGGGCGGCGACGGCCTCCAGGCAGCCGGTGGCCCCGCAGGAGCAGCGCGGTCCGGTGGGGTCGGCCACGACGTGCCCGACCTCCCCGGCGTTGCCCGACTCCCCGCGCACCACCTCGTCGCGCAGGACGACGCCGCCGCCGATGCCGGCTCCCACGTGCAGGTGCAGGAAGCTGCGCCCGACCCGGGGCGAGCGCCACAGGTCACCCACGGCCGCGGCGGTGGCGTCGTTCTCCACCAGGACCGGCAGGCCGGTGGAGGTGGTCAGCAGGTCGGCGATGGCGACCCCGTGCCAGCCGGGCAGGTTGATCGCCGAGGTGCGCACGGGGCCGGCGAAGTCGAGCGGGCCGGGGACCGCGACGCCGACCCCGAGGACGGCGTCGGGGTGGGCGCAGCCGTCGACGAGCCCGCGCACGGCACCGGTGGCGTGCTCGACGGCGGTCCGCACCGACGGCGACGGGTCCGGCGACCGGCGGCGGACGGCGTCCAGGACGGTGCCGTCGAGGTCGAGCAGGACGGCGTCGACGTGCTCGCGCTCGAACTGCAGGCCCACCGCCAGGGCCGCGCCGGGGCGGACCGACAGGGCGGTGCGGGGTTTGCCGCCGCTGCGGGGGCCGCCCCGGGCCCGGGTCTCCCCCTCCTGGACGAGCCCGCGGTCCAGCAGCCGCCGCACGATGTTGGACACCGTCTGGACGGTGAGCCCGCTGGCGACGGCCAGGTCGGTGCGGGACGTGCCGGGGTGGCGGCGGATGCCGTCGAGCACCACGGCCTGGTTGTAGTCCCCCACCCACGGCAGGTTCGTGCCTCGTCGCACCCGCGCCTCCTCGCGCTCGGCCGCCCCGGAGGGGGCGCTGTGGGATCGTTCTCAGAATGATGCGACGCATCCGTTGACACAGTCAATCCAGTGGATTTACGTTCCTCGCAACGGCCTGACGGGCCAGGCGCCAGCGCGGGACCGTCGAGCCACCACAGATCGGACACCGCCACGAGGGAGTGGGTTGTGCGTCGTCGTAACTTCCTGACCATCGCCGGCCTCGGCGCCGGAACAGTGCTCGGAACCGCCGCCTGCGGGGGCAGCTCCGAAGGCGGCGGGGACTCCGCCGGCGGGGCGATCAAGGTCGCCTACCAGCAGTGGGGCTCGGGCACGGTGATGAAGGACTACCTCACCACCGTCAAGTCGGCCTTCGAATCGGCCAACTCCGGCAAGACCATGGAACTCGTCCCGATCGTCGCCTCCGAGAACGACTACTACACCAAGCTCCAGCTGATGATGCGCTCCCCGCGCACCTCGCCGGACGTCGTGTACGAGGACACGTTCCTCATCAACTCCGACATCACCGCCGGCTACCTCCAGCCGCTGGACTCCTGGCTGGGGAAGTGGGAGGAGTGGGGCCAGTTCCAGGACGTCGCCAAGGGCGCCGCGAAGGCCGCCGACGGCAAGACCTACGGCATCCCGGACGGCACGGACACCCGCGCCCTCTGGTACAACCGGGACCTGTTCACGCAGGCCGGCCTGCCCGCCGAGTGGACTCCCGCCAGCTGGGACGACATCCTCGCCGCCGCCCGCCAGATCAAGGGCAAGCTGCCGAACGTCACCCCGCTGAACGTGTACTCGGGCAAGGCGGCCGGTGAGGCAGCCTCCATGCAGGGCTTCGAGATGCTGTTCTACGGGACCGGGTCCACCTTGTACGACGTCGACCAGGACAAGTGGAACGTCGGCAGCCCCGAGTTCCGGGACTCGCTCCAGTTCATCAAGACGATCTTCGACGAGAAGCTCGCCCCGGACCCCTCGATCGCCCTGGACGCCCAGGTCAGCACCCGCGTGCAGGAGGAGTTCCTGCCCGGCGGGACCCTGGCGATGAACCTCGACGGCTCCTGGGTCTCCAGCACCTGGCTGGACACCGGCGGCGCACCGTGGCCGCAGTGGAACGACGTCATGGGCCAGGCGCCCATGCCGACGAAGGACGGCTCCGGCGACGGCAAGATCTCCATGTCCGGCGGCTGGACGTGGGCCATGACGAAGAACACCTCCAACGCCGACGACGCGTGGAAGGTCATCTCCACCCTGACCTCCTTCGAGAACAACCTCCGCTACAACATCAACGCCGCCGCCGTGGCCGTCCGCACGGACGTCGCCGAGGACCCCGAGTACACCGGGTCCAACCCGACGCTGGAGTTCTTCTCCAGCCTCGTCCCGGTGACCCAGTACCGGCCGCAGAACACCGAGTACCCGCGCGTCTCCAACGAGATCCAGGTCGCCATGGAGGCCGTCGTCACCGGCCAGGCCAGCCCGTCCGAAGCCGCCGACGCCTACGACGAAGCCGTCAAGGCCATCGTCGGCGAGGACAAGACCGCGACGCTCTGAGTCGCAGAGGGAAGGAGGACCCGTGGCCACGCTGACCCGCCCCGGCCCGCCCACCAGACCGGAACTGCGCCGCCGGACGCACCCGGTCAAGGTCGACATCGCCCGGGCCCTGCCCCTCACCCCCGCGGTGGTGCTGCTGCTGGTGTTCCTGGCCGGCCCGATCCTGTGGTGCGTGTGGGCCGCGTTCACCAACACCGCGCTCACCGGCGCGGGATCGGGCAACACCCAGTTCGTCGGCCTGGACAACTTCCGGGCCGCGTTCGGCAGCGACAGCTTCCGCAACTCCGTCGTCCTCACCCTGGTCTTCACGGTCCTGTCCGCCGTCGTCGGGCAGAACCTCCTGGGGCTGGCGCTGGCGCTGCTGCAGAAGCGCGCGGCGAAGGTGGTGCGCACCCTCGTCGGCATCACCGTCATCGGGGCCTGGGTCATCCCCGAGGTCGTCGCCGGGTACCTCTGGTACGCGTTCCTCGCCCAGGACGGCACGCTCAACGAGATCATCGGCGTCCTGGGCCTGGGCCAGAACTGGCTCTACACCCTGCCCATCATCGCGGTGTCCCTGGCCAACGTGTGGCGCGGCACGGCGTTCTCGATGCTCGTCTACAACGCGGCGCTGTCCGAGATCCCCGCCGAGATCGAGGAGGCCGCCGAGATGGACGGGGCCACCGGCTGGAAGCGACTGCGGTTCGTCACCGTCCCGATGATCAAGCGCACCGTGACGACGAACCTCATGCTCATCACCCTGCAGACGCTGTCGGTGTTCGGCCTCATCTACACCATGACCCGGGGCGGGCCCGGCACCAAGAGCCAGACCCTGCCGCTCTACATGTACGAGCAGGCGTTCTCCTTCAGCCAGATCGGCTACGGCACCGCCATCGCCCTCGTCCTGCTCGCGGTCGGCGGCGTGTTCTCCATCGTCTACATGCGACTGCTGCGCGAGGACTGACCCATGAGCACCCAGACCCCCGCCCCCGCGCTCACCACGTCCAAGCTGTCGGCCGGCGCGCAGAGACCGGTCGGTCCCCGCACCCGGGTCAGCGGCGTCGTCGTCAACGTCGTCACCGCCGCCCTCGGCGTGCTGTTCCTCATCCCGCTGCTGTGGGTGCTCTTCGCGGCCTTCAACGCCGAGGCCGGCCTGAAGCTGGAACTGCCGGGGTCGAACCTCAGCCTCGACAACTTCCGGGCCGTCCTGACCCCGGAGACGACCTACCGGCCCATGTGGAACGGGCTCGTGCTGTGCGTCGGCTCGACCGTCCTGGCGATCTTCGTCGCGACCCTGGCCGCGTACCCGCTGTCGCGCTTCGAGACGCGGTACAAGCGGCCGTTCCTGCTGACGATCCTCTTCTCCACCGGCCTGCCCATCACCGCCATCATGGTGCCGGTGTACGGGCTGTTCGTGCAGCTCAACCTCGTCGACACCCTCGGCGGCACCATCGCGTTCATGGCGACCACCGCCCTGCCCATGTCGATCTTCCTCATGAAGAACTTCATGGACGGCGTCCCCCTCACCCTGGAGGAGGCCGCTTGGACCGACGGCGCCAGCTCGATGCAGACGCTGCGCCACATCGTCCTGCCCCTCATGTGGCCCGGGATGTCGGTGGTGACGATCTTCACCTTCATCGGGATGTGGGGGAACTTCTTCATCCCGTTCGTGCTGCTGCTGTCCCCCGACCGGCTGCCCGCCTCGGTGAGCATCTTCACGTTCTTCGGCCAGTACGGGTCGGTGCAGTGGGGCCAGCTGGCGGCCTACTCGATCCTGTACACGCTGCCGGTCGTCGTCCTGTACGTGCTGCTGTCGCGCCGCC
This sequence comes from Kineococcus lubricus, assembly GCF_050871965.1. NCBI lineage: Bacteria > Bacillati > Actinomycetota > Actinomycetes > Kineosporiales > Kineosporiaceae > Kineococcus > Kineococcus lubricus. The sequence goes on from NZ_JBJLSK010000011.1 coordinate 57,408, forward strand.
TGGGAGGTGCGTTCAACTTCGGCGGCGCGCTCAAGGGCTGACCGGACCGGACCCTCCCGCTCGACGCGCGGCTCGAGCGGGAGGGCGGCCGGTCACCAGTGCGCCGAGCGCGGCACCGGCTGGCACGCCGGGCAGGAGAACGAGGACCGGTTCATGAACGGGTCCCGGCGCACCAGCGCACCGCACCGCGGGCAGGGACGGCCGACCTGCCCGTACACCGCCAGCGACCGGTCGAAGTACCCCGACGCCCCGTTCACGTTGACGTACAGCGCGTCGAAGCTCGTCCCGCCCGCGGCCAGCGCGGCCGTCATGACCTCGCGCAGACCGGTGAGGAGGTCGGCGGCCTGGGCCCGCGTCGTGCTGCGGGTGGGACGGGCGTAGTGCAGCCGCGCCCGCCACAGCGCCTCGTCGGCGTAGATGTTGCCCACCCCGGACACGAGCGTCTGGTCCAGCAGCGCCCGCTTCAGGCCCGTGGTGCGCTCCCGCAGCCGCTTCGCGAACCCGGCGTCGTCGAAGGCGGGGTCGAGCGGGTCCCGGGCGATGTGCGCGACCGGCGCCGGCAGCATCCGGGACCAGGGGGCGTCGGTGGACTCCCCCGCACCGCCCAGGCCCCCGTCGCCGGTCCCCACCAGCGGCACGACGGCGATCCCGCCGAAGGTGCGCTGGTCGACGAACCGCAGGTCCTCGCGGTCGTCCTCGAACGTCCACACCGCCCGCAGGTGCTTCTCCGGCGGCGCGTCGGCGGCCTCCACGAGCAGCTGCCCGCTCATGCCGAGGTGGACGACCATCGCGTCCGCGGCGTCGCCGCCGGGACCGGCCAGCGGCATCCACAGGTACTTCCCGCGGCGCACCGCGTCGGCGACGACCAGCCCGCGGGTGCGGGCGACCGCGTCGGCCGGGCCCTCCACGTGCCGGCGGGTCACCCGCGGGTGCAGGAACGAGGCGGACGCGACGGTCCGCCCCACCACCCAGCGGGCGACGCCGCGGCGGACGACCTCGACCTCGGGCAGCTCGGGCACGTCAGGAGGACGCGCGCACGGCGGCGGCCGCGGTGGCCGCCCGCAGCGCCTCGACGGCGGCCGCCGCGGCCTTCTGCTCGGCTTCCTTCTTGCTGCGGCCCTCGCCGTGCCCGATCGCGGTGCCGCCCACGACGGCGTCGGCCGTGAAGCTCTTGGCGTGGTCCGGCCCGGACTCAGTGATGGCGTAGGAGGGGACGCCGAGGTCCTCCGCGGCCGTCAGCTCCTGCAGCGCGGTCTTCCAGTCGGTCCCGGCGCCCAGGCGCTCGGAGGAGTCCATCAGCGGCGCCGTCAGGCGCAGCACGAACTCCCGGGCGCCCTCGACGCCGACGGACAGGTACGCCGCCCCGATGACGGCCTCCATGGTGTCGGCCAGGATCGAGTTCTTGTCCCGGCCACCGGTGCCCAGTTCACCCTTGCCCAGGCGCACGTGCGCCCCCAGGTCGAGCCCGCGGGCGATGTCCGCCAGCGCGCGGGAGTTCACGACAGCGGCCCGCAGCTTGGCGAGCCGGCCCTCGGAAACGTCCGCGAACCGCGTGTACAGCTCGTGCGTCACGACCAGGCCGAGCACCGAGTCCCCCAGGAACTCGAGCCGTTCGTTGGTCGGCAGCCCGCCGTGCTCGTAGGCGTAGGAGCGGTGGGTCAGGGCGAGCAGCAGCAGCTCCGCCTCGATCTCCACCCCCAGAGCAGCAGTCAGCCGGGCGACGTCTCGGACGTCGCCCGGCGTGACGGCGGGGGCCTGCTGAGCGGTCAGCTCAGAGGTCCTTGACCTTGCGGCCCTTGTACTCGAGGTACAGCGGGGTGCCGGCGGAGTCGGTGACGACGCGGGCGGTGTGGGGACGCGAGTACGCGACCTGGCCACGGACGGTGTCGCGCACCAGCGTCTCCTCGGACGCCTTCCACTGCGAACGGCGGGCGCGGGTGTTGCTGCGGGACATCTTCCGCTTCGGGACGGCCACGATCAGCTCTTCTCTCTGGTTCCGGACGGGGAGTCGTCACTGCTCGGGAGCAGGGACTGCAAGGCGGCCCACCGGGGGTCCGCCGGTTCTTCGGGGACGGGGGCCGGTTCGGACACCCCGATCTCGTAGTCCTGCTGGCAGGGACCGTCGCACGCGGGCTGGAACGGCAGCTCCAGCACGATCGCGTCCCGCACGGCGGGTTCGAGGTCGACGAGCTCGCCGGGGGCGACCTCACGGATCTCGTCCTCGTCGTCGGCCACCTCGACCGGCGTCCTGCCGGGGTAGGCGAACAGCTCCTGCAGGGTGACCTCGACCGGTGCGGTGACCTCGGTGAGGCACCGCACGCACTCGCCCACGGCCGTCCCGGAGACCGTGCCGGAGACCAGCACACCCTCCATGACCGCTTCCATCCGCAGGTCGAGCTCGAGATCGCTGCCCTCCGGGACGCCGATGACGGCGATCCCGAGGTCGGCGGGGGCGGGCACGGTGCGCCGCAGGGTGCGCATCGAACCCGGCCGGCGCCCCAGGTCGTGCGTGGACAGCACGAGCGGCGCGTTCGGGTCCAGGTGACCTTCCGGCAGTTGCCTCTTGCTCACGTCCACACCTCGTTCCCCAGTCGTTCCGGCACACCACACGGCCCCGCCGCTGGTGGGAGTCCCACGCGCGCCGAGGCCGCCCCCAAGGGTAACCGAGGGTGCCCCCCGCGACCCAATCGGCGGGCCGGACAGGGCTCAGGACTCGGCGGCGGGCACCGCGGAGGCGGCCGTCGCGCCGGCCGGGGCCTGCCCGGCGGCCCGGGCCGGGGCCTGCGGCGCCTCCTCCGGCTCGGCGTCGGCGTCGGCGTCGCGCACCTTCAGCCGGTCCCGGCCGCGGGCGGCCTGCTGCTTGAGCCGGTCCAGCTCGTCCTCGAAGTCCGACAGCTTGCGGTCGACCCAGGCGTCGGCGTCCAGCCGCAGCCGCTTGGCCTCCTCCCGCGCCGTCTGCACGATGTGGTCGGCCCGCTCCCGGGAGGCGCGGGTCACGGCCTGGGCGTCGACGAGCTCCTCGGCCCGCTCGCGCGCCTCGGTCAGCACCTTGTCCGCGTCGGCGCGGGCGGCCTCGAGGACCTCGTCGCGCTGGGCCAGGACGTCACCGGCCTGCTGGACCTCGGCCGGCAGCAGCCGCCGGACGTCCCCGACGAGCGCGAGCAGCTGCTCTCGGTCGACCAGCACCGACGACGACAGCGGCACGCCCCGCGCCCCCGACACGAGCGCGGCGAGCTCGCCGAGCTTCTCGTGCACCTCCACAGCAACAGCCTCTCGTAGATCCGTCAGTCCGAGCCGGTCGCATTCTCCCCCAGCCGTGCGGCCAGGGCCGCACGCACCGCCGCGGGCACCAGCCCCGAGACGTCCCCGCCGTACCGGGCGACCTCCTTGACCAGCGAGGAGGAGACGTGCCCGAACCTCGGGTCGCCGACCAGGAACACCGTCTCGACGTCGGCCAGGTGCCGGTTCATCAGCGCCATCGGCAGCTCGTAGGCGTAGTCCGTCCCCCCGCGCAGCCCCTTCACCACGACCCGCGCGCCCAGCCGCCGGCACTGGTCGACCAGCAGCCCGTCGCCGAACTCGTGCACGACGACCCGCCCGGCGCGCGGGTCGCCGGAGTCCGCGAGCGAGCGCCGGACCAGCTCGACGCGCTCGGCGCCGGTGAACAGGCCGCGCTTGGCGGGGTTGACCGCCACCGCGGCGTGGACGACCTCGAACACCCCCGCCGCCCGCAGCAGGACGTCGAGGTGACCCAGGGTCAGGGGGTCGAAGCTGCCCGGGCACACGCAGGAGGTCGCCGTCACGCCAGAACCCTAGGTGGCACCGGGGCCGGCGAAGGCCGCCACCCACACCGTCGTCTCCCCGTAGCGCCGCTCCCGCACGTCCGGGACCGGCTCGGGCCAGGTCGGCGGCGCGGTGCGCGAGGACCGCTCGACGACGACGACGGCCCCCGGGGCCAGCAGCGGCGCGAGCGCGGCCAGGACGGCGGAGACCTCCTCGGAGGCCACCGCGTACGGCGGGTCGACCAGCACGAGGTCCCACCCGCCGTCCACCACGGCGCCGGGCGAGGCGAGGAACCGCTCGACCCGGTCGGCCACGACCCGCACCCCCGGCAGCGCGACGGTGCCCGCGTTGGCCCGCGCGGTCGCGGCCGCCGCCCGCGCCGCCTCGACGAGGACCACCTGCGCGGCCCCGCGGCTGGCCGCCTCCAGGCCCAGCGCCCCCGACCCGGCGTACAGGTCCAGGACGCGGGCGCCCTCGACCGCCCCGGCGGCCTCCAGCGCGGAGAACAGCGCCTCGCGCACCCGGTCGCTGGTGGGCCGGGTGGTCTCCCCCGGCGGCACCTTCAGCCGCCGGCCGCCGGCCGCGCCGGCCACGATCCTGGTCACGTCGAACCCCTCGTCCCGTCGGGGCCCCCCTCACGTCGAGAGCCGGGTCCCCGGCCCCAGGGTAGGAAGGCCGTCCCGGCCCCGGTCCGGGTACCCGGAGCGGGCCGGGACGGTGGCTCAGCGCCGGTCGTAGGACAGGCCCGCTCCCCGGGCGAACAGCGGGTCGGCCGAGTCGTCGGCCACGTCGGGCGACTGCGCCTCGACGGCGGCGGTGGACGACGGCAGCTCGAAGGGCAAGCGCCCACCCGGTTCCCGCAGGCCCAGGACGGTGTCGAGCAGCACCTCGTCGGACACGCCGTAGTTGGCGAGCACGGCGTCGGCGACGTCGGCCACGCCCGTCAGGACGAGCGGGCGGTCCAGCTTCGGGACGGCGACGGTCGGGGTGCCGGCTGCAGCCGCGGCGCGCAGCAGGCGGACGTCCTCCTGCTCCTCGGTCGGTTCCAGGCCGGTGAGGTCGTCCCCCGAACGCGGGTCGGCGATGCGGACGACGGCGAGGTCGGCCTGCGCCGGGTCGTCGGTGACGCGCAGACCGCGGGCCTGCGCGACGGCGGGGTCGACGCCGACGAGGTGGACGGTGCGGACGGAGGCGCGCGAGACGGGCAGCAGGTCGTCGGTGTTCTGCAGCAGGGTCAGGGACCTCTCCTGCGCCTCGTCGCCCAGCCGCTGGAACCGGGCGTTCCCGGCGAGCCGGCCGGCGGCGGCGGGGTCGACGAAGGGGTTCTCGAACAGGCCGAGCTGGAACTTCTGCACCAGGACGCGGTGGGCGGCCTGCGCGACGCGCTCGGGGCTGAGCAGCCCCTGCTCGACGGCCGCCACGACCTGCGTGGAGTCGGAGTCCCCGCCGATCTGGTCGACGCCGGCGTTCAGGGCCTTCGCGAACCGCTCGGTGCGGGTGAGGTCCTCCACGCCCCAGGGCATCCCCACGCCCCAGGAGCCGACGAAGCTGTCCGGCGGGCGGTTCTCGAGGCACTCCTGCGGGCAGTCGCCGGTGATGCCCCAGTCCGACAGGACGACCCCGTCGAAACCCTTCTCGCCGCGCAGCACGTCCTGCAGCAGGTAGGAGTTGAAACCGGCGCCGACCTGCTCGACCTCCTGCCCGTCGCGCTGCAGGCCCTGCAGGATCGAGTAGGTCGGCATGATGCCGGCGGTCCCGGCCTCGAAGGCGCCGTCGTAGGGGACGAGGTGCTCCTCGAAGTCCCCGCCGGGGAACGCGGCGTAGCGGCCGTAGTGGTAGTGCGAGTCGTAGCCGTCCACCTGGGCGCCGTACCCGGCCCAGTGCTTGGTGACGGTGGCGACGCTGTCGCGGTGCAGGCCGTCGGCGCCGCCCTGCGTCCCGTCGACGTAGGCCCGCACCTGGTCGCGGGCGGTGTCCGCGTCCGAGCCGAAGGTGCCGTTGATCCGCGTCCAGCGCGGTTCGGTCGCCAGGTCGGCCTGCGGCCCGAGCAGTTCGGCGATGCCCACGGCGCGGAACTCCTGGCGCACGACGTCGGCCAGGCGGCGCGTGAGGTCGGGGTCGCCGGCGGCGGCCAGGCCGGTCGGGTCCGGCATGGCGGTGGTGCCGGTGCGGGCCACGGTCTGCCCCTCGGTGACGGAGAAACCGTTGCGGGGGTCGCTGGAGACGAGGACGGGGATGCCGAGCGGCTGCTGCTCGGCGATGAGCTGCACGAGGTTGTTCGCCTCGGCGATCTCCTCGGGCCCGGCCGACAGCCGGGTGATGAACGTGGTGACGTGCCGGTCGGCGACGTCGCGGGCGGTCGCGGCGACGTCGTAGGTGGTGCCGGAGGAGGTGAGGTTGCCGTGGACGAGCAGCCCGGCGCGCTGGGCGAGGTCGAGGCGCCCCAGCAGGTCGTCGGCGCGCTGGTCGGGGGTCAGCCGCCAGTCCTCGTAGGGGGTGAGCTGCCCGTCCCGGTCGAGGTCGCGGAAGCGCAGACCCCCGACCTGCAGGACCTCGGCGCCGCGGGTGGACAGGACCGGCTGCCCACCGGCCGCGGTGGGGGCGGTGGCCGGTGCCGCGGTGGAGGTCGTCGTGCCGGCGACCGTGACGGCGACGAGCCCGGCGAGCGCGGCGAGCGCCCGCGAGACGCGGCGGGGGGTCGTGAGGTGTCCGTCCATGATTCTCCTTCGAACCGGTGGGGCGTACCCGCCCGGCGGCGTCGCCGGGCACGGGAACCGTACATGAACTTCTCATCCAGCACAGAAATTGGGCGTGGGAAGGTGGTCGTGTGCCGACCACCGACACCAGCCGCCCGCGCGGGGCGCGCGGGGAGTACGCCAAGTCGGCGCTGCGGCGGCAGGAGATCCTCGACGCCGCCCTGACCGTCTTCGCCGCCTCCGGGTACCGCAACGCCTCGGTGCGGGAGATCGCCGACCGCATCGGCATCACCCAGCAGGGCCTGACCTACCACTTCCCCACCAAGGACGCGCTGCTCGCGGCGGTGCTGCGCGCCCGCGGCGAACGCGACCGCGCGCTGTTCGAGGCCGACGCGCAGGGGCCGGAGTCGCACCTGCGGGCGGTGCTGGAGCTCCTGGAGCGCAACCAGGCGACCCCCGGTCTGGTCGAGCTGCACTGCACGCTGTCGGCCGAGGCCACGTCGGCCGACCACCCCGCGCACGAGTACTTCCAGGAGCGCTACGCGGGCATCCTCGGACGCACCCGGCAGGTCTTCGAGGAACTGCGCGCCCAGGGGCGGCTGCGCGAGGGGGCCGACCCCGGCCGCTGCGCCCGCGCCCTGGTCGCGCTCATGGACGGCCTGCAGGTGCAGTGGCTGCTGTCGGGCAAGCAGGTCGACATGGTCGCCGACGTCCGCGCCCACCTGGCGTCGGTGACGACCCTCGACCTGTCCTGACCCCACCGTGCGGGTCCCGACGAACTCCCCGGCGTCACGTCGCCCACCTCAGGAGATCCTGCGGGCCCGGTGGGCGGCGTAGGCCCAGCCGATCCCGACCGCCGCCGCCGAGGCCAGCGCCTGCCCGAGCAGCAGCCAGTCGAAGGCGCCGCGCGACAGCGTCGCCAGCAGCACCGGAACGCTCACCAGGACCGCGAGGTCGGGCCCCGTGGTCGTCGCGGCCGCGGCTCCCGGCGGTAGCGCGCCCATCGCCGTCGCGATGACCGGCTTGGCCAGGTCCGGGTCCGGCCGCACCGCCCCCCGCAGGGCGGCCGCGGCGAACCCCGGCCCGGCCAACGCCCCCAGCGCCGCCCACGACCACCACGCCGCGCCGATCGACTCCCCGTGCAGCAGACCGGAGGTCGTGACCGCCAGGGGGTACGCCAGCGCGCCCCACACCGTCGACAGGACCGCCACCGGGATCCACCGCACGATCACGACGGTGGAGGCCGCGATCGGCAGCGTGCGGGCCGCGGCCGGGACCAGCGCCAGCCCGCGCGCCGGTTCGGACAGCGTCGTGGCCGCCGCGTACCCGGCCAGCCACAGCAGCAGGGCCACGACCGCGCGGTGCGCCGAGGTGCCGGCGGCCAGCACGAACGGCACGAGCACCAGCACCCCCGCCGTCACCAGCCGCCGCGGCTGCCGGCGCAGCAGCAGGACGTCGGCCGCCACGACCGCCGCGACCGGCCCGCGGACGCGCCCGAACGTCCGGCGGCGCCGGACCCGGCCCTCGGAGTCCGCCGACAGCGCCCGCCCCATCTCGCGCACGTCGAACTGCAGCACCGACGACGTCAGCCGCTCCAGCCGCGACGCCCCCCGCCGCAGCGACGGCGAGCCGACCTGCCCGGCGCGCGCCAGCGCCCACCGCCCCGCCAGGACGAGGACCAGGAGCGCCCCCGCGGTCACCACCGCGGCCGGCAGCAGGACGTCGCGCGGGTGGACGGCGTCCAGCGGGATCCCGACGGCGGCGCCGGCGGCCAGCAGCACCACGACGAGCACCCCGAACGCGTCGAGCAGCCGTCCCGCGCGCAGCAGCGCCGCCACCCCCGAGCGCACGGCCGGGCGCACGACGAGCAGGTACCCCGCCCCGGCGAGCCCGGCCCCGACGGCGACGCCGCCGAGCAGCCCCGCGGCGACCAGGCCCCCCGTCAGCGTCCCGGCGACCCCGAAGGCCACCGACGTCGCCCACGCTGTGAAGGCCCCGCCGGCCAGCGCGGTCCCCAGCGCCCGGTTGCGCACCACGGGCCGCAGCAGGCCGCCGCGGTCCACCGGCAGCGGCGTCCACCAGGTCGTCGGGGCGGTACCCAGGGAGACCGGGCCCAGCCGGCACCAGACGGCCAGGCCGAAGGCGACGGCGGCGGCCGAGATCCCCACGGAGGTCAGCACCGCCGACGTCTGCGCCGTCCACCCCGGCCCGTCGCCGGTGGCCGACAACCCCGCCCGCAGCGCGTTGCGCAGGGACCCGCTGCCGCCGAGCAGCAGCAGGAAGGCGATGGCCACCTGCAGCACCGTCGTGTAGGTGTCGACGAACGTGGCGCGCAGACCGCGCGCGGCCCGCGACGGCGCGGCCTCGTCGCGCAGCTCGCGGCGGGTGGGGTACGGCTGGTCGGCGAGGGGACCGACGAGGTCGGTCACCGGACGGGGTCGCTGACGATCCGGGCCGCTTCCTCGGCGTCCACGACGGCGCAGGCGTCGTCGTCGATCACGACGGCGCGGGTCGCGAGCCGGCGCAGCAGCACCACGTCGTGGGTCGCCAGGACCAGGGCCGTCCCGGCGTCGCGCTCGGCGACGAGCCGTTCGGCCAGCGCCTCCCGGCCGGTGGGGTCCAGCCGCTGCTCGGGCTCGTCCAGCAGCAGCACCGAGCGCGGGCGCACGAGCGCCGCGGCCAGCAGCAGCCGGCGCTTCTGCCCGCTGGACAGGGAGGTGGGCAGCTGGTCGGCGGCGTCGGTGAGCCGCTGCGCCTCCAGCTCGGCGTCGACGACCCCGACGACGTCGCGCACGCCGTGGCCGCGGGCGACCAGCTCGAGGTGCTCGGCGACGGACAGCTCCGCGAACCAGGCGTCCTCGTCGAAGACGCAGGCGACCTCGCGGCGGAAGCGCACGGACCGCTCGTCGACGGGCTCGCCGTGCAGCGCGACGGTGCCGCCCAGGGGCTCGAGCAGCCCGGCGACCGCGCGCAGCACCGTCGACTTGCCGGCGCCGTTGGCGCCGACGAGGCACAGCGCCTCCCCGCGGGCGACGTCCACGGTGACGGGCGCGCAGACGGGTTCGCCGTACCCGACGCGCAGGTCCTCCAGGGCCAGGACGACCTCGCGCCGCTCCTTCGCCCTCTTCTTCGACGTGCTGGTGCTCATGTCCGTCCCAGGAACGCTTCGGTGTCGCCGCTCACGCGGGCCGCCACGGCGGCGGCCAACCCGGCGAACCCTGCCAGGTCGGGGTCGGCCTCGACGATCGAGCGGGCGTAGGTGCGCGCCCGCTCGATGATCTCGCTGTGCTGCAGGACGCCCAGCAGCTGCAGGGACGTGCGCTGACCGGACTGCGCGGCGCCCAGCACGTCGCCCTCGCGACGTTCCTCCAGGTCCAGGCGGGCCAGTTCGAACCCGTCGCGGGTGCGGGCCAGCGCGGCCAGCCGGCGCCCGGCGCGCGAGCCCTCGGTGGTTCCGGACAGCAGCAGGCAGGTCCCGGGCAGCCCGCCGCGGCCGATGCGGCCGCGCAGCTGGTGCAGCTGGGAGATGCCGAACCGGTCGGCGTCGACGACGACCATGACGCTGGCGTTGGGCACGTCGACGCCGACCTCGACGACCGTGGTGGCCACGACGACGTCGAGCTCGCCGCCGGCGAAGCGGGCCATGACGTCGTCCTTGTCGGCCGGGGCGAGCCGGCCGTGCAGGACGTCGATGCGCAGCCCCGAGGTGGCGGGGTGGTTCCGCACGACCTCGACGATCTGCGACACCGCGGCCGGCGGGCGCGGCCCGGGCTTGCGGCCCGGGCCGCCGCGGGGGGCGGCCGGGACGGCCCCCTCCTCCAGCAGGGCCTCCTGCGCGCCGTCGGCCACGGCGTCGTCGTCGGCGTCGATGCGCGCGCACACCACGTACGTCTGCCGGCCCAGCGCGGCCTCCTCGGCGACCTTCTGCCAGGTCCGGTCGACCCAGGCGGGCCGGTCCTGCGGGACGACGACGGTCTGGACCTCGGCGCGACCGGGCGGCAGCTCGGACAGCACCGAGGTCTCCAGGTCGCCGAACAGGGTCATCGCGACCGTCCGGGGGATCGGCGTGGCCGTCATGACGAGCAGGTGCGGGATGCCGTTCCCCTTGCGGCGCAGCACGTCCCGCTGCTCGACACCGAAGCGGTGCTGCTCGTCGACGACGACGAGGCCGAGGTCGGCGAACTGGACGCCCTCCTGCAGCAGGGCGTGGGTGCCGATGACGATCCCCGCCTCCCCGCTCGCGGCGGCCAGCAGCGCCTCGCGCCGCGCCGCGGCCCCCATCGACCCGGTCAGGAGGACGACCCGCGTCCCGCGCGGGTCACCGCCCAGCAGGCCCCCCGCGGCGAGGTCGCCGAGCATCGCCGTGATCGAGCGCAGGTGCTGGGCGGCGAGGACCTCGGTGGGGGCCAGCAGCGCGGCCTGCCCGCCGCCGTCGGCGACGGTGAGCATGGCCCGCAGCGCGACGAGCGTCTTGCCGGAGCCGACGTCGCCCTGCAGGAGGCGCTGCATGGGGTGCGGCCGGGCGAGGTCGGCGGCGATCTCGTCGCCGACCTCGCGCTGGGAGCCGGTGAGGGGGAACGGCAGCCGCGCGTCGAACGCGGCGGCCAGGCCGTCGGCCGACGCCACGCGGGGCAGGGCCCGCTGCGCGGCGGTGGAGGCGCGGCGCATCGCCAGCGCGGTCTGCAGGACGAACGCCTCCTCGAAGCGCAGCCGGTCCTGGCCGGCGGCCAGCTGCGCGCGGTCGCGGGGTGCGTGCACCGCGCGCAGGGCCTCCAGCGGGCTGGGCAGGTCCTCGGCGGCGACGACGTCGGGCGGCAGGAACTCCTCGAACCCGTCGGCGGTGGCGCCGAGGCGGTCCAGCAGCGTGGCGACGCAGTCGCGGATCAGCCAGTTCGGGCAGTCGCGGGTGGCGGGGTACAGCGGGATCGGCCGGTCGGCGCGGGTGGCGGTCTCGACGCCCTCCTGGAGGGCTCCCCCGGGGTCGGCGCCGGTGTCCTCGAGCAGCTCGTAGTCGGGCTGGCCCAGCTGCCACTTGCCGTTGAACTGCCCGGCCTTGCCCGAGGCCAGCACCAGCCGCCCGGGCTCGAGGTCCTTCTGGACGTGCCCGAACTGGTGCACGCTCTTCATGAAGAACGTCATGGTGATCTCGTCGCGGCCGTCGGACAGCGTCACGACGAGGCGCGCGCCGGGCCGGCTCTTGAGCACCGCGGGCTTCCCGGCGTCGACGACCTCGGCGAGGATCGTGACGTTCTCCCCGACCTCCAGGTCGCGCAGGGGGGTCAGCGCACCCCGGTCGGCGTACTTGCGCGGCAGGTGCCACAGCAGGTCCCGGCCGGTCTCCAGGCCCAGGGAGGACAGCCACCGGGCCGGGTCCCCCTTCTTCCCCCGGCCCTGCCCGGGCAGCAGGCTGGACAGCGGGGCGTCCAGGTCAACCACGCGGGCAGGCTACCGCCGGGCTCCCCCGCGGCCCCCGCCGGCAGCCACCGGCGCTGCGAAGCCGCGGTCACCCGGTCGGCGGCACGCCCCCGCGCGCCGGGCGCGGCGTCGCCCGACGCGCCGGTTTCACCCGGAGCGTCGACCTCGGCTATGGTGTTCGACGGTGTTCGGGATGGCCGGGCACCTGCGCGCCCCGTCCGGGGCGGCGCACCTGTTCGTTCGACTTCAGGAGTTCCCCGTGGCTGCCACCTGTGACGTCTGCGCCAAGGGCCCTGGCTTCGGCAAGAGCGTCTCGCACTCGCACCGGCGGACCAACCGCATGTGGCTCCCGAACATCCAGCGGATCAAGGCCACCGTGAACGGTTCCCCCAAGCGCGTCAACGTGTGCACCTCCTGCCTGAAGGCGGGCAAGGTCACGCGCTGACCCCCTTCCAGATCGCAGGACGGGCCCGGATCCTCTGGATCCGGGCCCGTCCTGCGTCCTGAGCCGGTCGGGTCAGCGGCGGAAGTGGTCCCAGCCCCCGGGGCCGGCCCACGGCCGCCCGTCGACGAGGACGGGGTGCCCGCCCGCGGCGACGACCCGCCCCACCGGGACGAACGGCTCCGGCAGCGGCGTCCCGGCCGGGAAGCACCCCAGGAGGGCGTGGTCCTCCCCGCCGGTCAGGACCTGGGCGAGGCCACCGGCCCCGCCCAGGTCGGCGGCCCACTCCCCCAGCGCCGAGCCCGTCGACAGCTCGACCGAGACCCCGCTGGCCGCGGCGATCCGGCCCGCGTCGCGCAGCAGCCCGTCGCTGACGTCCATGAGCGCGCTCGCGCCGGCGAGCGCGGCGGCGGGGCCGGCCGCGACGGGCGGCTCGGGGCGCCGGTGCGCGGCCAGCAGGTCCGGGCGGGCGTCGGGCGCCCCGGTGCGCAGCAGCTCCCAGCCCGCCGCGGAGCGGCCGAGGACCCCGGCGACGGCCACGACGTCCCCGGCCCGCGCACCCGAGCGCAGGACCGGTGCCCGGCCCCCGAGGTCGCCCAGGGCGCTCACGGCGACGACGACCTCGCCGGCCGCGGACAGGTCCCCGCCGACCACCACGGCCCCGAACCGGGCGCAGGCCTGCGCGACGCCGGCGGCGAAGCCCTCCACCCAGGCGACCTCGACGTCGCCGGGCAGCCCCAGGCCGATGAGCAGCCCCGTGCAGGTGGCGCCCATGGCGGCGACGTCGGCGACGTTCTGCGCGACGGCCTTCCACCCGACGTCCGCGGCCGTGGACCAGTCGCGGCGGAAGTCGCGGAACTCGACCAGGACGTCCGTGGTCGCCACCACCCGCCCGTCGGGGGCGGCGACGAGCGCGGCGTCGTCACCGGGTCCCAGCAGGGCCCGGGTGGGCATGAGCGGCACCACGCGGGCCAGCAGCTCCCCCTCGTCCAGGTCCTGGACCCGCAGGTCCTCCCGCACACCGTCGTCCCGCAAGCCCTCGTCCCCTCGTCCCGGCGCTGGGCGGCACACTACGGGGCGATGTCCCACCCCGACCCCACCCCCGACGACACCCCCGACGACACCCCCGGCGACACCCCCGGCGACGCCCCCGGGCCCGGCCCCGCGACGCGCCGGCCCGCACCGCTGGTGGTCGCCCTCGCCGTCGCCGCCGTGACCGCCGCGGCGGTGTGGGCGTACGCGGCGGGCTCGCGGGGCGTGGACCCCGCCCCCGACGCCGACGACCCCGCCTGCGCACCGCTGCTGGCGGCCCTGCCCCCCACCCTGGGCGACCTGCCGCGCACCCCGCAGGGTGCGGCGGGGGTCGCGGTGTGGGGCGAGGACCAGGTCGTCCTGCGCTGCGGTGCGCAGGTCCTGGGGCCTACCGGCAAGCCGTGCATCCCGGTGGCCGACTCCGCGGGCCGCAGCGTCGACTGGGTGCAGGACGCCGCGAGCGAGCGCGCCGTCCGGTTCCTCACCTACGGCCGCACCCCGGCCGTGGAGGTGACCGTGCGGTACGGCGACGGCCTCACCAGCGACCAGGCGACCTCGCAGCTCGTCGACCTCGCCGCGGCCGTCGAGCCGATCCCGCAGACGCGCACCTGCGTGTAGGCGGGGGTCGCGGGTCAGCGCAGCCCGGTGGGCCGGCGCAGCGCGAGCTGCAGGAGGTGGTCGACCAGCTGCGGGTAGTCGACGCCCGTGGCGGCCCACATGCGCGGGTACATCGAGAAGGGGGTGAACCCCGGCATCGTGTTGATCTCGTTGACGACGATCCCCTCCGGCCCCTTCGCGGGGTCCACGAAGAGGTCGACCCGGGCCAGCCCCTCGGCCCCCATGGCCTCGAACACCCGGGCGGCGGTGCGGCGGACCTCGGCGGTGACGTCGTCGGGCAGGTCCGCCGGGCAGGACAGCCGCACGCTGTCCGCGTCGAGGTACTTGGCCTCGAAGTCGTAGAAGTCGTGACCGCCGACGAGCTCGATCTCCCCGGGCAGGCTGGTGAGCGGCTCACCGCCGTCGAGGTCCTCCAGGACCCCGCACTCGATCTCGCGGCCGGTCACGGCGGCCTCGACGACGACCTTGGGGTCGTGCGAGATCGCCTCGGCCACGGCCGCCTCCAGACCGTCGCGGCCGGTGACCCGGCTGATGCCGATGCTGGACCCGGCGCGGGCGGGCTTGACGAAGACGGGGTACCCCAGCGCCTCGACCTCGGCGACGACGGCGTCGCGGTCGGTCTCCCAGCGGCGGGCCCGGAAGGAGGTCCACGGGCCCACGCGCAGGCCCTGGCCGGCCAGCAGGAGCTTCATGACCTGCTTGTCCATGCCCGCGGCCGAGGCCAGCACCCCGGAGCCGACGTAGCGGGTGTCGGACAGCTCCAGCAGCCCCTGCAGAGTGCCGTCCTCCCCGAAGGGGCCGTGCAGCAGCGGCAGCACGACGTCGACGGCACCGCCGAGGACCTGCCCGGCCGGTCCCTGCAGCGCCTTGGAGTCCACGTCCTGCGACAGCGCCACCGGGACGCCGGCGGCGGGGACCTCGGGCAGCTTGCCCCCGGTCAGCTGGAACCGGGCGGGGTCGTCGTCGACGAGGACCCACCGGCCGCTGGTGGTGATGCCGATCGGGACGACGTCGTAGACGTCGCGGTCGAGGGCGGCGAGGACGCCCGCGGCGGTCACGCAGCTGATGGCGTGCTCGGAGGACCTGCCGCCGAAGACGACGGCGACGCGGGGTTTGGGCTGGCTGCTCATCGGCGCCGACCCTACCCGCGGTGTGGTTGGGTTCCCCCCGTGCCAGATGACGTGTCCCCCGCCAGCCTGTCCCCCCGCACCGTCGCCGTCGTCGCCGGACGCCCGGCCCGGGCGCTGGACAGCGAGCTGAACACCCCCGTGTCCCTGTCCGCCACCTACGTCGGGGGCGGTTCGCTGGGGCAGGCCGACCTGGGCTACGGCCGGTTCGGCAACCCGACCTGGACCGCCCTGGAGACGGCGGTCGGTGAGCTGGAGGGCGGGCGCGCGCTGGCGTTCGCCTCCGGCATGGCCGCCGTGGCCGCGGCCCTGCACCTGGTGCCGGCCGCCGGGACGGTGCTGGTCCCGCACGGCGCCTACAACGGCACGCACTCCCTGACGGCGCTGCTGGTGGCCCAGGACCGGCTGCGGGTGCAGCCGGTGGACATCACCGACGTCGCGGCCGTCCGCGCGGCGCTGGCGGGCGTGCAGGGCCCGGTGGTGCTGTGGCTGGAGTCGCCGACGAACCCGCTGCTGGAGGTCGCCGACATCGCCGCGCTGGCCGCGGCCGGGCACGAGCACGACGCGCTGGTGGTGGTGGACAACACGTTCGCGACGCCGCTGCTGCAGCGCCCGCTGGAGCTGGGCGCCGACGTCGTCGTGCACTCGGTGACGAAGTTCCTCTCGGGCCACTCCGACGTCGTGCTGGGGGCGGTGGTGGCCCGCTCGGAGCCGACGCTGGCGGCCCTGCAGGCGCACCGGACGCTGCACGGGGCCATCCCCGGCCCGCTGGAGACGTTCCTGGCCCTGCGGGGCCTGCGGACGCTGCCGCTGCGGCTGGAACGCGCCCAGCAGAACGCCGCCGACCTGGCGCGCCGGCTGCTGGACCACCCGGCCGTGACGCGGGTGCGCCACCCCTCGCTGCCGCAGGACCCCGGGCACGCGCTGGCGACGCAGCAGATGTCCGGGTACGGCGCGCTGGTCTCCATCGAGGTCGTCGGCGGGGCGGCGGGCGCGGACGCCGTCGTGGACGCGGTGCGGCTGTGGGTGCCGGCCACGAGCCTGGGCGGGGTGGAGTCGCTGGTGGAGCGCCGCCGCCGGCACGCGGGCGAGCCGCGCGTGGTGCCCGAGGACCTGCTGCGGCTGTCCGTCGGGGTCGAGGACGTCGAGGACCTGTGGCGGGACCTGTCGGCCGCGCTGGACCGGGCGCTCGACACGCGGGGCTGAGGGACGGGGGCGGGCCGGGCGCGTGGCACAGTGGACGACACGCCCGGCCCCACCTCTTGACGGGCTTTATCTCATCTGTGAGATAGCGTGCCCCTCATGGCAGTCTCCACCGAGCAGCTGACGCCGACCGGCGACCACCTCTCGCAGATCGGCGCCCTCATCCGTGACGCCCGCAAGCACCGGGGCCTGACCCAGGTCCAGCTGGCCGAGCGCCTGGGCACGTCCCAGAGCGCCGTGCACCGCATGGAGCAGGGGCAGCAGAACGTCTCGATCGACATGCTGCAGCGCGTCGGGCACGCCCTGCAGGACGACATCGTCTCCATCGGACGGCCCGGCCCCACGCACCTGCGCGTCCACGGCGGCGCCAAGCTGTCCGGCAGCATCGCGGTGAAGTCCAGCAAGAACGCCGGCGTGGCGCTGCTGTGCGCGGCGCTGCTGAACAAGGGCCGCACGACGCTGCGCGGGGTCGCGCGGATCCTGGAGATCCACCGCATCCTCGACGTCCTGGCCAGCATCGGCGTGCGGTACGAGTGGATCAACGAGGCCGACCTCGTCCTGGACGTCCCGAACGACCTGGACCTGGACGCCATGGACGGCGAGACCGCCCGCCGCACCCGCAGCATCATCATGATGCTGGGCCCGCTGCTGCACCGGTACGAGGAGTTCGCCCTCCCCTACGCCGGTGGCTGCGACCTCGGCACGCGCACCGTCGAGCCGCACATGGTCGCGCTGCGCCCCTTCGGCCTCCAGGTGACCGCGACCACGGGCTTCTACCACGCGACCGTGGACCGCTCCGTGACCCCGCAGCGCCCCATCGTCCTGACCGAGCGCGGCGACACCGTCACCGAGAACGCGCTCATGGCGGCGGCGCGCATGGACGGCGTCACGACGATCCGCAACGCCAGCCCGAACTACATGGTCCAGGACCTGTGCTTCTTCCTGGAACTGCTCGGCGTCCGCATCGACGGCATCGGCACGACGACCCTCGTCGTGCACGGCGTGCCCGACATCTCCGTCGACGTCGACTACGCCCCCTCGGAGGACCCGGTCGAGGCCATGAGCCTGCTGACCGCGGCGATCATCACGCACTCCGAGCTGACGGTGACCCGCGCCCCGATCGAGTTCCTGGAGATCGAGCTCGCGATCCTGGCCGAGATGGGCCTGGAGTACGACCTGAGCCCGGAGTACACCGCGGCCAACGGCCGCACCCGGCTGGTCGACGTCACGGTGCACCCCTCGGAGCTGAAGGCGCCGATCGACAAGATCCACCCGATGCCGTTCCCGGGGCTGAACATCGACAACCTGCCGTTCTTCGCGGTCATCGCCGCGAGCGCGGAGGGCTCGACGACCGTCCACGACTGGGTCTACGACAACCGGGCGATCTACCTGACCGAGCTGAACCGCCTCGGGGCGCGCGTCAAGCTCCTCGACCCGCACCGGGTGCTGGTGGAGGGACCGACGCGCTGGTCGGGGGCGGAGGTGCTCTGCCCGCCGGCGCTGCGCCCGGCCGTGGTCGTGCTGCTGGCGATGCTCGCGGCCAAGGGCACCTCGGTGCTGCGCAACGTCGACATCATCGCCCGCGGGTACGAGCAGCTCGCCGAGCGGCTCACCCCGCTGGGCGCGCAGATCGAGACGTTCCGGGACTGACGCCCCGCGCGCGACGAGGCCCCGGCCCCCTCACGGGGTCCGGGGCCTCGTCGCGTGCGGTGCGGGTCAGGCCTTCTTGGCCACGCGGCGCGTCGCCGGAGCGGCCTTGGCCGGGGCCGCCTTCTTCGCGGCGGTGGTCGCCGTGCGGGCGGCCGGGGCGGCCTTCTTGGCGGCGGTGGTCGCCGTGCGGGCGGCCGGGGCCGCCTTCCGCGCGGTCGTCGCGGTAGTGGCGGTGCGCGTGGCCGGGGCCGCCTTCTTGGCGGCCGGGGCCGCCGCGGCCGGAGCCGCCGAACCGGCGGCCCGCTCCTTGAGCGAGGCCTGGAACGCGCGCAGCTGCTTGGTGTCGGAGACGACCTCCTTGAAGAGGGTGCCCGGGCGGAAGCGCGGCACGGACGTCTTCTTGATCTTCACGGCCTCGCCGGTGCGCGGGTTGCGGCCGGTGCGGGCGTTGCGGGCCTGCTTCTCGAAGGTGCCGAACCCGCTGATGGCGACCTTGTCGCCCTTGGCGACGGTGACGGTGATGAGCTCGACGATCGCCTCGACGGCGGTGACGGCCTGCTTGCGACCGCCCAGACGCGCCTCGAGCGCGTCGACCAGTTCTGCCTTGTTCACGGGGGGCTCCTCCTGGGGGGACCGGGCGTTGTCCGAACCGAACATCTGCTCGCGCAACGGATCGCGCAGGGCCGACGGGGAAACGGTACGACCGCTGATCACCTGCGTCCACCACCGGCGTGGCGGCGAGTCGTTGCGGCACAGGGCACCTGGCGTCGCGGCGCCGGCGAGGCCCTGCGCCGCAGGGCGTTCGGCACGCCGGTCCGGCGACGACGGGCCCCTCCCACCGGATCGACCGGAAGCCTTGTCCCGCAACGATCCTGGACGCAGGACGGCCCCGGTCCCGCTGCGCCGCAGCGGGTGTCCGGGGCCGTCCGGGCCGGTCTCAGGCGGTGGCCGCCCGCGGCGTCGTGGTCGGCTTGAACGAGGGGCGGCGGGCCTCGAAGTCGGCGATCGCGTCGGCGTGGCGCAGGGTGAGGCTGATGTCGTCCAGCCCCTCCATCAGGCGCCAGCGCACGTAGTCGTCCACCTCGAACCGGGCGGTGAAGTCGTCCACCCGGACGACGCGCTCGACGAGGTCGACGGTCACCTCGGTGCCCGGGTGCGCCTCCAGGGCCTTCCAGATGAGGTCGATGTCGCTCTGCTCGACGACGGCCGCGAGCAGCCCCTGCTTGCCGGCGTTGCCGCGGAAGATGTCCGCGAACCGCGGCGCCAGCACCGCCCGGAAGCCGTAGTCGCGCAACGCCCAGACGGCGTGCTCCCGGCTGGAGCCGGTGCCGAAGTCCTTGCCCGCCACGAGGACCGACCCGGGCCGGTAGGGCTCCTGGTTCAGCACGAAGTGCGGGTCGGTGCGCCAGCCGGCGAACAGGGCGTCCTCGAAGCCGGTCTTGGTGACCCGCTTGAGGTAGACGGCGGGGATGATCTGGTCGGTGTCGACGTCGGTGCGGCGCAGCGGCACCCCGACCCCGCGGTGGACGGTGAACTTCTCCACGGCGTGCTCCTGTCAGACGTTCGCGGGCTGGGGGGCGGGCTGGGTGAGGGGTTCGAGGTCGGCCGGGGAGCTGAGCGTGCCCCGCACCGCGGTCGCGGCGGCCACCAGCGGGGAGACCAGGTGCGTGCGGCCCCCCTTGCCCTGCCGGCCCTCGAAGTTGCGGTTGGAGGTGGAGGCGCAGCGTTCCCCGGGGGCGAGCTGGTCGGGGTTCATCCCCAGGCACATCGAGCACCCGGCGAAGCGCCAGTCGGCGCCGAACTCCTTGAACACCGCGTCCAGGCCCTCGGCCTCGGCCTGCAGGCGCACCTTCGCCGAGCCGGGCACGACCATCATGCGGACCGAGTCGGCCTTCTTGCGCCCGCGGACGACGTCGGCGGCCGCCCGCAGGTCCTCGATGCGGCTGTTGGTGCACGAGCCGAGGAAGACGGTGTCGACGGCGATGTCGCGCATCGGCGTCCCGCCCTCCAGGCCCATGTACTCCAGGGCGCGCTCGACGCCGAGCCGGACGCCGTCGTCACCGATCTCCTCGGGCACCGGCACCGAGCCCGACAGCGGGACGCCCTGGCCGGGGTTGGTGCCCCAGGTGACGAACGGCTCGAGGTCGGCGGCGTCCAGGACGACCTCGGCGTCGAACTCGGCGTCCTCGTCGGTCTGCAGGGTCCGCCAGTAGGCGACGGCCGCGTCCCAGTCCTCCCCCTGCGGGGCGTGCGGGCGGCCCTCGAGGTACGCGAAGGTGACGTCGTCGGGGGCGACCATGCCCGCGCGGGCGCCGGCCTCGATGGACATGTTGCAGATCGTCATCCGCCCCTCCATCGACAGGCTGCGGATGGCCTCGCCGCGGTACTCCAGGACGTAGCCCTGGCCGCCGCCGGTGCCGATCCGGGCGATGACGGCCAGGATGATGTCCTTGGCCGTGGTGCCGGGCCGCAGCTGCCCGTTCACGGTGACCGCCATGGTGCGGAAGGGCTTGAGCGGCAGGGTCTGGGTCGCCATGACGTGCTCGACCTCGCTGGTGCCGATCCCCATGCCGAGGGACCCGAAGGCGCCGTGCGTGGAGGTGTGGGAGTCGCCGCAGACGACGGTCATGCCGGGCTGGGTCAGGCCCAGCTGCGGTCCGACGACGTGCACGATGCCCTGCTCGGCGTCGCCGAGGGGGTGCAGCCGGACGCCGAACTCCGCGCAGTTCTCCCGCAGCGTCTGCAGCTGCTTGGCCGAGGTCTGGTCCTCCAGCAGCGACAGCGGGCGCTGGATGTCGGCCGTGGGGGTGTTGTGGTCCTCGGTGGCGATGGTCAGGTCGAGCCGCCGCAGGCCCCGGCCCGCGAGGCGGAGGCCGTCGAAGGCCTGCGGGCTGGTCACCTCGTGGACGAGGTGGAGGTCGATGTACAGCAGGTCCGGTTCCCCGGCCTCGCCCTTGCGGACGACGTGGTCGTCCCAGACCTTCTGCGCCAGCGTGCGTCCCATGACCGGCTCCCCTCTTGCGTCTCACTGGTTGAGACGCCAGTATCGCTTCGTGGACAAGAGTAGCGGAGTCGGCGTCCTCGACAAGGCCGTGCTGGTGTTGGACGCCCTCGAGGCCGGGCCCGCCAGCCTGGCCCAGCTGGTCACCGCGACCGGCCTGGCCCGCCCCACCGCCCACCGCCTCGCCGTCGCCCTGGAGCACCACCGCCTCGTCAGCCGCGACGTCCAGGGCCGCTTCGTCCTCGGCGCCCGGCACGGCGAGCTGGCGGCCGCCGCCGGGGAGGACCGCCTGGTGGCCGTGGCCGGGCCGCTGCTGACGGCGCTGCGCGACAGCACCGGTGAGAGCGCCCAGCTGTACCGGCGGCACGGTGAGCACCGGATCTGCATCGCCGCGGCCGAGCGGCTGCACGGCCTGCGCGACACCGTCCCGGTGGGCACGTCGATGACCATGCACGCCGGGTCCGCCGCGCAGGTGCTGCTCGCCTGGGACGACCCCGAGCGGCTGTCGGTGGAGCTGCTCGGCGCCCGGTTCGACGCTGGCGCGCTGTCGGGGGTCCGGCGGCGCGGCTGGGCCCACTCCAGCGGAGAGCGCGAGGCGGGCGTGGCCTCGGTCAGCGCACCCGTGCGCGGGCCCTCGGGGCGCGTCCTGGCGGCGGTCTCGGTCTCGGGCCCGGCCGAGCGCTTCGGCCGCCACCCCGGCCGCCGGCACGCCGACGCCGTCCTGGCCACCGCGGCGGCCTTCACGACGGCCCTGGCGCTGCAGAACTGACCGGGAAAGAGAGAAGGCTCCCGGTCGGTGACCGGGAGCCTTCTGACGTAGCCCCGACGGGATTCGAACCCGCGCTACCGCCGTGAGAGGGCGGCGTGCTAGGCCGCTACACAACGGGGCCCTAGCTTGCAGTACAAGCGCTGGGGTACCAGGACTCGAACCTAGACTAACTGAACCAGAATCAGTCGTGCTGCCAATTACACCATACCCCATGGTGTTCCGTCCGGCCGGCGGACCGCCCGAACGAGATGAACTCTAACGGGTCGCGACCCTGCTTCCCAAATCGGCTCCCCGGCGGCCCACCTGAGGCCGCCGGGGACGTCGCTGCGCCCTCAGAGCCGGGCGCGCAGGGCCCGCAACCGGGTCAGCGAGGACTCCCGGCCCAGGATCTCCATCGACTCGAACAGCGGCGGGGACACCCGGCGGCCCGTGACCGCGGTGCGCAGCGGCGCGAAGGCGAACTTGGGCTTGACCCCCAGACCGTCCACGACGGCCGCGCGCAGCGCCGCCTCCAGCGCCGGGGTCGTCCAGTCCGCCAGCGCCTCCAGCGCGGCCAGCGCGGCGTCCAGCACGTCGGCGGCCTCCGGGCGCAGCGCCCCCAGCGCGTCCTCCTCGACCACGACGTCGGCGTCGGCGGCGAACAGGAAGCCGAGCATCCCCGGCGCCTGGCCGAGCAGCGTCATGCGCTCCTGCACCAGCGGCGCCGCCGCCGCGAGCCGCTCCAGCTGCGCCGGGGAGGGCTCGGCGGGCAGGACGCCCGCCGCCTGCAGGTACGGCACCAGGCGCGCGCGGAAGTCCTCCGGCGCCAGCAGGCGCAGGTGGGCCGCGTTGATCGCCTCGGCCTTGGTCACGTCGAAGCGCGCCGGGGAGGCGTTGACGTCCGCCACGTCGAAGGCCTCTACGAGCTCGTCCACGCTGAACAGGTCCCGGTCCTCGGCGATCCCCCAGCCCAGGAGCGCGAGGTAGTTCAGCAGCCCCTCGCGGATGAACCCGCGGTCGCGGTGGTGGAAGAGGTTGGACTCCGGGTCGCGCTTGGAGAGCTTCTTGTTGCCCTCCCCCATCACGTACGGCAGGTGCCCGAAGCGCGGGACCGACTGCGCGACACCGATCTCCACGAGCGCCTCGTACAGCGCGATCTGCCGCGGCGTGGAGGACAGCAGGTCCTCGCCGCGCAGCACGTGGGTGATCCCCATGAGGGCGTCGTCGACGGGGTTGACCAGCGTGTAGAGCGGGTCGCCGTTCGCCCGCACCAGCACCGGGTCGGGGAACGAGCCCGCCTTGAACTCGATGCGCCCGCGCACGAGGTCGTCGAAGGAGTAGTCGCGCCCCTCGGGCAGCCGCAGCCGCAGGGTGGGCTCGCGGCCCTCGGCCAGGAACGCGGCGACCTGCTCGGGCGTCAGGTCTCGGTCGAAGCCGTCGTAGCCCAGGACCTTCGGGCGTCCCGCGGCCTCGTGCCGGGCCTCGATCTCCTCGGCCGTGGAGAACGACTCGTACAGGTGCCCGGCGTCCTTGAGCCGCTGCACGACGTCGTCGTACACCGGCCGGCGCTGGGACTGCCGGTACGGGCCGTGCGGGCCGCCGACGTCGATGCCCTCGTCCCAGTCCAGGCCCAGCCAGGCCAGGGCGTCGAGGATCTGCGCGTAGCTCTCCTCGGAGTCCCGGGCGGCGTCGGTGTCCTCGATGCGGAACACCAGCTTCCCGCCGGTGTGGCGGGCGTAGGCCCAGTTGAACAGGGCCGTGCGGATGAGCCCGACGTGCGGGGTGCCGGTGGGCGAGGGGCAGAAGCGGACGCGGACGGGCGCGGGGGTGTCAGTCATGGCCCGCCCAGCCTATTCGGGTGAGCCGGCCGGTGTCGGCTGCGCCCGGTGGAGTGGTTGCGGTGCGTCACCGGTGCGCCGTTCGTGTGGCGGCGCCGCTCACTGCGCGTCACGCGTGCCAGCGTCATGGGGACAGATCCCCGCACTCGCCGCCCTGGAGCACCCCGTGATGACCGCGCGCCCCGCCACGACGTTCGTCGCCGTCGCCCTCCTGCTGCCGCTGGCCGCCCTCACCGCCTGCGGCTCGGTCCAGGCCGCCGCCGGCCTGACCCCCGCGACGACCGAGGCCGCCACGCCCACCGCGAGCGCCGCCCCCACCGCCACCGCGGTCGCCGTCGAACCCGTGCACAACGACCTGGCGCTGGGCTCGGCCCACCACGAGCTGCAGGCCGGCGGCACGACCCTGGCGGTGGACTACTGGTCCACGCTGGACATGGGCGCCTGGACGGCCGAGGCGGCCAAGCCGGTGCAGCTGGCCGCCACCATCACCGGCCCCAACCTGGGCACGGGGAAGAAGCAGCAGAAGGCGTACGTCAGCACCATGACGGTGACCAGCTCGCTGGTCGCCGCCGACGGCACGCAGAGCACCGGCCCGACCGTCCAGGACACCTCCCGGCAGACGCCGGGCTACCTGGCGATGGCGCCCTACGCGTACTCGACCTCGTTCGTCCTGCCCGCGGTGCCGGCCGGCACCCGCAGCGTCGAGCTGCTCATCAGCTACGACGTGCTGGAGCAGAGCGCCCCGGGCGCCGCCGACTACTCCAAGGCGACCGCGACGGACACCCTCACGGTCGCGATCGCCCCTCCCAGCGGCTCCTGACCGCCGCCCGGGCTCACCCGGGGGCGGTGAACGTCGTCGTCAGGACGCCGATGCCCTCGACCTCGACCTCGACGCGCTGCCCGGCGCGGACCGGGCCGACGCCGGCCGGGGTGCCGGTCATGATGACGTCGCCCGGCAGCAGGGTCATGGCCTGCGAGACGTGCGCGACGATCGCCGCGACGTCGTGGACCATGAGGGAGGTCCGGCCGTCCTGGACGACCTCGACGTCCTCGCCGGTGACCCGCCGGGTCTCGATGCGCAGGTCCGCCGGGTCCAGGTCGGTCTCGATCCAGGGGCCCAGCGGGGTGAAGCCGTCGGCGCCCTTGGCCCGCCACCACTGCTTGTCGCTCTCCTGCAGGGCGCGGGCGGTGATGTCGTTGGCGATCGTGTAGCCGTACACCACCTCGGCGACCCGTTCCCTCGGGACGTCCTTGCAGATGCGCTTGACGACGACGGCGAGCTCGCCCTCGTAGTGCAGTTCCTCCCCCGCCCACGCGGGGATGGCCAGCGGGTCGCCGGGACCGGCGACCGAGGTGTTCGGCACCGTGAACACCAGGGGCTCGGTGGGGACCTCGTTGCCCAGCTCCGCCGCGTGCGCCGCGTAGTTGCGGCCGATGCCCAGCACCTTCGAGCGCGGGATGACCGGCGCGAGCAGGCGGGCGTCGACCAGCGGGACCCGTTCCCCCGTCGGGTTCAGCGGGGTGAACAGCGGGTCCCCGGAGACGACGAGGATCTCCTCCTCGCCCGGGGCGCCCTCCACGACGCCGAACCGCGGGTCGGAGCCACCGGACGAGAACCTGGCGATGCGCATGCGCCCACCCTAGTGACACCCCCGGCGGCGCCCCGGGGACGGTCAGACGAGGCGGTGCAGCCAGCCGCGGGTGTCGCGCGACCGCCCGTACTGCAGGTCCAGCAGCGCGTTCCGGATCGACATGGTCACCTCGCCGGCGACCCCGGCGCCGTGGGTCAGCTCGCCGTCGTCCCACACCAGGCGGCCCACGGGGGTGACCGCGGCGGCCGTGCCGCAGGCGAACACCTCGGTGATGCGCCCGGAGGCGACCCCCTCGCGCCACTCGTCGATGCTGACGCGGCGCTCGGTGACCTCGTGGCCGAGGTCCGCGGCCAGCTCGGCGATCGAGTCGCGGGTGATGCCCTCGAGGATCGTGCCGGTCAGCTCGGGGGTCACGATCGAGCCGTCGTCGTGGACGAAGTAGAGGTTCATCCCGCCCAGCTCCTCCACGAACCGGCGCTCGGTGGCGTCGAGGAAGCAGACCTGGTCGCAGCCGTGGGCGCTCGCCTCGTCCTGCGCGGCGAGGCTGGCGGCGTAGTTCCCGCCGCACTTGGCCGCGCCGGTGCCGCCGACCGCGGCCCGCGTGTAGTTCTGGGAGAGCCAGATCGAGACGGGTTTCACGCCCCCGGGGAAGTACGCGCCGGCCGGGGAGGCGATGACGAGGAACTTCACCTCGTGCGCGGGGCGGACGCCGAGGAACGCCTCGGTGGCGACCATGAACGGGCGCAGGTACAGGGAGGACTCCCCACCGGTGGGGACCCACGCCTCGTCGGCGCGCACGAGCTGGGTGACGGCCTCCAGGAAGGTGGCCTCGTCGACCTCGGGCAGCGCCAGCCGCCGGGCCGAGCGCGCCAGCCGGGCCGCGTTGGCCTCGGGGCGGAACGCCCAGACGCTGCCGTCGGCGTGCCGGTAGGCCTTGAGCCCCTCGAACACCTCCTGCCCGTAGTGCAGGACGGCGGCGGCCGGGTCCAGCAGCAGCGGCCCGTAGGGGACGACGGCGGCGTCGTGCCAGCCGGCGTCGCGGGTCCAGGTCGCCACCGCCATGTGGTCGGTGAAGTGCTTCCCGAACCCGGGGGCGGCGAGGATCTCGGCCCGGCGCTGGTCCGAGACCGGCGCGGCCGACGGGGTCACGGGGAACGTCAACCCAGCGGTCGGCGCGGCGGTCATGGGGTTCTCCTCGGTGGTGGTGGACGGCCTGGTCGACGGTACCCGGTGCCCCGGGACCGGGGTGGTGCCCCGAGGGGTCAGGACACCGCGGTGGCGAGCGCGTCGCCGACGGCGGCGGTCGGGCGCTGCCCGACCTCCCCGGCGGCGCGGCGGGCGAGGTCGGCGGTCACGGCGGCGTCGACGCGCGCGGCGGCGGCGGTCTCGCCGAGGTGCTCCAGCAGCAGGGCCACCGACAGCACGGCGGCGGTCGGGTCGGCCAGCTGGCGGCCGGCGATGTCGGGGGCCGAGCCGTGGACGGGCTCGAACATGCTCGGCGCGGTGCGGTCGGGGTTGACGTTGCCCGAGGCGGCCAGCCCGATGCCGCCGGTGACGGCCGCGGCGAGGTCGGTGAGGATGTCGCCGAAGAGGTTGTCGGTGACGATGACGTCGAACCGGGCCGGGTCGGTGACCAGGAAGATGGTCGCCGCGTCGACGTGCAGGTAGTCGACGCTCACGTCGGGGAACTCCGCGCCGACGGCCTCGACGGTCCGGCGCCACAGGTGGCCGGCGTGCACGAGGACGTTGTGCTTGTGCACGAGGGTCAGCTTCCTGCGCGGGCGCGCCGCGGCCCGGGCGAAGGCGTCGCGCACGACGCGCTCGACCCCGAAGGCGGTGTTGACGCTGACCTCGGTGGCGATCTCGTGGGGGGTGCCCACCCGCAGCGCGCCGCCGTTGCCGACGTACGGCCCCTCGGTGCCCTCGCGCACGACGACGAAGTCGATCTCACCGGGATCGCCGAGCGGGGTGGGGACGCCGGGGTACAGCTTGGAGGGGCGGAGGTTGACGTAGTGGTCGAGGGCGAACCGCAGCTTCAGCAGCAGCCCGCGCTCGAGGACGCCGCTGGGGACGCTGGGGTCGCCGACCGCGCCGAGCAGGATGGCGTCGTGGCCGCGGACCTCCTCCAGGACGCTGTCCGGCAGGGTCTCCCCGGTGCGGTGGTACAGCCGCGCCCCGAGGTCGTACTCGGTGGTCCGCACGCTGCGGCCCGATCCGTCGAGCACGGCGGTGAGCACCTTGAGCGCCTCGGCCGTCACCTCCTGGCCGATGCCGTCGCCGGGGATGACTGCCAGTCGCAAGGTGTCCGCCATGGGCGCGAGGGTATCCGAGGCCGGTCCCCGCCCGTCCAGCATGTGGTCACCGCGTCTCGGAGTCTGGACAGCTCCACCCGTGGGGGGACGGCCGGGATCGGTCCGCGGGGCGACGACCGCGCCGCCGGCGGTGCCTACCCTGAGGCGGTGCCGAGGGATCCGGGGCAGAACGTCTTCGACCGCGTCGTGAGCTGGACGCGCGCCAACAGCCTGCTCCTCGACGCCCTGGGCGCCCTGGTGCTGGCCGGGCTGGCGGGGTTGTTCAGCGCGGGCGACAGCACCGGCGGCGGCCTCTTCGCCGGGCTGGTGGGCGTGGCGATGTGCCTGCCGCTGGCGGTGCGGCGACGCTTCCCCGAGGTCTCCGGCGCGCTGGTGGCGGCCGCCGGCCTGGCCCAGGTGCTGGCGCCGTCGCCGTCGTTCGGGAACGTCGCGGTGCCGATCGCGGTCTACTCCCTGGCCGGCTACGCGCGCCGGTGGGCCTCCCTGGGCGGGCTGGGCCTGGGGCTGTTCGGGGCACCGGTGTGCGCGCTGCGCTTCTTCACCACCGCCGGGCTCGCCTCGGTCGTGGTGGGGGCGGCGTTCATCGCGCTCACGGTCGTCGTCGCCTGGTCGCTGGGGAGCCTGCGCCGGGCGCAGCGGCAGAACGAGCTGGCGCTGGTGGAGCGGGCGCGGCTGCTGGAGAACGAGCGGGAGAACGAGTCGCGGATGGCGGCGACCACCGAGCGGCAGCGCATCGCCCGGGAGATGCACGACGTGGTGGCGCACTCCCTGTCGGTGATCATCGCGCAGGCCGACGGGGGCCGCTACGCCGCGGCCGCGGACCCGCAGGCGGCCGTGCGCGTCCTGGAGACGATCTCCGGCACCGGCCGGCAGGCGCTGGCGGACATGCGCAACCTGCTGGGCGTCCTGCGGTCCGGGCCGGGCGACGAGCGCGCCCCGCAGCCGGACGCGACGATGATCGGCGACCTGGTCGACCAGGTCCGCGCCAGCGGCCTGGAGGTCACCGCCGAGGTCAGCGGCCCGGCCCGGGACCTGCCCCCGGCGATGGGGCTGGCGGCGTACCGGATCGTGCAGGAGTCCCTGACGAACGTCCTCAAGCACGCCGGCCCGGGGGCGCGCACGCAGGTGCGGGTCCGGTGGGACGACGACGCCCTGCGGGTGCGGGTGGACGACGACGGCCGGGGGGCCGCCTCGATGGTGCGGGCGACCCCGGGCGGGCAGGGGCTGGTGGGGATGGCCGAGCGGGCGAAGCTGCACGGCGGGACGGTGACCAGCGGGCCCCGCGCGGGTGGGGGTTTCTCGGTCAGCGCGACCCTTCCCTACAGTTCCTGAGGTGATGCTCCCCCCCACGACGGACGAGGCGACCGACGACCCGGGCGGCCGGGCGATCAGGGTGGTCCTCGTCGACGACCAGCAGCTGGTGCGGGCCGGTTTCCGGATGGTCATCGACTCCCAGCCGGACCTGACGGTCGTCGCGGAGGCCTCCGACGGCGCCGACGCGGTGCGCGTGGTGACCTCGACCCCGGCCGACGTGGTGCTGATGGACGTGCGCATGCCGGGGCTGGACGGCATCGAGGCCACCCGGCAGATCACCCAGCGGATGACCCGCCAGACCGGCCAGGACGGCGCCGGCCCGCGGGTGGTGGTGCTGACGACGTTCGACCTGGACGAGTACGTCGTGGCGGCGATCGGCGCGGGGGCCAGCGGGTTCCTGCTCAAGGACGCCCCGCCGGAGGAGCTGCTGGCGGCGGTCCGGACGGTGTTCGCCGGGGACGCGGTGATCGCGGCGAGTTCCACGCGCCGCCTGCTCCAGCACGTCGGGCCGATGCTGCGGGCCGGCGCCGCCGCGCCCGCCTCGGCGCCGCAGGGGCTGCCGAAGGACCTGACGCCGCGCGAGCTGGAGGTCCTGGAGTGCATGGCGCACGGGCTGACGAACTCGGAGATCGCGGCGCGGTTCGTGGTGTCAGAGGCGACGGTGAAGACGCACGTGGGCCGGGTGCTGGCCAAGACGCACTCGCGCGACCGGGTCCAGGCGGTGGTGCTGGCGTTCTCGGCGGGGCTGGTGCAGCCCGGTGAGGTGCTGCGCGACGCCCGCTGAGGGACCTCCGGGCAGGACCTGATCACCACGAGTGACGAGATGGGCCGAAAGCGCCCCCGACGCCTCACTCTTCGTGCACCATGAGTGACGGTTCGCGATGGCCGCGCACCACTGAGGGGGGTCTCAGCCATGTTCCGTCGCCACGTCCACCGCCGCGTCCACCGCCACACCCGGCACCGCCTGCGCACCGCGGTCCTCACCGCCCCGGCCCTGCTGGCCGCCGGCGCCGCCGCGCTCGCCACCGCGGGCCCGGCCGCCGCCGCCCCGCGCACCGCGCCCGGCGCCCTGTCCGTGCGCGACGCCGTCGTCGACCTGCACTCCCCCGCCCAGGCCAAACCCCTCACCGACGACTGCTGGACCGGGTGGAGCGGGGCCCTGTGCGGCTACGGCGCGGTGAGCTTCACCCTCGCCGGTTTCGACGCCCACGGCGGCGTCCCCTCCTGCGACCCCGAGGACGCCGGGTACTCCGAGACCTGCGAGGAACCCGTCGCCGAACTCGTCGAGACCCGCGGGACCCGCGTCGACCTCGTCGTGCGCTGCGCCGGGAAGCTCCTGCCGCGCGTCGCCTCGGTCCCCGTCGTGACCGAACCCACGCACCTCGTCGGGCCCTCCGACGTCAGCGCGTTCAACCGGATCGACAGCGACAGCGCCCGCGTCGCCGTCCTGTTCTACTTCCCCACCCCCAGCCAGGTCGCCGTGTGCGGGGGGAAGGCCACCGAGGTCGTCGCCGCCTCCGCGCGGGGCATCACGGTCGGCTGGGAAGGCACGGGGACCTCCGTGCCCGCCGGCACGTACCGGGTCCCCGGCACCCACCGGTTCCGGCTGCGCTGACCGCGAGGACGTACCGGGGCCCGCGGCCGTCCCCCTGCGGGATGACGTCCGCGGGCCGCGTCCACCGGGAGTCCCACCCCCCGGATCAGTTCCCGAACCGACGACCCCGGTCGCGGTCCCCCGTAGCGTCGCCGACGTCGAGAACGTCTGCGAACAGGGAGAACCCGTGTCCGAAACCAGCCGGCGCAGCAGCGCCCCGGCCGTCCTGGAAGCCACCCGCCCGGCGGTGCGGGCCGTCGGGCTGCGCAAGACCTACGGACGCGGCGACGCCGCCGTCCACGCGCTCGCCGGGGTCGACGTCGAGTTCACCCGCGGTGAGTTCACCGCCATCATGGGGCCCTCCGGTTCGGGCAAGTCGACCCTCATGCACTGCCTGGCCGGCCTCGACGACGCCTCCGGCGGGCAGGTCTTCCTGGGCGACACCGAACTGACGGCGCTCAAGGACGCGGAACTGACCCGGCTGCGGCGCGACCGGATCGGTTTCGTCTTCCAGAGCTTCAACCTGCTGCCCGTCCTGACCGCCGCCGAGAACATCGTGCTGCCGCTGCGCCTGGCCGGCCGCGCCCCCGACCCCGCCTGGCACGCCGACGTCGTGGACCGGCTCGGGCTCACCGAACGCCTCGGCCACCGGCCCCGCGAACTGTCCGGCGGCCAGCAGCAGCGCGTCGCCGTCGCCCGCGCCCTGCTGCCCCGCCCCGACGTGGTGTTCGCCGACGAACCCACCGGGAACCTCGACTCCCGTGCCGGCGCGGAGGTCCTGAGCCTGCTGCGCGGCAGCGTCCGCGAGTTCGGGCAGACCGTCGTCATGGTCACCCACGACCCGGTGGCGGCCAGCTACGCCGACCGCGTCGTCCTCATCGCCGACGGGGCGCTCGCGGGCGGGCTGACCCGGCCCACCCCCGACGACGTCATCGACGCCCTGCGCACCCTGGGGGCCTGAACCGTGCTCCGGGTGACCCTGGCCCACCTGCGCGCGCACGGCGCGCGCGTCGTCGCCTCCTGCCTCGCCGTGGTCATCGCGGTGGGTTTCGTGGTGGCGACCCTGTCCCTGAACGCCACCGCCGGCGAGGCCGTCCGGCAGGGCGTCGGCGCGCAGTTCACCGGCAGCGACGTCGTCGTCGAACCCGAGGACGAGTTCGGCGAGGACCGGACCCTGGACACGCTGCGGACCACGCTGGCCGACCTGCCGCAGGTCGCCGCGCTCACCGCCGACCGCACGGCGTACGTCGCGCTGCGGCTGCCCGGCCGCAGCGGTTCCACCTACGCCCAGGCCGACGGCACCGGGACGGCGGCGTCCCTGCAGTGGCAGCGGCTGAGCGCCGGGCGCCTGCCGGCGACCGCGGGCGAGGTCGCGGTCTCCGACCGCGTCGACGTCCCGCTGGGGACCTCGATCGCGCTGACCCACGACCCGGTCGTCCCGCCGGGCGGCGACACCGGGGGGACCGCGGAACCGCCCGCCCCCGTCACCGAGACGGTCACCGTCGTCGGCACCGTCGACCTGACCGGTGACCCGCGCGCCGGGGTGACCCCGCGGGTGTTCGGCACCGACGAGGCCGTCACCTCCTGGGGGGGCACGAGCGTGCGCCGCGTGCGGATCGCCGCCGCCGGGGGCCAGGACGCGCTGGCGGCCGTCACCGCCGCCACCGCCGGGCTGCCCGTCACCGTCTCGACCGGGCAGGACGCGGCGCAACGGGTCGCGGACTCCTACACCGGTCAGGCCGCCGGCATCACGACGGTCCTGCTGGCCTTCGCCGCGATCGCCGTCCTCGTCGCCGGGCTCGTCATCGCCAACACGTTCGCCGTCCTGCTGGCCCAGCGGACCCGCGAGCTCGCCCTGCTGCGCTGCGTGGGCGCCGAGCGCCGGCAGGTCCGCCGCAGCGTGCTCGGGGAGGCGCTCGCCGTCGGCGTGCTGGCCTCCGCGGTGGGGGTGCTGGCCGGGGCCGGTCTGGCGCGGGCCGTCGCCGCCGTCGCCGGCCGCGTCGAATCCCCCATCCCGCTGACCGACGTCGTCCTGCCCCCGTCGGCGGTCCTGGTCGGCCTGGTGCTCGGCACCGCCGTCACCGTCCTGGCCGCGGCCGTCCCCGTCCGCCACGCCACCCGGGTCGCCCCGCTCGCGGCGCTGCGCCCGGTGGACGTCGCCCCGGCCGGTTCGCCCGCGAGCCGGGTGCGGCTGGTCCTGGGGGTGCTCACCGCGGTGCCGGCGACGGCGGCCCTGGTGTTCTTCGCCGTGGGCGGCGACCTGCTGCCCGCCGTGGCCGCCGGTGCCGTCAGCTTCCTGGGGTTCCTGCTGGTGGCCCAGCGCCTGGTCCCGGCGGCCGTGGCCCTGGCCGGCCGGCCGTTCCACCGCCTCGGCGGCGTCCCGGCCCGGCTCGCGGCGGGCAACAGCGTCCGCAACCCGCGGCGGACGGCCGCGACGGCGACGGCCCTGGTCATCGGGGTCACCCTGACGACCGCGATGGTCGTGGGCACCGCCTCGACCCGCAGCTCGGCCGGCGCCGGCATCGACGCCTCCTACCCCACCGACGTGGTGGTCTCGGCCCCCACGCCGCTGGAGGCGACGGCGGTCGCGGCGGTCGAGGGCACCGGCGGGGTCGCGGCCACGACGCTCGTCACCGAGCTGACGCTGGCCACCACCGACGGCGCCCTGAGCATGGACGTCACCGCGGTGGACCCGGCCCAGGCCGCCGGGGTCGTCCGCTCCCAGGAGCGGACGCCGGTGCCGCGCGACGGCGAGGTCGTCGTCCCCGGCGGCACGGCGCAGGCGGCGGGCCTGGTCGAGGGGCAGCGGATCACCCTGGCCGCGGCCGACCCCGCCACCGGCACGGCCGGGACCGGCCCGAGCGCCGCGTTCACCGTCCGGGTCGCGCCGCGGTCCTCCGCACCGGCCGCGGTGACCCGGGCCGACGGGGCCCGGCTGGACCCGGACGCGCGCCCCACCGGCGCCTGGGTGCGGCTCGCCGACGGCAGCGCCGAGGACCAGGCCGCGGCCACCGACGCGGTCTCCGAGGCCCTCGCGCAGGTCCTGCCCGCCAGCGAGGTGACCGGCATCGCGTCGGTGCGCAACTCCCTGGACCAGGTGCTCACCACCATGCTCCTGGTGGTGACCGGGCTGCTCGCGGTCGCCGTGGTCATCGCGCTCATCGGCGTGGGCAACACCCTGGCCCTGTCGGTCGTGGAGCGCCGCCAGGAGTCCGGTCTGCTGCGGGCGCTGGGCCTGACGCGGGGGCAGCTGCGCGCCCTGCTGGCCTGGGAGGCGCTGCTGGTGGCCGGGGTGGCCGCCGTCCTCGGCGTCGCGCTCGGCACCGGGTACGGGCTGGCCGGGACGGCCTCGGTGCTGGCCCGCGAGGTGCCCGTGCGGCTGGACGTCCCGTGGCTGCAGGTGGCCGGGATCGTGGTGGTCGCCGCCGTCGCCGGGGTGCTGGCCTCGGTGCTGCCGGCGCGGCGCGCGGCCCGGACACCCCCGATCGCCGCGATCGCGGACTGAACCTGCGACCCTGCGGTCATGGCTGTGGTGAAGATCAACGCGATCGAGGTGCCGGACGGGTCCGGGCCGGAGCTGGAACGGCGGTTCGCCGCGCGGCTGGGGGCGGTGGAGGGCAGTCCCGGGTTCCTGGGGTTCGAGCTGCTGCGCCCGGTCGCCGGGGAGACCCGCTACTTCGTCTACACGAAGTGGGAGACCGAGGAGGCGTTCCAGGCGTGGGCGGGCGGCAGCGCCCGGGAGGCCCACGCCGGTGAGCGCCAGCGCCCGGTCGGCACCGGCGCCTCGCTGCTGGAGTTCGAGGTCGTGCTGGGCGCCGACCCGAGCTGAGGACCGGCCGGTGCGCGTCGTCGAGGAGGGCCGCGCTCCGGGAGCACCCGCGCTGGTGCTGCCGGGGCGCGGCTACGACGTGGACCGGCCCGTCCTGCGGGCGGTGCGCGACGAGCTCGTCGCCGCCGGGTGGCGCGTCCTGGCGCTGTCCTGGACGCAGGGGCCACCCCGGCCGCAGGAGGTGCCCGCGCTCGTCCGTCTCCTCCTCGACGACCTGCGTCCCGGTCTGCTGGTCGCGAAGTCGCTCACGACGCTGGCGCTGCCGGTCGCGGCCGACCGGGGGCTGGCCGGGATCTGGGTGACCCCGCTGCTGGACCGGCCGGACGTGGGGCTGGCCGCGGCCCGGTCCCACCGGCGGACCCTGCTCGTCGGCGGGACCGCGGACCCGTCGTGGAACCGGACGCTCGCGCACGAGAGCGACCGCGAGGTCCTCGAGCTCCACGGCGCCGACCACTCGCTGGAGCACCCCGGGGACCCGGCGCGGACGGCCGAGGACCTGCGGCGGCTGCGGACGGTGGTCCGGGGGTTCCTGGCGGGCTGATCCGCTCAGGCCCCGGGGAGGTCACCCCGCCGCCGGGCGGGACCTCAGGCGCCGAGCTCGGCCAGCCGCGGGACCACCTCGGCCCCGAAGCGCCGGACGCTGCCGGGCTCGAAGTACCCGCGGAACCCGCCGTGCACGTGCGTCACGCCGAGCGCGGCGAAACCCCGGCACTTCTCGACGAGCCCGTCGACGTCGTCGGGGTCGAAGACGTCCATGACGGTCTTCTCGATCTCGTCGTAGTCGCGGCCGACGTCGTCGCAGTGCCGCCGCAGGACGTCGAGCTTGCGGGCGATGTCGTCGTTCCCGAACAGGTTGCAGGCGTCGCCGTGCTGCGCGACCAGGCGCAGGGTCTTCTTCTCCCCGCCCCCGCCGATGAGGATCGGCGGGTGCGGCCGGCGCAGGGCCTGCGGGCTGTTGAGCGTGCGGCCCAGGGCGTAGTGCCTGCCCCGGAACGGTTCCTCCGAGTCCGACCACATCTGCCGGCAGATGCGCAGGGTCTCCTCCAGCCGCTCGAAGCGTTCGGCGGTGGGCGGGAAGGGCAGCCCGAGGCCGGTGGCCTCCTGCTCGAACCAGGCCGCCCCGATCCCCAGCCAGGCCCGCCCGCCGGAGAGCACGTCGAGGGTGGTCACGAGCTTGGCGAGCACCCCGGGTTCGCGGTAGGTGACCGCGGTGACCCAGGCCAGGAGTTCCACGCGCTCGGTGCGGGCCGCGATGAAGCCCAGGGTCGTGTACGCCTCGAGCATGGCCCGTTCGGCGTCCCCGACGGGCGGGATCTGCCAGAGGTGGTCCATGACGCTGACGGAGCGGAACCCGGACTCCTCGGCCTCGGTGACGACGCGGACGAGGTCGTCGCGCAGCGCGGCCGGGCCGCCGGGGTTGGTGAAGTCGGAGACGTGCAGACCGATGTGCATGGGGGCTCTTGACGCTCGGTGGGGCAGGTGATCGCGACGCTACGCCCGCCCCTCAGCGCCGCCGCACCCGGATCGGGCCCTTCGCGGTCGAGGGGTCGACGACGCGCCCGCCCTGGGTGATCTCGGCCTCGCCGGCGGCGACGAGCCGGCGCGCGGCCGACCGCGCCGGTTCCACCAGCTCGCGCCAGTCGTCGCCGCCGACGGCGCGCGCCACCTCGCTGGGGCACACCGTCTTCGCGTTCCCCCGCTCGTCGAGCAGCCGGCGCAGCGCGGTGTCGAGCTCGGCGTCGACGCCGCCCCCGGGACCGCCCTGGGACTTGGCGCGGCGGCGGCAGGCGTCGGAGCAGTACTTCACGGCGTCCCAGTCGCGCTCCCACTTCCTGCGCCAGGTGATCGTGCGCCCGCACACGGCGCAGTCCTTCGTCGGCAGGTCGCCGCGGCGGCTCACCCGCGACTCACCCGCGGATCGCCGCGTTGGCGGCGTCCTGCGCCTGCTTCATGCCCTCGGGGACGGGGATGCGCCCGAGGAACACCTCCTTGAGGACCTCGTCGGCCGCCGCCTGCCCGGTCTGGGCCCGCGGCCCGTGCGGGGCGGGCACGACGTCGGTCGCCGCGGCGGCGTCGAGGAACGGCTGCACGTCGACGCCCTGGCCCTGCCAGTGGTCGAGGTACCCCTGCTGGGCGGCGGTGACGGCCGGGAACGCCGCGCCCTCGGCCCCGATCGGGGCGGCCCCCTCCGCGCTGCCGAGCCACTCCAGGACCTTCAGCGTGGCTTCCTTGTCCTTCGTCTTCGCGTTGCCGACCGCGACGATGCCGTTGGTGACCAGGACCCGGCCCGCCGGGCCCGTCAGACCCGGGGCGAGGCCCCAGTCGAACTGCGCGCCGTCGGCGACGTTCTTGAGGTTGTAGGTGCCGGACTGGAACAGGGCCATGTTCCCCTGGGTGAACTGGTCGCGGGAGAAGTCGCCGTTGTCGTTGGTGTCGGCGGCCGACGGGGACACCTTCTCGCGGTTGACGAGGTCCACGACGTACTGCATGGCCTCCACCGACCTCGGGTCGTCGCCGAAGACGTAGGTGTCGTCCTCGGCCTGCCACGCGCCGCCGTTGGAGCCGACGAAGTCGTAGAAGATGGCCTGCAGGTCGTAGGCGGCGTTGAACCCGTACTGGGCCCGCGCCCCGTCGGTGCGGGTCAGCGCCCTCGCCGCGGGCAGGAACGTGTCGCCGGTGCCCGCCGGGTTCCACACGAGGTTCGCCGGGTCGACGCCGGCGGCCTCCACGAGCCCGCGGTGGTAGAACAGCCCGATCGCGTCGGACAGCTGCGGGACCCCCCACAGGGCGCCGTCGCGGGTGTACTGGTCGACGACGGTCTGCTGCCAGCCGCCGACGGCGTCGGGCAGTTCCTCGCTGATGTTCAGGAACGTGCCGGAGTCGACGTAGACGCCGAAGTTGGAGCTGTTGACCCACAGGACGTCCGGCAGGGTGCCGCCGGCGACGTCGGCGGGCAGCTTGTCCCAGTAGCTGGCCCACGGGACCAGCTCGATCCTCGGGGTGATGCCGGGGTTCTTCGCGCGGAACGCCTCGAAGCTCTTCTCGTAGGCCGGTTGCACGGTGTCGTCCCACAACCGGACGGTCACCGTCGTGCCGCTCCCGGACGATCCGCCGCCGGAACCGCCGTCGTCGGCGATGGAGCAGCCGCTGAGCGCCGCGGTGCCGAACCCGGCCGCGAGACCGCCGCGCAGCAGGTTCCGCCGGGTCAGGGGGTTCGAGGTGGTCATGTCGGTGCCTTCCGTGCCTCAGCGGAAACCGGTGAGCGAGATGGACTGCGTGACGTGCTTGTTGACGAGCAGGAACAGGACGACGAGGGGGGCCATGGCGAGCGTCGTGGCGGCCGTGACGAGGGTCCAGTTCCCGTTGTACTGGCTCTGCAGGTTCGCCGTCGCGACCGTCAGCGTCTGCCACGTCGGCCCGGTGGTGATGATGAGCGGCCAGAGGAAGTTGTTCCACTGGCTGACGACGGTGATGACCGCGAGCGTGGCCAGCACCGGCCGGGACAGCGGCACGACGACGTGCCGCAGGATGCGCAGGGTCCCGCACCCGTCGAGCCGCGCGGCGTCCTCGAGGTCCTGCGGGACGGCGCGGAAGTGCTCGCGCAGCAGGTACACCGCGAACGGGGACCCGAAGAGGGTCGGCAGGACGATCCCCCAGAACGTGTTCCGCAGACCCGCCTGGGCGAACATCACGTACAGCGGGACGATCGTCACCACCTGCGGCACCATCATCGTCGCGAGGTAACCGCCGAACAGCAGCCGGCGCCCGGGGAACCGCAGCCGCGCGAAGGCGTACGCGGCGAGCACCGAGCAGACCAGCTGCCCCACGAGCAGCACGACGACGACCTGGACGGTGACGACGAGCGCGGGGACGAGCGTGAACCGCCCACCGAGGACGTCGGCGTAGTTCTGCCCCGTCCACGGCGCGGGCCAGGTCAGGGTCGCCCGGCGGGCCAGCTGCGCCGGTTCCTTGAGCGAGGTCAGCAGGCTCAGGACGTACGGGCCGAGGGCGAGCACGGCCCCGGCCAGCAGGACGGCGTACGTCCCGGCGATCCCCGCGGCGCGCCGGGTCACGCCGCGACCTCGTACGTCGACCGCCGTCCGAACCACAGGCGCTGCGCCACGGTGAGGACCACGAGGACGACGGTGAGCAGGACCGCGATGGCGGCCGCGCGGCCCATCCGCAGGGCCGTGAACGCCTCGGAGTAGATCTCGTAGGCGATCAGGGACGTCGCCCCGCCGGGTCCGCCGCGCGTCATGGCGTAGACCGTGTCGAACACCTGGAAGCTGGAGATGACGCCGGTGATGAGGACGAATGACGTCGTCGGGCGCAGCAGGGGCAGCGTGATGCTCCAGAACACCCGCCACGGGCCGGCCCCGTCGACGCGCGCGGCGTCGGCGAGCTGGTCCGGGATCCCCGCCAGGCCCGCGAGGAAGAACAGGGCGACGTACCCGACCTGGGTCCAGACGGTGACGAACGCGACCGCGGGCAGCGCGAGGGTGTGGCTGGTGAGCCACTCGACGCGGGTGCCGAGGACCGCGTTGAGGGCACCGGTCGAGGGGTCGAACACCCACCGCCAGACGAGCCCCACGACGAGCGGCGCGCAGATCCACGGGACGACGTACAGGACGCGGAAGAACGTCGAGCCCGGCAGCCGCCGCGCCAGCAGCACGGCGACGAACAGCCCCAGCGCGGTCTGGACGGGGATGACGAGGACCGTGAACAGCAGCGTCACCGCGAAGGAGTGCCGGACGCCGGCGTCGGTGAGGACGGTGGCGTAGTTGTCCAGGCCCGCCCAGCGCGCCGGGGAGACGAGGTCCCAGCGCTGCAGGCTGAGCCACAGGGCGACCGCCACCGGGACCAGGAGGAAGGCGACCGTCCCGAGCAGGCTCGGGGCGAGCAGCGCCCACCCCGTGAGCGCTTCCCGCGTTCGGCGTGTCCGCACGTCACCCCCCCTGTCGTCCGGTGGCCGTCCGGGGGTCAACATGCCACGCCCCCGGTGCGCTCGCGACGGGAGCGGGCTAGGTTGGACCCCGACACTTGCACGTTCAACGACCTGGGAGGTCCCCGTGACCGACGTCAAGCTCGCGATCGTCTACTACTCCGCGACCGGCACGGTCCGGACGATGGCCGAGAGGCTCGCCGCCACCGCCGAGCAGGCCGGCGCGGAGGTCCGCCTGCGCCAGGTGCAGCGCCAGCCCACCGGCGGGGAGAAGGCCGCCACCGACGAGCAGGCCGCCGAGGCCGAGGCGGCCAAGGGCGCCCCCGGCGCCACCGCCGACGACGTCGTGTGGGCCGACGCGGTGCTGTTCGGCTCCCCCACCCGCTACGGCAACATCGCCGGTCAGCTGAAGACGTTCATCGACTCCCTCGGCGCGCAGTGGGCCCAGGGCCTGCTCGCCGACAAGGTGTACGCCGGGTTCACCGCCTCCCAGACCGCCCACGGCGGCCAGGAGACCACGCTCATCGCGCTCTACAACACGATCTACCACTTCGGCGGGATCATCGTCCCGCCCGGCTACACCGACGGCTCCAAGTTCGTCGACGGCAACCCCTACGGCGTCAGCCACGTCACCGGCGGCGGCAACGACATCCCCGTCGGCGACGTCACGAACACCGCGCTGGACCACCTCGTGCAGCGCGTCATCGGCATCACCCGCAAGCTCAAGGGTTGAGTTCCGCCGGTGAGGGGTCTCGGGTCACCGGCCAGGCCCCTCACCGGTTCACACTGCGGTCAGGCAGTAGAACTCCCCCGTGGGAGACCGCAGGTAGTCGATCGAGGCGCACGTCTCCGGACTCGAAACCTCAGCGGTGATGCGCCAGTGAGCCTCGGTCGAGCCGCACGGGACCTGCTCGACGTCACCTTCGCCATTCAGCGAGGAGCCGGCGACGTCGCTCCAGCAGGAGCCGGTCATGGAGGCAGTGCCGCCTTCAGTTGCCGCTGGACCGGTAGGAGCCGGCGGTTCGATGAGCTTGAAGCCGGCGACACCGCACAAGGTGAGGACGACGCAGGCACTGACGACCACACCGGCGATGGCGGTCAGCGGGGTGCGGAGACCGACTCGGTGCACCGCGATCATCGTCTTGCCCGCGCGGACGAACAGCAGGGCCGCCACGAGGAAGCCACCGGTCCAGACGATCCCACCGTCGCTCGCCGCCAGGGCGATGCCCGCAGCCACCACCGCGATCACGCAGCCGAGGACGTAGTGGTTGCGGGCACGGGTCCGGGCCGCGCGCGCCTGGAGGTAGAGAGCGAAGAGCCGCTGCTCGGCCACGTCGTCCGGGACGAGCTGCGGGTTCAGGACGGGCGACGGGCCGTCGTCGTGGGATCGGGTCAACACTGCTCCAGTCATCGAGTTGCCCCGACAAATTAGGTGGTGCCGAGCTGCCGCACGGCCGGATCCGAGCAGATCGGTTCCCGGTTTCCCCCGCCCGGCGCAACCGGTGCGCACGGGGTGGCCGTCGAGTCACCCCGCGGTGCGCCGAGGGAGGTCCTGCGGCACCGGTGGATGACGAGGCCTCCGCACCCTCGAAGGGTGCGGAGGCCTCGGCTCACGCGGTTCAGCGGACGGCGGAACCTCGACGTAGTCGGAGTCGTCCGACTTCATCCACGCCATGAGTTTGCGCAGCTCACGGCCGGTGGCCTCGATCGGGTGCTCCTTGTCCTGGGCGCGCAGCTTCTTGAACTTCGGGGCCCCGGCGTCCTGGTCCTCGATGAAGTTGCGGGAGAGGGACTGTCCTTTGGTTATCACAATCGACTATTAAATGATTAGGAAGCGGCAAACCTTCTTAGAGCACCCCCTATTCTTCGTTCGATTCCATGCGGGCAGACAAGCCCGCGAGAAGTGAGTACTTAAATGAAGCTTGCCAAAAAGACATTCTTCGCCAAACCTCCCATCGGGAAAGCGCTAAAGGGTCGACCGCAAGACGAACACGCCGCTCCAAATCCTTACGATCCATTTGAACCTTATATTGAGCACGCAGCGCAATACAGATCCCTTCAATTAGCGAGTGGCCATTCGCGTGGGCTCGTCCTCTACAGTCTCGGCAACTGATATCAAAATGTTTCTTGCACTCAACGTCCTCTAATTGCTCAAGGTCTCGAATGACGTACTCAATTCGATCTTCGGGCCAGTGCAGAACGGTCCCCATGCGGCTCGCAACATCAACAGAGGGTATGGCACTCGAACCAGAAAGCCAGTCGACAAGCAGATCTACGTCCCGCAGTTCCACTCGCCTCTTAACGGTCATTTCAAGGTCCAGAAGCTTGACCGGAAGCTTGCGCTTTTGGGCGGCGCGTAGCACCATACCGAATGTAGTTGCGACCTCCTCCGCAAGTTCAACGATCTGACGCGCCACACGGCGACCCTCACCCGGGCTCGCCACCTTGTCGGCCACACTCTCTAAAATGACTCGCTCATAGGCTTCGAGTTCTACAAGAAGATCCGCGTCCATGTCCCGCCGCACAGAGAGGATGAGCCCCTCCTGGCCTTTCAATCGGGATGCAATATCTCCATCGCAGTCGACCAGGCAAAGAACTCCCGGAAAATTCTGTTGTCGCAAAGACTCAAAAATGTCAAGAACATGATTCTTGCCGCCGACCGGAAGAACCGTAACATCTGAAGCAAGAAACGGAAAAAGGGCTCGCTGATCAGCGACTCCTTCAACAACCAGTACAGCTGAGGCCACGGGAGCTGCTCGGCGCATCATGCGGATTAACTGCAGTCGACTCTCAACATCTGGATAATCGAGCATTAGTCCAGATCCTCATCCAACGAGCGCTCGACTTCGGGCGTTGACGCCAAGAGAACTGGCGAATGCGTAGCCAGCAGAAAATGAAGCCCCCTGGGCGCCCCCATCTGACGAAGACTCTGCAGCAGGGTGTGCTGCCATCGCACATGCAACGAAAGTTCAGGTTCATCGATTATCACCAACGTGCCTGGCTTTGAGCGAAAAAGCACCTCATAGGCGAGGATCAGCATCTGTTGCTCACCTGAGCTGAGCTGGCTTGCACGCACCAATGCACCCGATGCGACGCGAAATTTTAGTCCCGATCGGCGAGTCAGCACGAGCACTTTAGGGTCGAATCGATCATCCAGGAATTGTTTAAATAGCTGCAGCTGTTCGGCGAGCTCCTCCAAGACAGCTAACTTGCGCAAAGTCGCAGTCAAGAACGTGGCCAATACAGGGCGCACCTCAGTGCGCTCCAGACTCTCGCCCGCAATCTCGGGCTCGAATCCGTCTTCCAACTCAAGTAACCCAACTCCCCGCAGCATCTCCCGCTTAGAGGAAACCCGAGAGATAAGCGTTTCCAGGCGCTCAACCGAGAGTGAGTTAGAGCTACTCATGGCATCAATAACGTCCCGAGGAAATCTGCGGTCGTGCATCTGCGAGATATGCGCATACCGGGTATCGACACGTCTCATCTGCTCTGAGATGTCAAGGCTCGCCGCCTCGACCGCGGATCTCGTAACTCGTCGAACAACACGTTCGTACTCGCCAGAGTCACCCGGAACGGTTACGAGGCGCTGATCCGAAACAAAGAGCACTGCAAAATTCTCGCTCAACTCACTAAACCAGTCGGGCGCAGAGTACTCCACAAAATCCCGACGCTCTTTCGAACTTGAAACTCTTAGAGAGTCGCGACGAGCAAGAAGACGACGACGAACGCGGATTACCTCATCCGTCGAAACCTCAGCCTCAAGAGCTGCGCTGCGTAGCAACTCCATTTGCTCATCAGCTTCATCACCTTCCAAGACTGCCGTATGTGCCCACTCTGGAATATCGGGATCAACGAGCGATTCTTCGACATATCCCTCATTACCCCGCCAATTGACAGCCGCCCGGCGACCCGCTTCGGGAGTCAACCTAAAGACGCTCTGATCCACGAAGATCAGCGTCAGTTCGGAAACCGGCGCCCGGACCAATGTGCGGACGTCGCCAGTTGCAACGGCGTTGATAAGTCTGAGGATGGTGGACTTACCAGTGCCATTACCTCCCGTTAAGACCGTGGTTGCGCTTTCATCAAGGCGGATATCATAGTTCCGCAGGCCAAATAATCCCGTTACGATAACCCTCGTGAGGCCAGTCCTCTGTTCCATTGCATCCCCCTAGAAAATGAACTGGGACCAACCCTATCGGATTGGTCCCAGTTCACGGGGTATCTTGAGGTCAGCGGGCGGCGGAACCCTCGACGTAGTCGGAGTCGTCCGACTTCACCCACGCCATGAGCTTGCGCAGCTCACGGCCGGTGGCCTCGATCGGGTGCTGCTCGGCCTGGGCGCGCAGCTCCTTGAACTTCGGGGCCCCGGCGTCCTGGTCCTCGATGAAGTTGCGCGCGAAGGTGCCGTCCTGGATGTCCTTCAGGACGTCCTTCATGCGCTCCTTGACCGAGGCGTCGATGACGCGCGGGCCGGAGATGTAGTCGCCCCACTCGGCGGTGTCGGAGACCGACCAGCGCTGCTTGGCGATGCCGCCCTCGTACATGAGGTCGACGATCAGCTTCAGCTCGTGCAGGCACTCGAAGTAGGCGACCTCCGGCTGGTAGCCGGCCTCGATGAGGACTTCGAAACCGGTCTGCACGAGGGCGGAGGCGCCACCGCACAGGACGGCCTGCTCACCGAACAGGTCGGTCTCGGTCTCCTCGGTGAAGGTGGTCTTGATGCCGCCGGCGCGCAGGCCGCCGATCGCCTTGGCGTAGGCCAGGGCCAGCTCCCAGGCGTGACCGGTCGCGTCCTGCTCGACGGCGACGATCACGGGGACGCCGCGGCCGTCGACGTACTCGCGGCGCACCAGGTGCCCCGGGCCCTTGGGGGCGACCATGACGACGTCGACGTCGGCCGGGGGCTTGATGTAGCCGAAGCGGATGTTGAAGCCGTGGCTGAAGAACAGCGCCTTGCCGGCGGTCAGGTTCGGCTCGATCGCCTCGGCGTACAGACCGCGCTGCAGGTGGTCCGGCACCAGCACCATGATCACGTCGGCGGCCTTCGCGGCCTCGAACGGGGTGAGGACCTGCAGGCCCTGCTCCTCGGCCTTGGCGCGGGACTTCGAGCCCTCCTTGAGGCCGACGACCACGTCGACGCCGGAGTCGCGCAGCGACAGCGCGTGGGCGTGGCCCTGGCTGCCGAAGCCGATGACGGCCACCTTCTTACCGGTGATCTTGGACAGGTCGGCGTCGTCGTCGTAGAACATCTCGGCCACGTGGGGTTCTCTCCTCGGGTTTCTTCTCGGGGGTCGTGCGGGTCAGGCGGAGCGCAGCGCGCGGTCGGAGATCGCGCGCCCACCGCGGGCGAGCGCCACCGAACCGGACTGCACCAGTTCGCGGATGCCGAACGGCTCGAGCACGCGCAGCAGCGCGGCCAGCTTGTCCGGGCTGCCGGTCGCCTCCACCGTCACCGCGTCGGGAGACACGTCGACGACGTGCGCGCGGAACAGCTGCACGGTGTCGAGCACCTCCCCGCGCGCCGAGGCGTCGGCCCGGACCTTCACGAGCAGCAGCTCGCGCTGGACCGAGGCGCCGT
Organism: Kineococcus lubricus; assembly: GCF_050871965.1. Taxonomy (NCBI): domain Bacteria; kingdom Bacillati; phylum Actinomycetota; class Actinomycetes; order Kineosporiales; family Kineosporiaceae; genus Kineococcus; species Kineococcus lubricus. The sequence goes on from NZ_JBJLSK010000011.1 coordinate 102,122, forward strand.
CCTCGAGCTCGACGATCTTCAGGACGTTGATCAGCTTGTTGAGCTGCTTCGTCACCTGCTCCAACGGCTGCCGCTCCACGTCGACGACGATGGTCATCCGGGAGATCTCGGAGCGCTCGGTCGGTCCGACCGTGAGGGAGTGGATGTTGAAGTTCCTGCGCGCGAACAGCGACGTGACGCGCATCAGGACACCGGGTCGGTTCTCGACCAGGACGGACAGGGTGTGGCGGGACATCAAGAGATCACCATCTCTTCGCCGTCCTCGGAGGACACGATGTCGGAGTCGACCTCGCGGTCCCACTTGGGAGACAGGCCGCGGGCGTACTGGATGGCGTCGTTGCTCACGCCGGCCTCGACCATCGGCCAGACCATGGCGTCGCGGTGGACGCGGAAGTCGATGACGACGGGGACGTCGTTGATCGCCAGGGCCTTCTCGATGGTGGCGTCGACGTCCTCGGGCTTGTCGCAGCGCAGCCCGACGCAGCCGTAGGCGTCGGCGAGCTTGACGAAGTCCGGCACGGGGGCGGAGTGCTCGCCGTGGTGGTCACCGGAGTGCAGGTCGGTGTTGGAGTACCGCTCGGAGTAGAAGAGCGTCTGCCACTGCCGGACCATGCCCAGGGAGGAGTTGTTGATGATCGCGACCTTCAGCGGGATGCCGTTGAGGGTGCACGTCGCCAGTTCCTGGTTGGTCATCTGGAAGCAGCCGTCGCCGTCGATGGCCCACACGACGGTGTCGGGGCGCCCGACCTTGGCGCCCATCGCGGCCGGGACGGAGAAGCCCATGGTGCCCAGGCCGCCGGAGTTGATCCAGGTGCGCGGGTTCTCGTACCGGATGAACTGCGCCGACCACATCTGGTGCTGGCCGACGCCGGCGACGTACACGGCCTCGGGGCCGGTGAGGGCGCTGATGCGCTCCAGGACGTACTGCGGGGCCAGGGTGCCGTCCGCGGAGTCGGCGTACCCCAGCGGGTACGTCTCCGTCCAGGACCGGGTCTGCTCCGTCCACGCCGTGAGGTCGGCGCGGCCGTGCTCGAACTCGGCCGCGACCGCCGCGGTCAGCTCGGCCAGGACGAGCTTGGCGTCGCCGACGATCGGGACGTCGACCTCGCGGTTCTTGCCGATCTCGGCCGGGTCGATGTCGGCGTGGATGACCTTGGCCTCGGGGGCGAAGCTCGACAGCTCGCCGGTGACGCGGTCGTCGAACCGGGCCCCGAGGGTGATGAGCAGGTCGGACTTCTGCAGCGCCGTGACGGCCGCGACGGTGCCGTGCATGCCGGGCATGCCCAGGTTCTGCGGGTGCGAGTCGGGCAGCGCGCCGCGGGCCATGAGCGTGGTCACGGCGGGGATGCCGGTGAGGTCGGCCAGGGCGCGCAGCTCGGCCGAGGCGTCGGCCTTGATGACGCCGCCGCCGACGTACAGCACGGGGCGCTCGGCGGCGGCGATGAGCCGGGCCGCCTCGCGGATCTGCTTGCCGTGCGGGCGCACGACGGGCCGGTAGCCGGGCAGGTCGACGGTCTCGGGCCAGGTGAAGGACGTCGTGGCCTGCAGCGCGGACTTCGCGACGTCGACCAGGACCGGGCCGGGGCGGCCGGTGGCGGCGAGGTGGAAGGCCTCGGCCACGGTGCGCGGGATGTCGGCCGGGTCGGTCACCAGGTAGTTGTGCTTGGTGATCGGCGTGGTGATGCCCGCGATGTCGGCTTCCTGGAAGGCGTCGGTGCCGATGGCCTTGGCGCCCACCTGACCGGTGATGGCGACCATCGGGACCGAGTCCATGTTCGCGTCGGCGATCGGGGTGACGAGGTTCGTCGCCCCGGGGCCGGAGGTGGCCATGCAGACCCCGACCTTGCCGGTGGCCACGGCGTACCCCTCGGCCGCGTGGCCGGCGCCCTGCTCGTGCCGGACGAGGATGTGCCGGATGTGCGGGGAGTCCATGAGCGGGTCGTAGGCCGGCAGGATCGCCCCGCCCGGGATGCCGAAGACGACCTCGACCCCTACCGCCTCGAGGGAGCGGACGAGGCTCTGGGCGCCGGTGAGCTCGGCGACGGGGAGCTTGGGGTCCAGGGGCAGTTGCTCTGGCATCTGGGTGTCCTCCTCGGGCGGTGCCGTCCACGGTGTCGTGCTCCGGACGCCCGGCGTGTTCGGTCCGCCGGACGCAAAAAGACCCCTCAGCCAGGGATGGCGTGTGAGGGGTCGCGCGCTCGGCCGAACTGACTCAGCCGGCGCGCTGTCCGATGGCTACGAGGAACCGCATGGAGGAGAAGGTAGTCCCCTCGCGGCCCCGTGTCAGCCGACGGGGCCCCGCGTCTCACCATGTGAGACGCGGGGTCCAGCCCCTGGACGGCTCAGCGGCAGACGGCGCCCGTGGAGGCGGACTGCACCTGCTTGGCGTACTTGGCCAGCACGCCGCGGGTGAACACCGGCGGCAGCGGCTCCCAGCCCTCGCGGCGGGCGGCGAGCTCCTCGTCGTCGACGAGGACCTCGAGCGTCTTGCCCGCGACGTCGAGCCGGATGCGGTCGCCGTCGCGGACGAAGGCGACCGGACCGCCGTCGACGGCCTCGGGGGCGATGTGCCCCACGCACAGCCCCGTCGTCCCACCCGAGAAGCGGCCGTCGGTCAGCAGCAGGACGTCCTTGCCGAGCCCGGCGCCCTTGATCGCCCCGGTGATCGCGAGCATCTCGCGCATCCCCGGACCGCCCTTGGGGCCCTCGTAGCGGATGACGACGACGTCGCCCGCGGAGATCGTGCCGTCCTCCAGCGCGTCGAGCGCGGCGCGCTCGCGCTCGAAGACGCGCGCGGTGCCCTCGAAGACCTCGGAGTCGAACCCGGCGCTCTTGACCACGGCCCCGCCCGGGGCGAGGTTGCCGGTGAGGATCGTGATGCCGCCGGTCTTGTGGATGGGGTTGTCCAGCGCCCGCAGCACGACGCCGTCGACGTCCGGCGGGGCGATGTCGGCGAGGTTCTCGGCCATCGTCTTGCCGGTGACGGTCAGCGCGTCGCCGTGCAGCAGCCCGGCGTCGAGCAGGGCGCGCATGACCACGGGGATCCCGCCGATGCGGTCGACGTCGACCATGACGTGCTTGCCGAACGGCTTGAGGTCACCCAGGTGCGGCACCTTCGCGGCGATGCGGTCGAAGTCGGCCAGCGTCAGGTCGACCTCGGCCTCGTAGGCGATCGCGAGCAGGTGCAGCACGGCGTTGGTGGACCCGCCCAGGGCCATGACGACGGCGATGGCGTTCTCGAACGCCTCCTTGGTGAGGACCTGCCGGGCGGTGATCCCCCGCCGCAGCAGCTCGACCACGGCCTCGCCGGACTTGCGGGCGAACCCGTCGCGGCGGCGGTCGGTCGCCGGCGGGGCGGCGCTGCCGGGCAGCGACATCCCCAGCGCCTCGGCGGCGGCGGCCATGGTGTTCGCGGTGTACATGCCGCCGCAGGCCCCCTCGCCCGGGCAGATGGCGCGCTCGATGACGTCGACGTCCTCGCGCGACATCAGCCCGCGGGCGCACGCCCCGACGGCCTCGAAGGCGTCGATGAGCGTGACCTCGTGCTCGCTGCCGTCGGACAGCTTGGCCCGTCCCGGCAGGATCGTCCCGGCGTACAGGAACACGCTGGCCAGGTCCAGGCGGGCGGCGGCCATGAGCATCCCGGGCAGCGACTTGTCGCAGCCGGCGAGCAGCACCGAGCCGTCGAGCCGCTCGGCGCTCATGACGGTCTCGACCGAGTCGGCGATGACCTCGCGGGAGACCAGCGAGAAGTGCATCCCCTGGTGACCCATGGAGATGCCGTCCGAGACCGAGATCGTGCCGAACTCCAGCGGGTACCCGCGGGCGGCGTGCACGCCGTCCTTGACGGCCTTGGCCAGGCGGTCCAGGGACAGGTTGCACGGGGTGATCTCGTTCCAGCTCGACGCGACGCCGATCTGGGGCTTCTCCCAGTCGTCGTCCCCCATGCCGACGGCGCGCAGCATGCCGCGCGAGGCGGTCGCCTCCAGCCCGTCGGTGACCTGGCGGCTGCGCGGTTTGACGTCGATTCCATCAGCAGGGCTCACACCCGGAGTCTAGGTCCCCTCCTGCGTTGACCGCCGGGGGCGCGAGGGCTAGCGTGACGACCGCCGTGAACGTTCACGGCCCCACCCCCGGCCCGAAGGAGCGCCCCCGTGCCCACCTCCCCCACCCGCTGGGCAGTGCTCGGAGCCGGTGGCATCGCCCACCGGTTCGCCTCCCAGCTGCCCTTCGCGGACGCCCGGCTCGTCGCCGTCGGCCACTCCGACACCCCCGCGGGGGCCGAACGCGCCCGCACCTTCGCCCAGGAGTTCGCCCCCGACGCCTTCGTCGGCGACTACGACGCCGTCCTGGCCCGCGAGGACGTCGAGGCGGTCTACGTCAGCACCGTCCACGTCACCCACGCCCGGCTCGCGCTGGCCGCGGTCCGCGCGGGCAAGCACGTCCTGGTGGAGAAGCCCCTCGCCCCCAACCACGGCACCGTGATGGCCGTGGTCGACGCGGCCCGGGCGTCCGACGTGCACGTCCTCGAGGCGTACATGTACGCCCACCACCCGCAGGTGCAGAAGCTGCTCGAACTCGTGCGCGAGGGCGCGATCGGCACGGTCCAGCACGTCGACGCGAGCTTCGCCTTCGCGACCGGCGCCAAGCAGGGACGGCTGTACGACGCCGACCTCGCCGGCGGCGGCATCCTCGACGTCGGTGGCTACCCCGTCTCCGCCGCGCACCTCGTGGCGAGCGCCGCGCTCGGCCGCACCGCGGCGGTCCAGGAGTTCTCCGCGCAGGGCACGGTCGGCGAGACCGGGGTCGACGAGTGGGCGACCGCGTCGATCACCTTCACCGGCGGCGTCACGGCCGCCGTGCGCACCGGCGTGGCCCTCGCGGACCCGCAGACCATCACGGTCTACGGGTCGGCCGGGCGCATCCACCTGCCGGACCCGTGGACGGTCCTCGGCGACACCCGCGTCGTGCTGACCCGGCCGGGCGCCGAACCCGAGACGTTCGCGTTCGACCCGGAACTGCCGCAGAACAAGGCGTACGCCCTGGAGGCCCGGGCCCTCGTCGGCGACGGCACCCCCGCGTTCACCCTCGACGACACCCTCGCGGTCAACGCGGTCCTGAACCGCTGGCGCGACGCGATCGGCCTGCGGTACCCGTTCGAGACCGACACCGCCGACATCCCCACCGCCTCGGGCCTGCCGCTGCGGCGCGCCGAACCCACGGCCATGAAGTACGGGCGGATCCCCGGCCTGGACCGCGAGGTCTCGCGCCTGGTCATGGGGTGCGACAACCAGCCCGACCTCGCGCACGCCTCGGCGATCTTCGACGCGTTCGTGGAGGCCGGCGGGAACACGTTCGACACCGCGTGGCTGTACGGCATGGGCAAGTACGAGAAGCTGCTCGGCCGCTGGATGGCCAACCGCGGGAACCGGTCCGAGCTCAACGTCATCGTCAAGGGCTGCCACACCCCGCACAACGACCCCGAGTCGCTGACCCGGCAGTTGTTCGAGTCCTTCGAGCGGCAGGGCCACGACCGCGCCGACATCTACATGATGCACCGCGACAACGAGGACATCCCCGTCGGCGAGTTCGTCGACGTCCTCGACGAGCACGCCTCGGCCGGGCGCATCACCGTCTACGGCGGCTCGAACTGGTCCCCGGCGCGCGTCGACGAGGCGAACGCCTACGCCGAGAAGCACGGCAAGCGCCCGTTCACGGTGCTGTCCAACCACTTCGGCCTCGCCGAGGCCTACGACGTGCCGTGGGCCGGGTGCCGCCACGTCACCGACCCCGAGTCCAAGCGGTGGCTCGCCGAGCGGGACATCGCGCTGCTGCCGTGGAGCTCGCAGGCCCGCGGGTTCTTCGCCCGCGCCCACGTGGACGACCGGAGCGACGCGGAACTGGTGCGCTGCTACTACTCCGACGCGAACTTCGAGCGCAAGGCCCGCGCCGAGAAGCTGGGCGCCGAGCTCGGCGTCCCGGCCACCGCGATCGCCCTGGCGTTCGTGCTGGCCCAGCCGTTCCAGGTGTTCGCCCTGTTCGGCCCCCGCACGATCGCCGAGGCCCGTTCGTCGATGACGGGCCTGGGTGTGGAACTCACTCCCGAGCAGGTCGCCTGGCTGGACCTGCGCGAGGGGTGAGCGGACCGGATCCGGCCCGGGCGGCGACGATCGTCGACGTCGCCCGGGCCGCGGGGGTCTCGCGGCAGACCGTGACGCGCGCCGTGCACGACATGGCCGGGATCAGCCCCGCGACCCGCGCCCGAGTCCTGGCCGCGGCGAGGGACCTGAACTACCACCCGTCGCGCTTCGGGCGCGGGCTGGTCAAACCCGCGGCCCGCACCCTGGGCCTGCTCGTGGGCGACCTCACGAACCCGTACTACGCTGAACTCGCCTCGACGGTCCTGCGGCTGGCCGCCGGGCGCGGCTGGAACGTCGTCATGGCCGAACCCGGCTCGGCGGCCGACCTCGCCGGCGGCGCGGACGCGGTCGTCGCGTTCACCGGTGTGGCCTTCGACCCGCCCAGCCCGGCCGCGCCGAACCTGCCGGTGGTCGAGATCGACCCGCCGCGGACCCACCCCGGGCACGGGCGCGTCGAGTTCGAGCGCGAGGGCGCGACGCGCGAGGCCGTGCGGCACCTGCTCGGGCGGGGCGTGCGGCGGCCCGTCGTGCTGGACCTGCTGGGGTCGACCTCGCGGGGGCGGGCGTTCGTCGAGGCGTTCCGCGCGCAGGGCGTCGACCCCTTCGTCGCCGACCGGGGCGCCGGCTGGGACGACGTGCGGCCGCACGCCCCGGACGCCGTCGTGGCCTTCAACGACCTCGACGGGTTCCGGCTGCTGCGCGACCTCGCCCGGGCGGGGGTCGCGGTGCCCGGGCAGGTCAGGGTCGTCGGTGTCGACGGCCTCGGCGTCGGGGAGTTCGTCACCCCGCGGCTGTCGACGCTCGCGATCGACCTGGCCGAGGTCGCCCGCAGCGCGCTCGACCTCGTGGTGGAACTGCGGGGGGACCGGAGCACCGACCGGGGCACGGACCCCGTCCGGGTCGTCGCGCACCGCTTCGTGGCGCGCGACTCGACCTGATCTCAGGCCCGCTGGAGCCCCAGCCGTCGCAGCGTCGCCCGGACCTCGGCGGCCTCCCACCCCAGCCGTCCCTCGGACCAGGTCGGGGCGGGCAGCGCCCCGCGGCCGACGAGGGCGTGCAGCGTCGCGACGTCGACGTCGTAGCGGTGGCTGACCTGGAGCAGGGTGAGCTTGTCCATCGGGTCCGATCCTCGAGGACGACGCGCGGTGGTGAGCGTCGTGGGGCGATGTGGCCAAACGGACCGATGATACCCGGATCAGCGGCCTCCGGGAAGCCGGTGGCTCCCGCTCAACCGTTCGGCCCCACCTGCCGAGGAATGCACCGGGGATCGCCCCTCCCCACCCCGTGCGCACGAGTGAGGTCCCAGGCATGATCAACGCCGGCATCGGACGCAAGCTGACCGTCCTGACCGCGGTCCCGCTGCTCATCCTCGTCACGGTGGGGGTGATCGCGTTCAGCAGCGCCGTGCAGCTGCTCCAGCAGCAGCACATGGTCAACCACACCTACCAGGTGCTCGCCGGGTCCAGCGAACTGCGCTCCTCCCTCAAGGACGCCGAGACCGGCCAGCGCGGGTACCTCATCACCGGTGAGGACAGCTACCTCGACCCCTACCGCCAGGCCGTGCAGGCCCTGCCGGACGAAGTCGACGCCCTGCGCTCGCTGACCGCCGACAACCCCGCCCAGCAGGAACGGCTGGACAGCGTCGACGGCCTCGTCGACGCCAAGCTCGCCGAGCTGGCCGAGACCGTCGACCTGCGCACGACGGCCGGTTTCGACGCCGCCCGCGACGTCGTCCTGACGAACGAGGGCAAGGCCGTCATGGACGAGCTGCGCACCACCCTCGACGAGTTCGAGGGCGCCGAGGCGTCCCTGCTCGACCAGCGCGCCGCGGCGAGCGCCGCCGCCGCCCTGCGCGTCAAGCTCAGCGTCCTCGTCGGGGTCGTCGTCGGGGTGCTCGTCGGGGTCCTGGTCGGCTGGCGCACCACCCGCGGCATCGTCCGCCCGGTGCGCGAGGTCACCGCGCTCGCCCACGCCCTCGCCGAGGGCGACCTGACCCGCTCGGCCCACGTCGAGGGCTCGGACGAGATCGCCCGCATGGCCACCGTCCTGAACGACGCCGTCGCCACCGTCCGCAGCACCGTCGCCACCGCCGCCGACAGCGCCGCCGCGGTCGCCGCCGCCAGCGAGGAGCTCGGCGCGACCTCCACGCAGATCTCGCGGGCCGCCGGACGGGCCAGCCAGGAGGCCGGTGCCGCGCACGACGAGGGTGACCGCGTCACCCGGAGCCTGCAGACGGTCTCGGCCAGCGCCGAGCAGATGACCGCCTCCATCCGGGAGATCTCCGCGGGCGCCTCCGAGGCGGCGTCGGTGGGTTCGGAGGCCGTCGAGGCGGCTGCCGCGACGAACCAGACCATCGAGGAGCTGGGTTCCTCCAGCGCCGAGATCGGCCAGGTCGTCAAGGCGATCACCGCGATCGCCGAGCAGACGAACCTGCTGGCCCTCAACGCGACCATCGAGGCCGCCCGCGCCGGGGAGGCCGGCAAGGGGTTCGCGGTCGTCGCCAGCGAGGTCAAGGAACTGGCGCAGCAGACCGCGCGCGCCACCGAGGACATCGCCCACCGCGTCGAGGACATCCAGCGCGCCAGCGACCAGGCCGTCAGCTCCATCGCCGGCATCGGCGAGATCATCCAGCGGATGAACGCGCACCAGACGACCATCTCGGCGGCGGTCGAGGAGCAGTCGGCCACGACCGCGGAGATGACCCGCAGCCTCAGCGACGCGGCGGCCGGCAGCACCCGGATCGGTGAGCGCATCGCCTCGGTGGCGCAGTCCTCGGCCGTGACCGACCAGGGCGTCGGGGAGAGCGAGCAGGCGGTCTCCGAGCTGGCCCGGATGGCGGCGGCGCTGCAGACGGCGGTGGCCCGCTTCCGGTACTGAGGGCCGCGGTCCGGCGCGCGGTCAGCACGCGCGGTCAGTAGACGTCGCGCACGTACCGCTTGCGCGCCGCCAGGTCCCGCACGTACTCCGTCGCGGCGTCGGGGTCGAGCCCGCCGTGCTCGGCCACGACGTCGCGCAGGGCCGCGTCGACGTCCTTGGCCATCCGGGCGGCGTCCCCGCAGACGTACACGTGGGCGCCGTCCTCGATCCAGCGCCACAGCTCCTCGCCGTGGCGGCGCACCCGGTCCTGGACGTACACCTTCTCCGGCTGGTCGCGGGAGAACGCCAGGCTGAGGCGGGTGAGGAGGCCGTCCTCGCGCCAGGCCTCGAACTCCTCGCGGTAGTACCAGTCGGTGCGGGAGCTGCGCTCGCCGAAGAACAGCCAGTTGCGGCCGGTCGCGCCCTGGGCGCGGCGGTGCTGGAGGAACCCGCGGAACGGGGCGACCCCGGTGCCGGGCCCGATCATCACCATCGGCGCGTCGGGGTCGGCCGGGGGCCGGAACGCGGGCGAGGGCTGCACGAAGACCCGCAGGTCCACGTCCTCGGCCCGGTCGGCGAGGAACGTGGAGCAGACCCCGTGCCGCACGGGGTCGCCGAACCGGACGGCGGAGACCGTCAGCTGCACCTCGTCGGGGTGGGCCTGGGGGGCCGAGGAGATCGAGTACTGCCGCGGCTGCAGCGGTTTGAGCAGGTTCCGCCACTCCGCGGGCCCGGCGGCGACCGGGAAGTGCCGCAGGACGTCGACGGTCTGCCGGCCCTGGCACCACTGCGCGGTGGGGGTCCCGGCGCGGGAGTGCCGGCCCACGAAACCCAGCAGGTCGGCGGTGGGCCGGGTCAGGTCGAACCCGGCGAGCTCGTCGGGTTCCAGCCCGGTCAGCGAGGCGATCTCGGCCACCAGGCGCGGGTCGTTGACGGGCCACACGCCGAGGGAGTCACCGGCCTGGTAGTCCAGCCCCTCGTCGCGGGACAGGCCGACGAGCCGCACCTCCTTGGACGACCCGTCGCCGGTGAGCCGGACGTTGCGGACCAGCCGGGAGGTGTACGGGTCCTTGCGGGTGGGGCGGGCCGGGCGGGTGGGGCCGGTCGTGCGCTGGGCGGGGATGGCGGGCCGGGCGGGGGCCTCGGGCCGGGCCGGGGCCCGCTCCCCCAGCAGCGCCGCGACGCGCTCGCTCCAGCGCGCGGCGCGCTCGTCCTCGCCCGGTTCGCAGTCCACCCGGTCCAGCAGGCGGGTCGCGCCGAGCTCGGCGAAGCGCTCGTCGAGGCGGCGGCCGTGGCCGCAGAAGTCGCTGTAGCTGGAGTCCCCCAGGGCCAGGACGGCGAACCGCCCGTCCAGCCGCGGCGCGTCGGGGGCCGTGAGCCGCTCCCAGAACGCCTCGCCGTTGTCCGGGGGGCCGCCGTCGCCGAACGTGCTGGAGACCAGCAGCGTCGTGGGGGCCAGCCGGGCCGGGTCCGCCTCGTCCATGCCGCGCAGCGCGACCCGGACCCCCGCCGACTCCAGGGCCTGCGCCGCGCCGCGGGCGTGCTCGGCCGCCGAGCCGGTCTGGGAGGCGTACAGGACCAGCACGTCCGGTTCCGCCGGGCCACCGGCCTCCTGGGGGGAGGTGCGGGGACCGGTGGCGAACGTCCCCGCCAGGAACCCGTCGACCCACGACCGGTCGGTCTCGGAGAACGGTGCGGAGCCCGGCAGGACGGGGGTGAAACCCGGCGTCTCGCCCAGGGCGTGCAGGAACCCGTCGAGGTAGCGGCGCTGCCGGTCGTCGAACTCCGGGGGCGCCGCCGGGGTGGCCGGGGTGGCCGGGGTGGCCGGGGCCTCGGGCACGGCGGGCTCGGCCGCGGCCACCCGGGTCAGCGACACCGCGCACACCTTGAACTCCGGCTGGAAGCTGTCGGGGTCGACGGCGTCGTTCGTCACGGCGTTCACGGCGAGGTCCTCCCCGACGGTGTCGTTCCAGTGGAAGGGGGCGAAGCAGCACCCGGGCAGCACGCGGTCGGTGACGACGGCGGGCAGGACCGCCCGCCCGCGCCGGGACGCGATCTCCACCCGGTCGCCCTCGGCGATCCCCAGGCGGGCCGCGTCCTGCGGGTGGACCTCCACGAACGGCCCGGGGTTCAGCCGGTTCAGCGCCGCGACCTTCCCGGTCTTGGTGAGGGTGTGCCACTGGTGCTGGACGCGGCCGGTGTTCAGGACGAAGGGGTGCTCGTCGTCGGGCAGCTCGGCGGCCGGGACGTACGGCCGCGGCCAGAACACGGCCCGGCCGCTGGGGGTGGGGAAGCGCAGCTCCCCGTCGGTGACGTACCGCACCGGGTTGCGGTCCGGGCCGCCGGGCGCGGCCGGCCACTGCACCGGCCCCTGCCGGAGCCGGTCGTGGTCCACGCCGCGCAGGTCGTACCCGGTGCCGGGGTTGGAGAACCGGCGGATCTCCTCGAACACCTCGGCGGCACTTCGGTGGGCGAACTGCTCGGTGAACCCCATCGCCCGGGCCACCATCGCGATGAGCTCCCAGTCCGGGGTGGCGTCCCCGACGGGGTCGGCCGCCTGCTGCAGCAGCGTCAGGGACCGCTCGGAGTTGACGGCGACCTGCTCGGACTCGGCCCACAGCGTCGCCGGCAGCAGGACGTCGGCGTACGGGGTCGTCTCGTTCAGCGCGAACACGTCCTGGACGACGACGAAGTCGCAGCGCTGCAACGCCTCCACCACGGTGGAACGGTTGGCGACGGAGGCGACCGGGTTGGTGCAGACGATCCAGCAGGCCTTCACCCGCCCGTCGGCCATCCGGCGGAACAGGTCGATGGTCCCGGTCCCGACGTCGGTGCGCAGGGTCCCCGGTTCCAGCCCCCACACCTCCTCGGTGAACGCGCGGTCGGCCTCGACCAGGACGGACCGCTGACCGGGCAGGCCCGGGCCCATGTACCCCATCTCCCGGCCGCCCATCGCGTTGGGCTGCCCCGTCAGGGAGAACGGGCCGCTGCCGCGGCGGCCGACGGCCCCGGTGGCCAGGTGCAGGTTGACCAGGGCGTTGGTGTTCCAGGTGCCGTGCACGGACTGGTTCAGGCCCATCGTCCAGCAGCTCACCCAGTTCGGGGCCGCCGCGATGAGCTCGGCGGCGCGGCGCAGGTCGGCCTCGTCGACGCCGGTGAGCTCGGCGACGCGGGCCGGCGGGTGGTCGGCGACGACGGCGGCCATCGCCTCCCAGCCCTGGGTGTGCGCGGCGACGAACCCCTCGTCCACGGCGCCGGCCTCCACCAGCAGGTGCAGCAGGCCGTTGAGCAGCGCCAGGTCCGTCCCGGGCCGCACGGGCAGGAACACGTCGGCGGCCTCGGCCGTCGCGGTGCGCCGGGGGTCGACGACGATCACCTTCGCCCCGGAGGCGCGGACCCGGTCCATCATCCGCAGGAACAGGATCGGGTGGCAGTCGGCCATGTTGGAGCCGATGACCAGGAACACGTCGGCGTGGTCGAAGTCGTCGTAGGACCCCGGGGGGCCGTCGGCCCCCAGGGACTGCTTGTAGCCGGTCCCGGCGCTGGCCATGCACAGCCGGGAGTTGGACTCGATCTGGTTGGTGCGCCAGAAGCCCTTGGCGAGCTTGTTCGACAGGTACTGCGCCTCCAGGGACATCTGCCCCGACACGTAGATCGCGACCGAGTCCGGCCCGTGCTCGGCGATGGTCTCGCGGAACCGGTCGGCGACCTGCTGCACGGCCTCCTCCAGCGGCACCGCGCGGGCCGGTGCCCCGCGCACGTCGCGCACCTGCGCGTTCTCCAGCCGCCCCGGCGCGGTCGTGAACGCCGCGCTGGTGGCACCCTTGGTGCACAGCCGGCCGCGGTTGGCGGGGTGCTCGCGGTCCCCGGAGACCCGCGCGACCGAGCGGCGGCCGGTGACCGGGTCGGTGGCGACGTCCAGCACCACCCCGCACCCCACCCCGCAGTAGGAGCAGGCGCTGCGGACGGAGGTGGCTTCGGGCGGCGGCACGCGCCGCAGTCAACCCCGGCGCCGTTGCCGCCCCGTTTCCCTCGTGTTGCGCCCGTGGTGCGCTCTCCTCACAGGGCCGCGCGCCCACCGTGAGGACAACGTGACGGGGCCGCAACAGCGACGGCGACCAGCCGTAACGCGCCGTCCCTACGTTCGGGTCATGACCCTCGACACCCGCACCATCCCGGCCCCCCGGTCCGGCCGCTGGGTCGACGACCACGACCCCGAGGACGTCACGCAGTGGCAGGCCACCGGCCGCCGGGTCGCCCAGCGCAACCTGTGGCTGTCCATCTTCGCCGAGTTCCTCGGCTTCTCGGTCTGGCAGCTGTGGACGATCGTCACGCCGTCCCTGAACGGCGCGGGCTTCGCGCTGACCGCGGACCAGATGTTCTGGCTCATCGCCGTGCCGAACCTCGTCGGGGCCACCCTGCGGTTCCCGTACACGTTCGCGGTGCCGAGGTTCGGCGGCCGGAACTGGACGATCGTGTCGGCGCTGCTGCTGGTCGTGCCCTGCGTCGGGCTCGCGGTCGTGGTGCAGAACCCGGACACCCCGTTCTGGTTCATGGTGCTGGTCGCCGCGACGGCCGGGGTCGGGGGCGGGAACTTCGCCTCCAGCATGGCGAACATCTCGTTCTTCTACCCCGAGCGGGAGAAGGGCGCGGCGCTCGGCCTCAACGCCGCCGGCGGGAACCTCGGGGTCGCCGTGGTGCAGCTCGTCGTGCCGATCGTCGTCGTCGTCGGCGGGGGCCTGGCGCTCGAGCGCGCCGGCCTGGTCGTCATCCCGCTGGCGGTGCTGGCCGCGGTGCTGGCCTGGAGGTACATGGACAACCTGTCGACCGCGAAGGCCGACCTCGCCGGGTACGCGGCCGCGGTGCGGAACAAGCACACCTGGATCATCTCGTTCCTGTACATCGGGACGTTCGGGTCGTTCATCGGGTACGCCGGGGTGTTCCCGACGCTCATCAAGCAGGAGTTCCCCGACGTCACCTTCACCTGGGGTTTCCTGGGCCTGCCGCAGGTGCCGCTGACGCTGGCCTTCCTCGGCGCGCTCGTCGGGTCGATGGCCCGCCCCACCGGCGGGAAGCTGGCCGACCGGCTGTCCGGCGCGAACGTCAGCATCGCCGCGTACGGGGTCATGGCCCTGGGCGCGGTCGGGGTGATCCTCAGCCTCGCGGCCGGCACCTTCGCCGGGTTCTTCGCCAGCTTCCTCGTGCTGTTCGTCGCCAGCGGCGTCGGCAACGGGTCGGTCTACCGGATGATCCCGGCCATCTTCCGCGCCGGCATCGACCCGGCCACCGACCCCGCGGCCATGGTCCTGGCCAAGCGGCAGGCCGCGGCCTGCATCGGCATCGCCGCCGGCATCGGCGCCTACGGCGGGTTCATCATCCCCCGCGTGTTCGCCGCCTCGATCAAGGACACCGGCTCGCTGCAGCCCGCGCTCGTCGGGTTCATCGCCTTCTACGCGGCCTGCGCCGCCGTGACCTTCGCCGTCTACAAGGTCGGTCGCGCCCAGCGCTTCGCCGGCGCCGAGATCTGAGAGGAACCCCCACCGTGAGCTCGACCCCCCGTTTCCTGCAGGGCGTGCACCCGTTCACCGGCGCCGGCCTGGAGAAGCCCGTCACCCTCGACGGCCTGCGCCACACCGTCTCCGACGGCCTGCGCGCGCAGCCGGTCTACTTCCGGGGCGGGAACCCCACCGACGAGCTCGTCGTCGTGGCGCTGCTGCGCGACGGGGTCACGACGCGGTTGTTCCCCGTCGGCGCGAAGGGTTCGGTCCACGTGCCCCTGAGCATCGTCGAGGACGTCGAGGCCCCCGCCGTGCTGGAGCTCGCGGTGCTGGCCCCCGAGGGGCTCACCGGCTCGATCGTCGTCGACCTCGGCCTCGTGGAGGTGTGAGGTGACCGAGACCCTGGAACGGGCCATCCCCCGCCAGCGCGGGTCCCGCCGCCGGCTCGTGGTGGTCGGCAACGGCATGGCGGGCATCCGCGCCGTGGAGGAACTCCTCGAACGCGGAGGCGGCGACCAGTTCGACATCACCGTCTTCGGGGACGAGCCGTACGGCAACTACAACCGCATCATGCTCTCCCACGTGCTGTCCGGGGAGGAGACCGAGGAGGGGATCTTCCTCAACTCCCTGGCCTGGTACACCGAGAACTCGATCGACCTGCGGGCGGGCGTGAAGGTCGACCGGGTCGACCGGTTCGCCAAGGTCGTCCACGACGCCGACGGCGGCACCACGCCGTACGACACGCTGCTGCTGGCTACCGGATCCACCCCGTTCTTCCCGGCCATGGAGGGCCTGCACCTCGACGGGGTGTTCGGCTTCCGCACGCTCGACGACGCCCGGGGCCTGCTGGCCGCCGCCCGCACCCACCGCCGGGCCGTCGTCATCGGCGGCGGGCTGCTGGGCCTGGAGGCCGCGCACGGCCTGGCCACCCACGGCCTCCAGGTCGAGCTGGTCCACTCCCCCCAGCACCTCATGAACCAGCAGCTCGGCCCCGAGGCCGGGCGGGTGCTGCGCCGCACGATCGAGGACCTCGGCATCCGCGTCCACACCGGCGTCCGGACGAAGGGCCTGCGCGGCACCGACCGCGTGACCGGGGTGGAACTGCCCGACGGGTCGGTGCTCGACGCCGACTTCGTGGTCATCGCCGCCGGCATCCGCCCCAACGTCGACGTCGCGCTGCGGTCCGGGCTCGACGTCGAGCGCGGCGTCGTCGTCGACGACCGGATGCGCACCAGCCACGACGACGTGTACGCCGTCGGCGAGTGCGTCCAGCACCGCGGGCAGACCTACGGGCTCGTCGCCCCGCTGTGGGACCAGGCCGGGGTCCTCGCCGACCACCTCACCGGCACCCGGCCCGACGCCGAGTACCACGGCACCCGCACCTCGACCAAGCTGAAGGTCGCCGGCGTCGACGTCGTCGCGATGGGGCTGCCCGGCCCCGAGCGCGACGAGGACGAGGTCGTCGTGTTCTCCGAACCGCACCGCGGGACCTACCTCAACGTCGTGATCCGCGACGACCGCCTCGTGGGGGCCACCCTGCTCGGCGACGTCCGCCGCGCCGCGACGCTGACCCGGCTGTTCGACCAGGGTTCGCCGCTGCCGGCCGAGCGGATGAGCCTGCTGTTCGACCTCGGCGCCCCCGGCGAGGAGGCCTCGGTCGCGGAACTGCACGACGACGTCCAGGTCTGCAACTGCAACGGCGTCACCAAGGGGACGATCGTGGGGGCCGTCGCCGGCGGCTGCACGTCGATGACGGCGGTCATGGGCAAGACCAAGGCGGGCAAGGGTTGCGGCTCCTGCAAACCCCTCGTCGAGCAGATCACCGCGTGGGCCGCCGGGGGCGACCTCACCGTCGACGAGAGCGTGAACTGGTACGTCCCGGGCGTCCCGCTGGCCAAGCAGGAACTCATGGCCCGGATCCGCGCCCGCGAGCTGCGCTCGGTGTCGGCGGTGTTCCGGGAACTGGCGCCCGGCGGTGTCGAGGACGCGAAGTCGAAGATGGGCCTGACGTCGCTGCTGCGGATGATGTGGCCCGACGGCATCGAGGAGGAGCGCGACGGCCGGTACATCAACGACCGCGTCCACGCGAACATCCAGCGCGACGGGACGTTCTCGGTGGTGCCGCAGATGAAGGGCGGCGTCACCACCCCCGAGCAGCTGCGGAAGATCGCCGACGTCGCCGACAAGTACGACGTCGGCATGGTGAAGGTCACCGGCGGGCAGCGCATCGACCTGCTCGGCGTCGCCAAGGAGGACCTGCCGAAGGTGTGGAAGGACCTCGGGATGCCGTCGGGGTACGCCTACGGCAAGAGCTTCCGCACCGTGAAGACCTGCGTCGGCACCGACTTCTGCCGGTTCGGGCTCGGCGACTCCACGCAGCTCGGCATCGACCTCGAGACCCGGTACCAGGGCGTGGAGGCCCCGGCGAAGCTGAAGCTGGCCGTCGTGGGCTGCCCGCGCAACTGCGCCGAGGCGTACGTCAAGGACGTCGGGGTCGTCGCCGTCGGCGCCGGGAAGTGGGAGATCCACGTCGGCGGCGCCGCGGGCGCGACGATCCGCAAGGGCGACCTGCTGACCACCGTGGACTCCCCCGAGGCGGTGCTCACCCTGGTGGGCCGCTTCATCCAGTTCTACCGGGAGTGGGGGAACTGGCTGGAGCGCACCTACGAGTTCGTGCCCCGCCTCGGCGTGGAGCGGATCCGGCGCGTCCTCGTCGACGACTCCGACGGCCTGGCCGCCGGCCTCGACGAGCGCATGCAGGCCACCGTCGACAACTACCGCGACCCCTGGCAGGAAGGCGCCGAACCCGTGACGACCGGGCAGTTCCGCCCCGCGCTCCCCCTCGGCATGCCGGCGGTGCGCTCGTGAACCCGACCGTGGACCAGACGACCGTGGAGGTCTGCCGCGTCGAGGACCTGCCCGTCGGGGAGGGCCGCACCTACGTCGTCGGCGGCGAGCAGGTCGCGCTGTTCCGGCACCGCAGCGGCCGCGTCAGCGCCGTCCAGGCCGCCTGCCCGCACGCCGGCGGTCCGCTGGCCGACGGGCAGATCGACGAGCGGGTCGTGGTGTGCCCCCTGCACCTGACCGCGTTCGACCTCACCACCGGCGAAGCGGCGGGCGGGGAGGGCACGCTGAGGGTGCATCCTTGTCGCGTCACCCCTGACGGCCTGGTGGAGGTGTCCCCGTGAGCG
Source organism: Kineococcus lubricus (assembly GCF_050871965.1). Lineage (NCBI taxonomy): Bacteria > Bacillati > Actinomycetota > Actinomycetes > Kineosporiales > Kineosporiaceae > Kineococcus > Kineococcus lubricus. The sequence continues at coordinate 119,807 of NZ_JBJLSK010000011.1, forward strand.
AGACCGTCAAGTACCCCCTGCACCTGGACGTGACCGGCCGCCGCGTCCTGGTCGCCGGGGGCGGCCCGGTCGCGGCCCGCCGCGCCCACGACCTGGTGGCGGCCGGGGCCGACGTCCTGGTCGTCGCGCCGGCGCTGTGCGAGGACCTGCGCGACCTGCTGCCCGCGGTGACCTGGCACGCCCGCGACGTCGAGCCGGCCGACGTGGCCGGGGTCTGGCTCGTGCACACCGCCACCGGGGACCCGGCCGCCGACGCCGCCGTGGCCGCAGCGGCCGAGGCGCTGACCGTCTGGTGCGTGCGCGCCGACGACGCCCGCGCCTCGACGGCGTGGACGCCCGCCGTGGTCCACCGCGACGACGTGACGGTCTCCGTCACGGCCGGCGGCGACCCCCGCCGGTCCGCCGGGCTGCGCGAGGCGCTGTCGCGCTGGCTGGACTCCGGCGCGGCCCCGCTGCGCCGCCGCCGCCCCGGCCGGGGCCGGGTCACGCTCGTGGGCGGCGGCCCCGGCGAGGTCGACCTGCTGACCCTGCGCGGGCGGCGGCGGCTGGCCGAGGCCGACGTCGTCGTCGTCGACCGCCTCGGGCCCACCGGCGTCCTGGCCGAGCTCGACCCCGACGTGGAGGTCGTCGACGTCGGCAAGACGCCCGACCACCACCCCGTCCCCCAGGAGGAGATCAACCGGATCATCGTCGGGCACGCCCTCGCCGGCCGCCGCGTCGTGCGGCTCAAGGGCGGCGACCCCTACGTCCTGGGCCGCGGCGGGGAGGAGGTCGCCGCCTGCCGGGCCGCCGGGGTGGACGTGGACGTCGTGCCGGGGGTGACGAGCGCGTTCGCCGTCCCGGCCGCGGCGGGGATCCCCGTCACGCACCGGGGGCTGTCGCGGTCGGTGACGGTGGTCAGCGGCCACGAGCGGATCGACGCCGAGGCGCTGGCCCGGCTCGACGGGACGCTCGTCGTCCTCATGGGCGTCACGATGCTCCCGTCGATCGCCGAGGGGCTGCTGGCCGCGGGCAAGGACCCCTCCACGCCCGTCGCGATCGTCGAGAACGGCTGGCGCGCGGGGCAGCGCACGACCCGCGCCCCGCTGGAGCGGATCGCCGCGGTCGCCGCGCAGCGGGGGGTGCGCAACCCCGCGGTCATCGTGATCGGCGCGGTGGCGGACCTGGCGTCCGACCCGGGTTCCGGCACGGGTTCCGACACGGGTTCCGACACGGGGGCGGGGACCCCGCCGGAGATGGCTTTCGACGGCGGGGTCCCCTACCGTCCGCTCACGTGAGCGAACTCCTCGGCGTGACGATCGGCATCACCAGCGACCGTCGGTCGGACGACATGATCGCCACGTTCGAACGCAAGGGCGCCCGGGTCGTGCACGCCCCCACGATGCGCATCGTCCCGCTCACCGAGGACGACGAACTGCTGGCCGGGACCCGCGACGTCATCGCCGACCCGCCCGACGTCGTCCTGGTCACCACCGGCATCGGGTTGCGCGGGTGGGTGGAGGCCGCCGACGCCGCCGGGCTGGCCGCGCCGCTGCTGGAGACGTTCGCGAAGGCCCGGGTGGTGGCCCGCGGGCCGAAGGCGACCGGCGTCATCCGCGCCAACGGCCTGCGCGAGGCGTGGTCGGCGGCCTCGGAGCAGACCGCCGAGGCCGTCGAGCGGCTGCTCGCCGAGGGGGTCGCGGGCCTGTCGATCGTCGTGCAGCTGCACGGCGCCGCCGACCAGGACCAGCTCGCGCCGCTGGTCGAGGCCGGGGCCCGGGTGCGCGGCATCTCCGTCTACCGCTGGCTGCCGCCGGACGACCCCGGCGCCGTCGACCGCCTCGTCGACCTCGTCGCCGACCGCGCGCTGGACGCCGTGACGTTCACCAGCGCCCCGGGGGCCGTGGCGCTGCTCGCCGCCGCCGGGGCCCGGGGGCGGCACGACGAGCTCGTGGCCGCGATGCGTTCCGGCGTCGTGGCCTGCGCCGTCGGCGACGTGACCGCCGAGCCGCTGCGCGCGGTGGGGGTCGAACCGCTCGTCCCGGACCGCTGGCGGCTCGGCGCGCTGCTGCGCACCCTCACCGCCCACCTGGCCCAGCACCCGCAGGCGCAGGTGCGGACCCCGCACGGGACGCTGACCGTGCGGGCGGGGGCCGTCGTGCTCGCCGACGCCGTGCTCGACCTCGCCCCGGGCCCGCAGGCGCTGCTGCGCCGCCTCGCCCAGGCCGCCGGCGCGGTCTGCACCCGCGAGGAGCTGCTCGCCGAACTGCCCGGGGCCGCCGACGGGCACGCCGTCGAGGTGACGATCGGGCGGCTGCGCTCGGCGCTGCCCGACCCCACCCTGGTCCGGACCGTCGTCAAGCGCGGCTACCGGCTGGACGTGGCCGCGTGAGCGCCGGGCGTCCCCCCGTGCTCATCGCCTGCTCGCACGGGACCCGTTCGGCCGCGGGGCGTTCCGTCGTCGACGGGTTGCGCGCGGCGGTGCGGGCGGCGCGGCCCGGGCTGGAGGTCGAGGCCGCGCAGGTCGACGTCCACGGCCCCTTCCTGGCCGACGTGGTGGACCGCGTGTGCGCCGACCGGGACGCGGTCGTGGTGCCGCTGCTGCTGTCCAGCGGGTACCACGTGCGCGTCGACATCGCCGAGGCCGTCGCCCGCGGCGGCGGGCGGGCCGTGGCCGCTCCCGCGCTGGGCCCCGGCGAGGTCGTCACCGACGTCCTGTGCGAGCGGCTGGGGGACTTCGACGGCCGGGTCGTCCTGGCCGCCGCGGGGTCCTCGGACGCGCGGGCGCAGGCCGACGTGGCCGAGGCGGTGCGGCTGCTGTCCGGACGGCTCGGCACCCCCGTGACGTCGGGTTTCCTGTCCGCGCAGGAACCGTCCGTCGCCGACGCGGTGGCCGCGGCGGGGCCCGGACCGGTCGCGGTCGTCAGCTACCTGCTGGCGCCGGGGGTGTTCTCCGAGCGGCTGGCCCGCGCGGGGGCCGCCGTCGTCACCGAACCGCTGGGCGTGCACCCGGCGCTGGTCGACCTGGTGCTGGAGCGCTACGACACGACGCTGACGACGTTGCGGGGTTCCTGACCGGCCGCGAGCCGGGCCACCTGCTCGCGCAGCAGCGCGACCATCCGCGGCCGGAACGCCGTGGAGTTCCCGCCGACGTGCGGGGTGACGACGACGCCCGGCAGCGTCCACAGCTCGTGGTCGGCCGGGAGGGGTTCGGGGTCAGTGACGTCGAGGGCGGCGCGCAGCCGCCCGGTGCGCAGTTCCGCGACGAGGGCGGCGGTGTCCACGACGGGACCGCGCGCGACGTTCACCACGAGCCCCCCGTCGGGCAGCGACGCCAGGAACTCCCGGCCGACCAGGCCGCGGGTCCGGTCGGTGAGCGGGCAGGCCAGCACCACCACGTCGTGCCGCGGCAGCAGGTCGGGCAGTTCCTCCACGGCGTGCACCCGCACCCCGTCCTGCACCCGGGCGCGCGTCCCGACGGGCGTCACCGAGCACTCGAAGGGGGCCAGCCGCGCGGCGGTGGCCCGCCCCACCCCGCCCCAGCCGACGACGAGGACGGACCGGTCGGCCAGCGAGGTGCGGCGCGAGGGGCCCCACGTCCCGGTCGCCATGCGGCGCACGTCGCCGTCGAGGCCGCGCAACGCCGTGATGGCCAGTCCCACGGCCAGTTCGGCGGTGGACGTCTCGTGCACCCCGGCGGCGTTGCAGAGCACGACCCCGGGGGGCAGCTGCTCGGGGACCCCGTCGAAGCCGATGGTCAGCAGCTGTACGCAGCGGGTCGCCGCCGGCAGCCGCGACAGGTCCGGGGTCGCCACGTACTCGGGGACGACGAGGTCCGGGGCCGGGTCCGGCGCGTCGCCGCGACCGTCCCACACGACGACCTCGGCGCCGTCGAGGGGCCCGAGGGCGCGGGCCCAGGAGGCGGACGGGACGCTCACGACGAGGGGCTGGGTGCTCACCGGCCGCACGCTACCGAGCCGCTGTCGCCGACCGCCGGTGACCGGGTGAGGATGGGGCGGTGCCCCGTGGACGCACCGCCCCGCTCCCCCGCCGCGCCGTCGCGGCCCGGAACCCGACCCTGGTCACGGCGGTGAGCGCGGCCCTGCTGCTCGGCTGCTCCAGCGCGCCCGACACCGCCGGCCCCCCGCAGGCCGCCACCTCCGCCCCCGCGGCCACCACCGCCACCACGACCCCGCCCGCGCCGTCCCCGACGGACCCGCGGGCCGCGGCCGTCGGCAAACCCGGGGACCCGGTGGACGTCGCGACCGGGCTCGACGTGCCGTGGGGGCTGGCGGTGCTGCCCGACGGGACCGCGCTGGTGACGCTGCGGGACCAGGCCCGCGTCGTGCGGGTCGGGCCGGGCGTCTCGACCGCCGTGGGCGCCGACGGCGAGCAGGGCCGCGTGCCGGACGTCGCCCCCGGCGGCGAGGGCGGCCTGCTCGGGATCACCCTGTCGCCGGGGTTCGCGACCGACGGGCACGTCTTCCTCTACCAGACCACCCGAGACGACAACCGCGTCGTGCGGTACACCCTGGCGCAGAACCGGCTCACCGAGGCCACCGACGTCGTGACGGGCATCCCGAAGAACTCCACGCACAACGGCGGCCGGATCGCGTTCGGCCCCGACGGCAAGCTCTACGTCGGCACCGGCGACGCCCAGGACCGCCCCTCGGCGCAGGACGTGAACTCCCTGGGCGGGAAGGTCCTGCGCGTCAACGCCGACGGCTCGATCCCGCCGGACAACCCGTTCGCCGGGTCGCGCACCTGGTCCTACGGCCACCGCAACCCGCAGGGCTTCGGCTGGGACACCGCCGGACGGCTCATCGCCTCGGAGTTCGGGCAGGACACCTTCGACGAGCTGAACGTCATCCGCCCCGGCGGGAACTACGGCTGGCCCGAGGTCGAGGGCCCCGGCGACGGGGGCGGGAAGTTCATCGCCCCCGTCCAGACGTGGAAGACCGCCGACGCGTCCCCGTCGGGGGTCGTCGTCACCCCCGACGCGGTGTACGTCGCGGCGCTGCGCGGCCAGAAGCTGTGGCGGGTCCCGCTCAACCCCGACGGCCCCACCGGGACCCCGGACGCCTACCTCGACGGGGCGCTCGGGCGGTTGCGGACCGTCGAGGTGGGCCCGGACGGGACGTTGTGGGTCCTGACGTCGAACACGTTCCGCGGCGAGCCGCGACCGGGCGACGACCGGCTGGTGTCGGTGCCGCTGACGCCGTGAACCCCGCCCCGCGTCAGCGGACGCGTTCGGCGGTGAACTGCAGGCGGGGGTGGGCGTAGAACTCCTGCGCCTCGACGAGCTGCAGCTCCCGCTCCCCGGAGCGGTACGTCGTCTCGATGAGGTCGAACACGCTGGAGACGGTGCGTTCCAGGGCGACCTTCGCGTCGCCGGTCGACCGGTGGTGCGCCGTGAACAGCGCCGCGGTCACGTCGCCGGACCCGTTGGCCTTGAACGGCAGCATCGGCGTCTGGACGACCCAGGCGCCGGCGTCGTCGGCGACGAGCACCTCGACCGTGCCTTCCTCCCGGTCGGGGCGCTCGACGCTGGTGACCAGCACCGTGGAGGGCCCCATCGCGCGGGCCGCGTCGACCGAGGCCAGCGTCGACTCCAGCGTGGTGGGCTCGGTGCCGGTGAGGTACCCGAGCTCGAACTGGTTGGGGGTGATGACGTCGGCGACGGGCACGACCCGGTCGCGCAGCAGGTCGGGGATCTCCGGGGCCACGAAGCAGCCCGACTTCGCGTTGCCCATGACGGGGTCGCAGGCGTAGATCGCCGAGGGGTTCGCGGCCTTGACCCGGCGGACGGCGTCGACGACGACGTCGGCGATGCCCGCCCCGCCCTGGTACCCCGACAGGACGACGTCGATCTGCGGGAAGGCCCCGCGTTCCTCGACGCCGGTGATGACGTCGGCGACGTCGGCCGGGGCGATGAGCGGACCGCGCCACGCGCCGTACCCAGTGTGGTTGGAGAAGTTCACGGTGTAGACGGGGATCACCTCGACCCCGATGCGCTGGAGGGGGAAGACGGCGGCCGAGTTGCCGACGTGGCCGTAGGCGACGGCGGACTGGACGGAGAGGACCTTCACCCGCCCCAGGGTACGCCGCGGCGTGACACGCTGATCCGGTGATGGATCAGCTGAACGGGCTCGTCGCCGAGCACGCGGGGGCCCCGTGGGTGCTGGCCGTCGTGCTCTGCCTGTCCGCCCTGGACGCCTTCGTGCCGCCGCTGCCCAGCGAGTCGATCGTCATCGGCCTGTCGGCGATCGCCGCCGACACCGGCCACCCGGACCGGTGGGCGCTGTTCGCCTGCGCCGCGGCCGGGGCGTTCGCGGGCGACAACCTCACGTACGCGATGGGTCGGCACTCGCCGCTGCGCGGCTGGGTCGCCGGCCACCCCCGCCTGGAACGGGCGTTCACCCGCGCCGCCCGGGAGCTGGACCGGCGCGGCGCCTTCGCGGTCCTCGCCGCGCGCTACGTGCCGATCGGCCGCACCGCGGTGAACCTCACCGCGGGGGCGGTGCGGTTCCCGCGGGCCCGGTTCGTGCCGCTCAGCGCGGTCGCCGCGCTCACCTGGGCGGCGTACTCGGTCGCCATCGGCTCCCTGGCCGGGCACTGGGTCGAGTCGACCCCCCTGGTGGGCGCCGCCCTCGGCATCGTCATCGCGCTCGCGCTCGGGTTCGTCGTCGACCTCGTGCTGAACCGGGTCGTGCGCTCCCGCACTCCCTGACCCGCCCCGCGATCAAGGACTCCTGAGTCCTTGATCGCGGTGCGGGAGTCCTTGATCGCGGAGGGGCGGACGAGGGGCGGACCCCGAGGGGCCCGGCCCCCCGGGGGAACGGGTGGGTCAGCCGACCCGGGCGGCGATCAGCTCGCGGATCCTCGCCGCGTCCGCCTTGCCCTGCATCTTCTTCATGACCTGGCCGATGAGCGCACCGGCGGCCTGCGCCTTGCCGCCGCGGATCTTCTCGACCACGTCGGGGTTCGCCGCCAGGACCTCATCGACGGCCGCGGCCAGCGCGCCGTCGTCCTGCACGACGATGAGGCCGCGCGCTTCGACGACCTCGGCGACCGAGCCCTCCCCGGCCAGGACGCCGTCGAGGGCCTCGCGGGCGAGGCGGTCGGTGAGCTTGCCGTCCTCGACGAGCGCGGCCAGCTCGGCCACGTCGGCGGGCCGCACGGGCAGGTCGGCCAGGTCCACGCCGTCGGCGTTCGCGCGGCGGGCCAGTTCCCCCGACCACCACTTGCGGGCCGCCGCGGGCGATGCGCCCGCCGCGACGGTGGCCTCCACGACGTCGAGCGCGCCGGCGTTGACGAGGTCGCGGAACTCCAGGTCGGAGAAGCCCCACTCGGCGTGCAGCCGCTTGCGGCGCTGGGCCGGGGGCTCGGGCAGCGCGGCGCGCAGCTCCTCCACCCAGGCCCGGTCCGGGACGATCGGGACGAGGTCGGGCTCGGGGAAGTACCGGTAGTCCTCGGCGTCGGACTTCTCCCGGCCCGGGGTCGTCAGGCCGGTGTCCTCGTGCCAGTGCCGCGTCTCCTGGACGACCTTCTCACCGGCCCGCAGGATCGCGGCGTGCCGGGACACCTCGTAGCGGACGGCCCGCTCGACCGACCGCAGCGAGTTGACGTTCTTCGTCTCCGAGCGCGTCCCGAGCTTCGAGGTCGGCGTGGGCCGCAGCGACAGGTTGACGTCGCAGCGCAGCGAGCCCTGCTCCATCTTCACGTCCGACACGTCCAGCGCCCGCAGCAGGTCGCGCAGCGCCGCGACGTAGGCGCGGGCCACGTCCGGGGCGCGGTCCCCGGTGCCCTCCAGGGGCCGGGTGACGATCTCGATGAGCGGGATCCCGGCGCGGTTGTAGTCCACGAGGGAGAACTCGGCGCCGTGGATGCGGCCGGTGGAGCCGCCGACGTGCAGCGACTTGCCGGTGTCCTCCTCCATGTGCGCGCGCTCGATGAGCACGCGGTACGTGAAGGCCGGCTTCGTGCCGTCCTCGCTGGCCGGGACGTCGACGTCGAGGTACCCGTCGAAGGCGATCGGCTCGTCGTACTGCGAGGTCTGGAAGTTCTTCGGCATGTCCGGGTAGAAGTAGTTCTTCCGGGCGAACCGGCAGGACTGCGCGATCTGGCAGTTCAGCGCCAGGCCGATGCGGATCGCCGATTCCAGCGCCTTGGCGTTCAGGACCGGCATCGCCCCGGGCAGGCCCAGCGACGTCGGGTCCACCTGGGTGTTCGGCTCGGCGCCGAACTCCGTCGGCGCACCCGAGAACATCTTGGTCCTCGTGTTCAGCTCGACGTGCACCTCGAGGCCGAGGACGGGGTCGAACTCCGCCACCGCCTCGTCGTAGTCGACCAGTTCGACGCTCACGCCGACACCCCCTGCCACGTCGGGACCTTCGCGGACAACGGCCCGCCCCACTTGTCGTTCAACCGCGCCTCCAGCGCCGCCCCGACCCGGTACAGCCGGTCGTCGGCCTGCTGCGGGGCGAGGATCTGCAGCCCCACGGGCAGCCCGTCGGACAGGCCCGCGGGCAGCGACATGCCCGGGATCCCGGCCAGGTTCGCCGGGATCGTCGCGACGTCCCCGGCGTACATCGCCAGCGGGTCGTCGAGCTTCTCCCCCAGCCGGTAGGCGACCGTCGGCGCCGTCGGCGAGACCAGCACGTCGACCTGCCCGAAGGCGGCGTCGAAGTCGCGCTGCACGAGCGTGCGGACCTTCTGCGCGCTGCCGTAGTAGGCGTCGTAGTAGCCCGCCGACAGCGCGTAGGTGCCCAGGACGATCCGGCGCTTGGCCTCGTCGCCGAAACCGGCGGCGCGGGTCGCGCGCATCACGGCCTCGGCCGTGACGCCGTCGCCCTCGGGCACGACGCGCAGGCCGTAGCGCATGCCGTCGAACTTGGCGAGGTTGCTCGACGCCTCGCTGGGCAGGATGAGGTAGTACGCGGCGAGCGCGTGCACGATGTTCGGCAGGCTCAGCTCGACGACCTCGGCGCCCGCGGCGCGGAACTCGGCCAGCGACTCCTCGAACCGCGCGACGACGCCCGCCTCGTAGCCCTCCCCGGACAGCTCCTTCACGACGCCGATCCGCACCCCGGTCAGGTCGCCGGACGCGCCGAGCGTCGCGGCGCCCACGACGTCGGGGACGGGCGCGGGGATCGAGGTGGAGTCCAGCGGGTCGTGCCCGGCGACGACGGCGTGCAGCAGCGCGGTGTCCAGCACCGTGCGGGCGCACGGGCCCGCCTGGTCCAGGGAGCTGGCCAGCGCGATGAGGCCGTACCGGGAGACCGCGCCGTAGGTCGGCTTGACGCCCACCGTGCCGGTGACGGCCGCGGGCTGGCGGATGGAGCCGCCGGTGTCGGAACCGATGGTCAGCGGGGCCTCGAAGGCCGCGAGCGCCGCCGCGGACCCGCCGCCGGAGCCGCCCGGGATGCGGGTGGGGTCCCACGGGTTGCGGGTGTCGCCGAACGCGGAGTGCTCGGTCGTGGAGCCCATCGCGAACTCGTCCATGTTGGTCTTGCCGAGGACGACGAGGCCGGCGTCGTGCAGGGCGCGCACGACGGTCGCGTCGTACGGCGGGACCCAGCCCTCGAGCATGCGGGACCCGGCGGTGGTGGGCAGGCCCCGGGTGGTCAGGACGTCCTTGACGCCGACGGGGACGCCGGCGAGGGGGCCGAGGTCGGCCCCGGCGACGCGGTCGGCGTCGATCTGCCGGGCGCGGGCCAGGGCGCCGTCGTGGTCGACGTGCAGGAACGCGTGGACGCCGCGGTCGGCGGGTCCGTCGACGGCGTCGATGCGGTCCAGGTGGGCCCGGGTCACCTCGACGGCCGAGACCTCCCCGGCGGTCAGGAGCTGCGACAGCTCGGCGGCGGTGCGGTGGATCAGCTCGCTCACGCCTCCTCCCCCAGGATCATCGGGACGCGGAACCGGCCGTCCTCGGCGGCGGGGGCGCCGGCGAGGGCCTCCTCGGCCGTGAGGACCTGCCCGACCTCGTCGGGGCGGGTCACGTTCGTCAGGGGGACGGGGTGGGAGGTGGCGGGGACGTCGTCGGTGGCGACCTTCGCGACGGCCGCGACGGCATCGAGGACCGCGTCGAGCTGACCCGCCATGCGGTCCAGCTCCTCGTCGGACATGTCGATGCGCGCCAGGCGCGCGAGGTGCTCGACCTCGGATCGGGAGATGGCGGACACGGTCGGTCAGTCTATGCGGGGCAGCGCTCCGGCTCGGGGGCGCGCCCGCTGAGCCAGTCCCGCAGGCCCGCCGGGTCCAGGGGGCGGGCGTGCAGGTAGCCCTGCGTCTCGTCGACGCCGAGGTGGCGCAGGACCTCCAGGGCCCCGGCGTCCTCGACGCCCTCGGCGACGACCCGCAGACCGAGGCGGTGCGCCAGCGCGACGGTCCCCTCGACGATCGCCGCGGTGCGGGGTTCGGAGGTGACGCGCAGGGTGAAGGCACGGTCGAGCTTGAGCTCGGTGGCGGGCAGGTCGGTGAGGTAGGCCAGCGAGGAGTAGCCCGTGCCGTAGTCGTCGATGCTCAGGGCGACGCCGCGGGCCACCAGGCTCCCGGTGACCTCGACGGCGAGACCGGGGTCGCTCATGAGGGTGGTCTCGGTGATCTCCAGGACGAGACGCCGGGGGTCGAACCCGTTGCGCTGCAGCACGTCGTCGACCACCGGCAGCAGCTGTTCGGCGGCGAGGGAGCCGGCCGACAGGTTCACCGACAGGCGCAGCGGCCGGCCTCCGCAGCTCCAGCCGCCGGCCTCCCGGACCGCCCGGTCGAGCAGGTGGGCGGTGAGCGCGTCCATCAGGCCGTGCTCCTCGGCGAGGTCGAGGAAGCGGTCCGGGCTCAGCAGGCCCCGCACGGGGTGGTGCCAGCGCACCAGGGCCTCGACCCCGGCGACGGCGCCGGAGGCGACCTCGACCTGCGGCTGGTAGGCCAGCCGCAGCTCGGCGTCGCGGCGGGCGGCGTCGCCCAGCGCCCGCCCCAGGTCGGCGACGAGCGTGGACCGGTCGCGGGTGCGGGCCTCGAGCGCGGCGTCGTAGCGGGCGATCCCGCGGCGCCCGCCCTTGGCGAGGGCCAGGGCGGCCCCGGCGCGGTGCATGAGGTCGTCGGCGTGCACCCGGCCGGCGGCGGCGGTGGCCACGCCGATGCTGACCGAGAGCGGGCGGCCCAGGCCGACGGGCGTGGGCAGGTCCCGCAGGGCGCGCTCGAGGTGCCGGGCCACGCCCACGGCGGCGTCCTCGCCGGTGTCGGGCAGGAGCACGGCGAAGGTGTCACCGGCGGTGCGGGCGGTGTGCGCGCCGCTGGGGGCGGCGGTGCCCACGGCGGTGGCCACGGCGACGAGGACGTCGTCCCCGCCGTGGTGGCCGATGCGCTCGTTGACCAGGCCGAAGTCGTCGACGTCGATCTTGAGCAGGGCCGCGGGCTGCCCGCGGGTCCGCAGCCGGCCGACCTCCTCGACGAGGGCGCGGCGGTTCCCGACGCCGGTGAGGTCGTCGGTGCGGGCCTGCACGCGGGCGCGGGCGAGGTCGGCGAGGCGGCGCACGAGCCGCACCAGGCTCGCGGCGCTGCCCGCGGCGGCCAGGCCGGCCCAGACGAGCGCCGCGCGGTCCAGCGCCCCGGCCAGGGCGACGGCCAGGACGACCAGGGAGGTGGCCAGCACCGCCATGGCCCCGCCGGCCGGCACCTCGGCGCTGACGACGACCGGGCCCGGGGCGCACGCCCGCAGGACCCCGGCACCCATGATCAGGGTCCCGGCGGCGGCGGCGCCCTGCACGGCGACGACCCCGGCCCCGCCGGTGACGGCGACGAAGGCGTCCACGACGGTCAGGGCCGCCAGCGCGCCGGTGAGCGACCACAGCCGGGGGTCGCCGCTGAGCCCGGCGCAGCGGGCGACGACGACCGCGGTGCCGACGAGGACCAGCAGGAGGCTGACGGTGAGCAGCCAGACCTGGACCTGCCACCAGGACCACGCGCTGAGGTCGGCCGGCAGGTGCGGGACGAGCAGGTTGCCCGCGCCGGTCACCGCGAGGACGGCGCTGACGGTGGTGGTGACGTGCCCGTCGTCGAGGACGTGCTGGCACTGCGCGTTCCACCGGACCAGCCCGCGCAGGACGAGGGGCCCGGCCGCGAGGGTGCCGGCGGCGAGCGGGATCCCGGTCCAGAACCCGCGCCCGTCGGCGACCCCGACGGCGAGGTCGGCGGCGGCGGTCACGACGAGGACCACGCCGGCGGCGCTGAAGGACCGCCAGCTCGTGGCGGACATCGCACGAGCGCGCTCGGGGCGCCGGTGGTGCAGCAGCAGGGTGCCGGTGAGCACGGCGAGGAGCAGGACGGCGCTGGTGAGCCGTCCGTCGACGTGGGCGGGGGCGCGCTCGGTGAGGAAGCCGGCGGCACCGACCCCTGCGGCGGCGAGCAGGGCACGACGCAGGTTCCCGTTCACGGTCCCAGTCATCGGCGTGCGCCCGGGGACCGTCAACGAGAACACCTGATCTGTGATCCAGGTCACCCGGCGTGCGGGACCAGCCGGGACAGCACGATGACGGAGTCGGTGGCGGCGACGTTCGCCTCGTCGCGGACGCGTTCGACGGCCCGCTCCAGGTGCGCGACGTCGTGGGCGCGCAGGTGCAGGAGGGCGTCGGCGGGCCCGGTGACGGTGTAGGCGCCGACGATCTCGGGGACGTCGCGCCAGGCGCGGCGCAGCTCGGCGGGCGAGACGGTGCCGTGGCAGCGGACCTCCACGAACGCCTCGGTGCCCCAGCCGAGGGCGGCGGGGTCGACGACGGCGGTGAAGCCGGCGATGACGCCGTCGGCGACGAGCTTGTCGACGCGGCGCTTGGCGGCGGGGGCGGACAGGCCGACCGCGTCGCCGATGCGGGCGAAGGTGGCGCGGCCGTCACGCTCGAGGACGGTGAGGATGCCGCGGTCGACGGCGTCGAGCTCGCGCAACGGACCACTCCTCGCCGGCGGTGGGGTGTCGGGATCCTGCGTGCACGCGCAGGGTACCGGTCTTGGCGTGCGCGGCACGGGGATCCCATGATCGGAGCGTGAACCGGACCGCCCGCCCGCTGCGGCTGCTGATGTGCCGTCCCGAGCACTTCGCCGTCTCCTACGAGATCAACCCGTGGATGGACCGGGCCCGGCCGGTCGACGTGGGCCGCGCGCTCGCCCAGTGGGAGGAGCTGCGGCGGACGCTGCAGGAGCTGGGCCACACCGTCGAGGTCGTCGAGGGTCGCCCGGGGCTGCCGGACATGGTCTACACCGCCAACGGCGGGCTGGTGACGCCGTGGGGGACGGTCGGGGCGCGGTTCGCGCACGCCGAGCGGGCCGGGGAGGAGGAGCTGTTCGACGCGTGGTTCGCCCGCGCCGGGCTCGGGCCGGTGCACCGCCCGGTGGAGGTGGACGAGGGCGAGGGCGACGTGCTGACCGCCGGGGAGCACCTGCTGGCCGGGCACGGCTTCCGCACGACGCGGGCCGCGCACGACGAGCTGGCCCGGGTGCTGGGCCGGCCGGTGACGTCGCTGCGGCTGGTGGACCCGCGGTTCTACCACCTGGACACCGCGCTCACCGTGCTCGACGACGACCCCGCGCACCCCGACGTCGCGTACTTCCCGGGGGCCTTCGACGAGCCGTCGCGCGCGGTGCTGCGCGGGCTGTTCCCCGGCGCGCTGGTCACCGACGAGGCGACGGCCGGGGTCCTGGGGATGAACGCCATCGGCGACGGGCGGCACGTGGTGCTGTCCGCGCGCGCCACGGGGTACGCGCAGGCGTTGCGGGACCGGGGGTACGAGCCGGTGCCGGTGGACCTGTCGGAGCTGCTGCGCGGCGGGGGCGGGCCGAAGTGCTGCGTGCTGGTGCTGCGGCGGTGAGGGGCGGACCGGGCCGGCCCGCGCCACGATGACCCGGTGGACGACGCGCGGGGGACGACGCTGGGCCCGGGGGGTCTGCGCCCGGGCCTGGGCGTGGCGGGGCTGCTGGCCGCCGCGGCGGCCGCGGCCGCGTGGTGGGCCCCGGCGGGGCCGGGCGGGTTCCTCGTGGGCTACCTCGCGCTCGGCGCGGCCGTCACGGCGTGGACGGTCGTGCGCCACCGCGGGGACCGCGTGCGGCTGGAGGACGACGCCGTCGTCGTCGTGCACCGCGGCACCTCGACGGCGTACCCGTGGGCGGAGGTGCTGGAGGCGTCGTGGTCGAGGGCGTCGTGGCCGCTCCCCGGCAGCGGCCCGGTGCTGCGGGTCCGCGGCGGGGCCTACGACGAGCCCGGCCCCAACTCCCCCGCGCAGGTCGCGTCCCTGCCGCTGTTCGGGCGCCGCGCGGGAACCCGGGCCCGCCGCGACTTCGAGGCCGCGGCGCTCGCGCACGGCGTGCCCTTCACGCCGGGACTGGTGGAGCTCATCGGCAGCGGGAGGCGGGGGCCGCGGTTGCCCGGGGAGCGCCGCGACGCGCGCGGCGGGTCGCTGTGAGCGCCCGGCCGCCTCAGCGGCGGCGCACCGCCCGCACGACCACGACGACGGCGCCCGCGACGGCCGCGGTGAGGGCCCCGAGGGCGACCGCGCGCCGGGCGCCGCCCGCGTCGAGGGCGTCCTTCACCCGGTCCGTCACCGCGAGCGGGACCGCCGCCAGCGCGTTCCCCGGGGGTTCGCGCGGGATCCGCGGGTGCGGCCGGGTCGGGGACAGGCGGCGCTGCACCTCCCACGCGGCCCCGATCGAACGCAGCTCCTCGACGCCGACCGCCTGCTGCAACCGGGGCAGCAGGTCGTCCTCCTCGTCGTGGGCGTCGTGGCGGATCACGGCGAAGGTGTGCCGGACGACCTCGTCGTACCCGTCGGCGGCCGGGTCGGCGCTCTGCAGGCGTTCCAGGGCCTCGTTCACGGTCTGGTGGTCGCCCTCGATGTGCCGGGTGAGCTCGTCGTCGTCCCCGGCCAGGAACTTGCGGTAGGCGGGGAACAGCACGGTCTCCTCGGCGAAGGCGTGCCGCAGGGCGCGCTCCCCGACCTGCGCCACGATCCGCCCGCGCTCGGCGGGCCCGGAGGCCCGGTCGTAGGAGCGCATGAGCTCGTCGAGCTCGGCGTGGTCGCGGCTCTGCCGCGACAGGATGCTGCCGGGGCCGCCGCGTTCGTGCTCCGTCTGGTCGGCCACCGAGCGCAGCCCGTTCCGGCGAGGGTTCGTCATGACTGTGGTCTGCCCCGTGCCGGCGACTTCACACGGCGCGGGCCCGACGAACCTGGACGGGGAGCCGGTTCACGGGGTCGCCGGGGCCCCGCCGCGTCCGGCGGTGCTGGTGCGCACGACGAGTTCCGGCGGGTGCACCTGGTGGGGTTCGGCGAGGGTCCCGGCGATGTCGTCGAGCAGGGCGTCGACGGCCGCGAAGCCGAACGACTCGTGGGGTGAGCGGATCGAGCTGAGCGGGATGAGCGAGGCCGCGGCGAACTCGATGTCGTCGTAGCCGATGAGCGCGAGGTCCTCGGGGACGCGGACCCCGCCGTCGGTGAGCGCCTGGAGCATCCCGAGGGCGAGGAGGTCGTTGACCGCGAACACCGCGTCGGGCCGGTCCTGCGGGGCCCGCGCGAGCAGTTCGCGGGCGGCGAGGTGCCCGGCGGCGATGGTGCGGTCCACGGGCAGCACGACCTCGAGCCGGGCCCCGCGGACGCCGCGCACGGCGCGGCGGGCGCCGGCGAGGCGGTCCCGCACCTGCCGGACCTCCACCGGCCCGCCCACGAAGGCCAGCCGGCGGCGGCCCAGGGAGAGCAGGTGCTTCGCGGCCAGCCGGCCACCGGCGACGTCGTCGACCGAGACCGAGGGCTGCCGGGGGGACGACGCGGCCTGCCCCACCAGGACGGAGGGGGTTCCCCGGGTCCGCACCGCGGCGAGCCGTTCCTCCACCTCCCCGTGCGAGGCGACGAGCAACCCGCGCACCTTCTGCTGCTCGAACAGCGCCAGGTAGGCGTCCTCGCGGTCGCGCCGGCGGTTGGAGTTGGCGATGTACACCGTCAGGCCGCGTTCGGCGGCGCGCTGCTCGACGCCCTCGGCGATCGTCGCGAAGTAGGGGTTGCTGACGTCGGGGGCGATGTAGGCGATGGCCGAGCTCTCCCCCAGCCGCAACTGCCGGGCCGGGGTGTTGGGGACGAACCCGAGGGTCTGGATCGCCGC
This sequence comes from Kineococcus lubricus, assembly GCF_050871965.1. Taxonomy (NCBI): domain Bacteria; kingdom Bacillati; phylum Actinomycetota; class Actinomycetes; order Kineosporiales; family Kineosporiaceae; genus Kineococcus; species Kineococcus lubricus. The sequence continues at coordinate 135,923 of NZ_JBJLSK010000011.1, forward strand.
GCGGACCCGGTCGGCCTTGTCCTGCGACACCCGCTCGGGGTGGTTGAGGTAGTTCGACACCGTCCCGTGCGACACCCCGGCCAGCGCCGCGACGTCACGCATCCCCACCTTGACCACACGCGATTCTGACACCCCGGCGGACCGGTGCGGCACGAGGGCGTCAGTCCGGTTGCGGGCCGTGCGGTTCGGGGATCTCGACCCCGAGTTCGACGAGCTGGTCGGTGACGACGCGCAGCGCGTTGAGGGCCCGGGGGAACCCGCAGTACTGCACGACGTGGATGACGGTCTCGATGATCTCGGTGGCCGTGCAGCCGACGTTCACCGCACCGCGGGTGTGGCCGCGCAACTGGGGTTCGAGGCCGCCGAGGGTCACCAGGGAGGCCAGCGACAGCAGTTCGCGCTGGGCGAGGCTGAGGCCGGGTCGGGAGTAGACGTCGCCGAAGGCGAACTCGACGCCGAGGCGGGCGAGGTCCTGGCCCAGTCCCGTCTGCATCCGCACCAGCCCCGCCGACTTCCCCTCCCCGTAGACGGCGTCGAACCAGTGGGCACCGCGGTCACCGCGTCGGGTCACGTCGTCCTCCTCAGATGGAGTGGCCGCCGTCGAGCGGCAGCACGACGCCGGTGGTGTTCACGGATTCGGGAGCCGCCAGGAACACGACGGTGCGGGCGAGGTGCTCGGGCCGGCCCAGGGCCCGGGTGGGGATCTGGTCCAGGAGCGCGGCGCGCCGTTCAGGGGTGTCGCGGTCGCGCCCGGGCGTGGCCTGCGCCCCGGGGGCCAGGGCGTTGACCGTGACGCCCTGGTCGGCGACCTCGATGGCCAGCGCCTTGGTGAGGCCGATGACCCCGGCCTTGGCGGCGGCGTAGGCCGTGGCCCCGCGCACGAGCCGGCCGCCGGAGACGGCGGCGACGGAGGCGATGTTGATGATCCGCCCGTCGCGCTGGGCCAGCATCGCGGGCAGCACGGCCCGGGTGACGTTGAAGACGGTGGTGAGGTTGCGCTCGATCTGGGTGTTCCACGTCTGCGGGGTCATCTCGTGGAACCAGCTGACCGCTCCCCCGCCGGCCCCGTTGAGCAGGACGTCGATCCCGCCCCACTGCGCCAGCAGCCCGTCCACGGCGGCCTGGACGGCGGTGGCGTCGGTGAGGTCGGGCGTGGCGGCGTGCCAGCGGCGGCCGTGGGCGCGCACGGCGGCGCCCACCCGTTCGAGCCCGTCGGCGTCCAGGTCCAGCCCGGCGACGTCGGCACCCTCGGCGGCGAGCTCGGCGGCGATGACGCTGCCGAGGGCTCCCGCCGCTCCGGTGACCAGTGCTCGCTTGCCCTGCAGCCTCATCGTTCCGACTCCTCCACCGCGGCGTTGCGGGTGCTCGGGGAACACCTCGGTCCTGCGAGTCTGGGCCCGGGGATTGATACGTGTCAACCAGGCACCGACTGTGCTTGACACCCCCGGCACCCCGGCCTACCTTCAAGATTGACACGTGTCAAAGGCGCACCGTCGCCGGCCGCACGACCAGCAGGCACTTTCAAGGGGGAAACGTGTTCCAGCAGTCGAAACTCCGCGTGCGCTCGGCCCTCGCCCTCGCCGCCGCCACGACGCTCGCGCTGTCCTCGTGCTCGTCGGGCAGCGGCAGCGGCAGCGGCGGGGGCGGCGAGGACGGGGACTCGGGCCCGGAGGCGTTCACCGTCCTCACCCCGGCGGAGAACGCCATCGCCCGCGACCAGCTGACGACGCTGTCCACCGGGGCCTGCTCGGCCGCGAACGAGGCCCTGCCCCTGCAGAACGACACCGTCGCGCAGGCCGACGTCGTCCAGCGCATCACCCTGCTCGCCAGCCAGGACGCCCTGCCCGTCCACTTCGTGGCCGGCACCGCGCAGGTGAAACCCGACGGCGACCTCGGCGCCAGCGGGGCCGTCCTGGACTACGAGCAGACGCTGAAGGACCTCGGGGTCTGGGACGACGTGCTGCCCGCCGCCGCCTCGACCATCAAGAGCGTCTACGGCGGCATGGTGTCGCTGCCGTACCAGTACAACGTCGAGGGCGTCTGGTACAACAAGAAGCTGTTCGCCGACAACGGCATCACGCCCCCCGCCACCTGGGACGAGCTGAAGGCCGCCGCCGCGAAGCTCGACGCCGCCGGGGTCGTCCCGATCACCGAGGCCGGCAGCCAGGGCTGGCCCATCACCCGGCTCATCGGGATGCACATCTTCCGCGACGTCGGCCCGGACGCCATGGAGGCCGTCCGCGACGGGAAGGCGAAGCTGACCGACCCCGACTACGTCGCCGGGGCGCAGGCCGTCGCCGACCTCAGCGCGGCCGGGTACTTCGGCGAGGGCATCACCTCCCGCGACACCGACACCGCCAACGCCCAGTTCCTCAACGGTCAGGCCGGCATGTACTACAACGGGTCCTGGTTCCTGGCCAACCTCAACGACCCGGCGCAGAACAAGATCGGCGTCGAGAACGTCGGGTTCATGCCGTTCCCCGCCGTCAGCGGCGGCGAGGGGACCGTCGACCAGTGGCCGGCGAACGCGGGGGCCGCGACGGCCACGTCGGCGGAGCAGTACAGCCCCGAGGTCGGGGACTGGCTCAGCTGCATCGCCGAGAACTACGGCTCCACGGCCCTGGCCGACCAGGGCGTCATCTCCGGGTTCGCCGTGAAGGAACCCGTCGCCGACGTCCCGCCGCTGACCGGCGAGCTGCAGGGGATCGTCGCCGAGGCCGACGAGACCGTGCTGTGGTTCGAGGCGCTCATGGACGCCAAGACGACCTCGGACGCCCAGACCAACGTCGCCAACCTGCTCACCGGGCAGCTGTCCGCGCAGGACTACATGGCGATGCTGCAGAAGGACCTCGACGCCGCCGGCTGACCGCCACCCCGCCCACCGCCGACGTCAGGAAGGCGACCCGTGAACTCCGTGCTCGGCGACCGCAAGGCGATCCTCATCCTGCTCGGACCCGCCCTGCTCGTCTACACCCTCGTCAAGCTGGCCCCCGTCCTGTGGTCGCTGGCCCTGACGTTCTTCGACGGCAACCCGCTGCGCGGTTTCGAGTTCACCGGGTGGAGCAACTTCTCCCGGTTCGCCCAGGACCCGCAGGCCCTGGACGCGCTGGGCTTCACCCTCAAGTACGCGGTCGTCGTCACCGTCGGGCAGATCGCCCTGGGCTACGGCCTGGCCCTGCTCTACGTGTTCGTCCTGCGCCGGGCGTCGACGTTCGTGCGGACGGTCGTGTTCTTCCCCACCGTCCTGCCGACCGTCGCGGTCGCCCTGCTGTTCCGCAGCCTCTTCGCCGTGGGGCAGCAGGACGGCCCGGTCAACGCCGGGTTGCAGGCCGCCGGGATCGGCGCGGTCGACTGGTTCTCCACCGGGACCGGGACGTTCGCCGTCGTGGTGCTGATGGAGCTGTGGCGGTCCATGGGGTTCTTCGCCGTCCTGCTCTACGCCGGGCTGCTCGACATCCCCGAGGAGACGCTGGAGTCGGCGCGGCTGGAGGGGGCGACGGGCCTGTCGCTGGTGCGCCACATCGTGCTCCCGCTGTCGCTGCCGGTCCTGCTGTCCTCGGTCATCTTCAGCATCAACAACACCTTCAAGGCGTTCGACACGGTCCTGGCCCTCAACGGCGGCGGACCGGGCTCGGACACCACCCCCCTGACGCTGTACATGTACCGCACGGCGTTCCAGTTCTCCGACTACGGCTACGGCAGCACGATCGCGCTGGCCCTCACGATCATGTGCTTCCTCGTGACCCTGGCCATCTTCCGGTCCGCCCGCCGCGACAACACCAGGAGCTGACCGTGCCCGTGGACTCCGCCACCGCCCCGCGCGCGGCCCTCGCCGGGACCGGGCGCCCACCCGTCCGCCGCCCCCCGGGGCGGTTCTGGCGCCGGCTGCCGGTGCGCGTCCTGCTGGTGCTGCTCGTGCTCGTGGAGCTGTACCCGATCTTCTGGCTCCTCATGGGGTCGTTCAAGACGCAGAACGAGTTCTTCGCCAACCCCACCTGGGCCCTGCCGGAGAGCTTCGGGCTGCAGAACTACGCCGACGCCTGGGTCGGGGCGGACCTGGCCCGCAACCTGCTCAACAGCGTCCTGGTGACCGTCCCCTCCCTCGTCCTCATGATCGCACTGGGGGTCGCGGCGGCCTTCGCCCTGGAGGTCATGGTCTGGAAGGGCCGCGGCACGGTCCTCATGGGGTTCCTGGCCGGCATCATGATCCCCGGGCAGATGATCCTCGTCCCGCTGTTCACGGTCTACTTCCGCACCGGGCTGACCGGGACGCTGGCCCCGCTGATCATCACCTACACCGTGATGGGGCTGCCGCTGACGGTCTTCCTGCTGACGGCCTACTTCCGGGCCATCCCGCGGGAGGTGTTCGAGGCGGCGACCATCGACGGCGCCGGCATGCTCAAGAGCTTCTGGCTCATCGGGGTCCCGATGATGCGCAACGCCATCGTCACGATCGCCCTCGTGGAGTTCTTCAGCGTCTGGAACGACCTGCTCATCGCCCTGACGTTCACGACCGACGAGAGCCTGCAGACCGTGCAGGTCGGTCTGCTGACGTTCAGCGACGAGTACGGGTCCACCCAGTACGGGCCGCTGTTCGCCGCGATCAGCCTCAACGTGATCGGCATCGGCGTCCTCTACCTGTTCCTCAACAAGCAGATCATGGCCGGTCTCGCGTCGGGCTCGCTCAAGGGATGAGCGGGCCCCGGTACTGGGAGTCCACCGCGCCGGGCGCCGGGCGCCGGGCCCCGCGGGCGTGGACGACGTCGGACGCCCCGGTCCTGTCCCTGAACGGGACCTGGCGGTTCCGGCTGTCGCCCACGGCCGCCGGCGCGGGCCCGCGGGTGCCGGAGCCGGACTTCGACGACTCCGGCTGGGACGAGCTGCGGGTCCCCTCGCACTGGGTGCTGGAGGACGTCACCGTCCCGTGGGCCGCCGAGCCCCGCCTGCCCGCCCCCCGGCGCGACGAGCACGGTCCGCTTTACACCAACACCGCGTTCCCCTTCCCCGTCGACCCGCCGCGGGTGCCGCAGGAGAACCCCACCGGCGACCACCGGCTGCGCTTCACGCTGCCGCCGGGGTGGCTGGACGGCCGGCCCGACGCGGTGGTGCTGAGGTTCCAGGGCGTCGACTCCTGCGCGCGGGTCTGGCTCAACGGCACCGAGCTGGGCTGGTCCACCGGCAGCCGCCTGCCGTTCGAGTTCGACGTCGGCACCGCGCTGCGGGAGGGCACGAACGTCCTCGCCGTCCGGGTGCACCGCTGGTCGGCGGGCAGCTACCTGGAGGACCAGGACATGTGGTGGCTGCCGGGGATCTTCCGCGACGTGGAACTGCTGCACCGCCCCGCCGGCGCGGTCGACGACCTGCGGGTCAGCACGGGCTGGGACGCGGCCACCGGCACCGGGCGGCTGCGCGTCGACGCCGACCGTCCCGGCCGGGTCCTCGTCCCCGAGCTCGGCGTGGACGTCCCCGTCGGCACGACGCTCCGGCTGCCCGAGGTGGAACCGTGGAGCGCGGAGGTCCCCCGCCTGTACCGGGGGACGCTGCGCACCGCGCACGAGGCGATCGACCTGGTCATCGGCTTCCGCACCGTGTCGATCGAGGACGGGCGGCTGCTGGTCAACGGGTCCCCCGTCCTGCTGCGCGGGGTCAACCGCCACGAGCACCACCCCCGCCGGGGCCGGGCGCTGGACCGGGCCACGATGCTCGCCGACGTGCGGGCGATGAAGCGGGCCGGGGTCACCGCCGTCCGCACCAGCCACTACCCCCCGCACCCGGAGTTCCTGCGGCTGTGCGACGAGATCGGCCTGTGGGTCGTCCTGGAGTGCGACCTGGAGACCCACGGGTTCGTGTACGCCGGGTGGGAGGGCAACCCCGTCGACGACCCCGCCTGGGCCGGTGCCCTCACCGACCGGGTGCGCCGCACGGTGCTGCGCGACCGGAACTCCCCCAGCGTCCTGCTGTGGTCGCTGGCCAACGAGAGCGGCAGCGGGTCGCAGTTCGCCGCCCTGCGCGCCCTGGTCGACGAGCTCGACGGCGAGCGCCCCGTGCTCTACGAGCGCGACCCCACCTACCGCCACTCCGACCTGTTCGCCCTGATGTACCCCTCGTTGGAGGACCTGGCCGCCATCGGGCGGCGGGCCGAACCGGCGCCGGCGGGGGTCGAGCCGGGCTCGCCCGACGACGTGCGCCGGCGCGGGCTGCCGTTCCTGCTCGTGGAGTACGCCCACGCCATGGGCAACGGCCCCGGGTCGCTGGCCGAGTACCAGCGGGTGCTGGGGTCCTCCGACCGGTTCGCCGGGGGTTTCGTCTGGGAGTGGGTCGACCACGGGCTCACGGCCCGCGACGAACGCGGGACGGAGTTCACGATGCACGGGGCCGACGTCGCGTTCCGGCCCACCGGGGGCCGGTTCTGCCTGGACGGGCTGCTGTTCGCCGACCGCACGGCCTCGCCGGGCCTGCACGAGCTCGCCGCGGTGTACGCCCCCGTCGGCCTGGCGGTCGAGGGGACGCGGGTCGTCGTGCGCAACGGCCACGACGTCCGGGACACCGCCCACGTCCGGTTCCGCTGGCGGGTGGAGGCCGACGGCCGTCGCGTCGCCGAGGGCGACCTCGCCGTCCCGCTGCTGGCCCCGCGCGCCCGGACCGCGGTGGAGCTGCCCGAGGAGGCGCGGGCCGCCGCGCAGGGGGCCCGCGGCGAGGTGTGGGTCACGGTGACCGCCCACGACCGGGAACCACCCGGGTGGGCCCCCGGCGGGCACGTCGTGGGCACCGGCCAGGGGCGGCTGCGCAGCGACCCGCCCCGGCGCCGCTCCGGGACCGCGCCGGAGGCCGGGTTCGACGAGCACGGTGCCCTGCGCCGGGTGTTCGGGATCGCCGTCGACGGCCCCCGCCCGGACCTGTGGCGCGCGCCCACCGAGAACGACCGCGGCCAGGGCTCGCGGAACACCGACGCGGCGAGCTGGGCGGCAGTGGGGCTGGACCGGCTCCGGCACCGGGTCCTCGACGTGGTGCGCGGCCCGCGCGAACTGCTCGTGACCGGCCGCAGCGCCCCGGCGGCGCAGGCGCTGGCGCTCGTCTGGTCCCTGCGCTGGACGCTGGACGCCGACGGGCTGGACCTGGAGTTCCGGGCGGGGTTCACCGGCCCGTGGGACGACACCCCGCACGGGCACCACGCGGTGTCCCCGCCGCGGCTGGGGCTGCGGCTGGGCCTGCCCGGCGGGTACCGCGCGGTGGAGTGGTTCGGCCGGGGTCCGGGTGAGAGCTACGCCGACAGCACCACCGCGGCCCTCGTCGGCCGCTACGTCGCGGACGTGGACGCCCTGCAGACCCCGTACCCGGTCCCACAGGAGAACGGCAACCACGTCGGCACCCGCTCCCTGGTCCTGACGGGCCCGGGGCTGCCCACCCTGCACGTCGACGCGCTCGACGCGGGCGCGACGTTCGACTTCACCGCGCGCCGCTGGACCAGCGAGGACCTCGAACGCGCCCGGCACCCGCAGGACCTGCGCGACGGCGGCCGGGTGTGGCTGAACCTCGACGTGGCCCAGCGGGGCCTGGGGTCGGCGTCGTGCGGGCCGGCGCTGCCGGAGCGCCACCGGGTCCCGACCGTCCCGGCCGGGCTGCGGCTGCGGCTCACGGCGTCGGGGTGAACTCCTCGCGCCAGCGGTGGGCCGCGGCGAAGCCCAGGCGGGTACGGATGCGGGTGGTGTCCAGCAGCGACTCGTGCTCGCCCAGCTCCCGGGTGAGCGGGGTGCCGGGGAACCAGCGGGCGGCCAGCTCGGCCGAGGGGTCGGCGTGCCCGGAGTCGGGGGCCGCGACGACGTACAGGTGCGCGCCCGGTTCCCCGGCGCTCAGGGCCAGGTCGACGGCCTGCGCGCCGTCGCGGGCGTCCACGTAGGAACCCAGCAGGTCGCGGCGGTAGTCCGGTTCGGCGGCCCGCGCGAAGGTGCCGTACTCCCCCGGGGCCACGACGTTGGTGAACCGCAGCGCCGTCAGGGAGAGGTCCCGGTCCCAGCGGGCGAACTGCGCGTGCAGGGCCTCCTCGACGACCTTGCCCAGCCCGTAGGTGTTGTTCGCCGCCGTGCACGACTCGTCCAGCGGCAGGTGCGGGGGCGCCTCCTCGAAGGGGAAACCCATCGCGGTGATGCTGGAGGCGCAGACCACGCGGCGGGTGCCGGCCCGGTGCGCGGCGTGCAGGACGTTGAAGGAGGCGGTGACGTTGGTGTGGAACGTCGTGACGTCGGGCACCAGGCCGTTCACGGGGACCGCGGCGAGGTGGACGACGGCGTCGAGGCCGCGGTGCCGCGCGGTGATCCCCAGGAACGCGTCCAGGGTCTGCCCGTAGTCGGTGAGGTCGACGCGGGTGAACTCCGGCCCGGGGCGCCCGACGAGGTCGAGGCCGACCACGTCGTGCCCGCCCGCGCGCAGCCGCTCGACCGTGGCCGTCCCCAGCTTGCCGGTGCTGCCGGTCACCGCGACCCGCACGTCAGACCTCCTGCGAGCCGGCCGGGGAGTCGGCCGGGAAGTCGGCCGGGAAGTCGGCCGGGAAGTCGGCCGGGAGCGGGAGACCGGGCACGTCGTGCCCGGCGGCGTCGGCGGGGTCGGCGTGCAGGTGCCCGGCGCGGCCACCGACCGGGTGACCGGTCTCGGTGAAGAAACCCCGCAGCGTCCCGTAGACCTCGAGCACGTCGTGCACGGTACCGGCGGGGGTCAGGACGACGTCGCCGGGCCCGACGTACCGCTCCCGCCCCTCCAGCAGGATCTTCGCCCGGCCCTCGGCGATGAACCACAGCTCGTCGTCGTCGTGCAGGTGCCGGTCGAACCGCCCGCCCTCGGCGGGGACCGTGAACCGCCCGGCCGTCAGGGTCCCCGTGCCGGCGGGCCGGGTCCCGGCGTGCAGCCACGACCCCGGCGGGTAGAGGGGCACGCTCAGCGCTCCTGGGCCCAGGTCGGGGCGGTCCCGGCGGGCAGGACGCGCGCGTCGGGCAGGCCGTCCAGCCCGGTCTCCGCGCCGCCGGGGGTGTAGACGACGACGAGCCGCAGCGGGCGCCAGGTGGTGTTGCCCGTCGAGTGCAGCGTGTCCCGGGGCACGTGAAGGGCGTCGCCCTCGCGGATGGGGAAGGGCTCGCCGTCCCCGACGGTCTGGACGCCCTCGCCGGAGACGACGTAGATGACCTCCTCCTCCCCGGGGTGGGTGTGCGGGTCGTGCCCGCGCCCCGGGTAGACGATCACCTCGCCCACGGTGAGGCCGACCCCGGTGTCGAGGTGCGGGGTGACGAGCCACTTGATGGTGCCCCAGTCGAAGACCCGGGTGGGGACCTCGTCGGGGCGGCGGCCCCGCTGGGCGCTGGTGGGGGTGGTGGCGGGGGTGCTGGTCACGACGTCGCTCCCGGGGTGGTGGGGATGGCCTTGAAGTCCTCGATCTGGGCGCGGATGGCGCGCTCGGTGGGCAGCCGCTCGGCGGAGGAGGCGCCGAAGAACCCGGCGACCCCCTCGGTGCGGGCCAGGACGAACGCCGCGTCGGCGGGTTCGGCGATGGGCCCGCCGTGGCACAGGACGATCACGTCGGGGTTCACCTCGACCGCGGCGTCGCGCATCTCCTGGACCCGGCGGGCGGACTCGTCGAGGGTCAGCGCGGTGCGGGCCCCGATGGTGCCGGCGGTGGTGAGTCCCACGTGCGGGACGATGACGTCCGCCCCGGCGCGGGTCATGGCCACCGCGGACTCCACGTCGAAGACGTAGGGGGCGGTGAGCAGGTCGCGTTCGGCGGCGAGGCGGATCATCTCCACCTCCAGCTCGTACCCCATGCCCGTCTCCTCGAGGTTCTGCCGGAACACCCCGTCGAACAGGCCCACGGTGGGGAAGTTCTGCACGCCGGTGAACCCCATCGACTTCAGCTCGTCGAGGAACCGGTCCATGAGCCGGAACGGGTCGGTGCCGTTGACCCCGGCCAGGACCGGGGTGTCCCGCACGATCGGCAGGACCTCCCGGCTCATCTCGACGACGACCTGGTTGGCGTCGCCGTAGGCCAGCAGCCCCGACAGGGACCCGCGCCCGGCCATCCGGTAGCGTCCGGAGTTGTAGATGATGATGAGGTCCACCCCGCCGGCCTCGGCGGACTTGGCCGAGATCCCGGTGCCGGCCCCGGCGCCGATGACGGCGCGGCCGGCGGCGATCTGGGTTCGCAGGCGTTCCAGCGCCACGGATCGTTCCACGTCAGTCCCCTCCTCGGGTGGTGATGAGCGCGTGCAGCTCGTCGGCGGCGCGCTCGGCGAACCCGGTGTCGTTGATGTGCGCGTCGGACTCGACGACGCGGACGGCGCTGCCGGCGACGGCCTCGGTCACCGCGTCGAACAGGGCGCGGTCGGCGTCGGGGTCGGCGAAGGGCTGACCGGGGGCGTCCAGCGCGGACACGCCGCCGTGCGGCACCACCAGGACCGTCGGGGCGTGCGCGGCGGCCAGCTTCCGGCCCACCCGCCGTCCCAGTTCGGCGTTCTCCGGCACGGTGGTGCGCATGAGGGTGACGGTGGCGTTGTGCTCGAAGAACGTCCGGCCGGCGAAGGCCGCCGGGACGGTGTCGCGGGGCCCGAAGTTCACCATGTCGAGCGCTCCCAGGCTCACCACCTGCGGCACGTCGGCGGCGCCGGCCGCGGTGAGCCGTTCCGGTCCGGCGGACAGGACACCGCCCACGAGGTCGTCGGCGAGTTCGGTGGTCGTGAGGTCCAGGACCCCGGCGAGGACGTGCGAGCGGGCCAGCGCCTCCAGGGCGCGACCGCCGGAACCGGTGGCGTGGAACACGAGCACCTCGTACCCCAGCTTCTCCAGCCGGTTCCGGGCGGCGTCGACGGCCGGGGTCGTCACCCCGAACATCGAGGCGGCCACCAGCGGCCGCGCGGTCTCCGGCGCCCCGTCGGCGCCGGTGCGGGCGGCGTGCGCGGCGGCCATCCCGGCGATCGCGGCGGCGGCGTTGCCCAGCACCAGGCGTGAGACCTGGTTGACCCCGGCGACGTCGACGACGCTGTAGGTGAGGGTGACGTCGCCGGCGCCGACGTAGGGCGCGACGTCGCCGGACGCCATCGTGGAGACGATGAGCTTGGGCAGCCCGATCCGCAGGTCGCGCACGGCGCGGGCGGCGATCGAGGAACCGCAGGAACCCCCGAGGGCCAGGACCCCGTCGAGGTGGCCGGACCGTTCGAGGCCGGCGAGGACGACGGCGGCGCCCTCGCCCGCGGCGGTGACCGCGGCACCGCGGTCGGCTTCGCGCCGCAGGGTTTCGCGGTCCGCCCCACCGGCGCGGAACACCTCGTCGGCCGGGCTGTCGACGCGGGCGGGGAAACCGCGGGGTTCGCCGGTGCCGACGTCGACGACGTGGACGTCGACCCCGAGCCCGGTCAGCCGCGCGGCGGTCCAGGCGTACTCGGGGCCCTTGGTGTCGAGCGTGCCGACGAGGGCGACGAGGGGTCTCCGGTCCGGTCGCATGGTGCCTCCTCCTGCCGGCCCCGTCGCCGACCCGTCGTTCCACCGTGCTGGTGGTCAGATCTTGCCCACAGCTTTGACACGTGTCAATACTGACGGACCGCAGTTGCCGACCGGACGGAGCCGTGCCCCGTGACGACCACCTCGACCGCCCTGCCCACCGCGCCCGTGGTCGAGCACCACCGGCAGCCGCTGGGCATCGGTGAACCCCGCCCGCGCCTGTCCTGGACCACCTCGGCCCCCGACGACTGGCGCCAGCGGAGCTACGAGGTCGAGGTGCGGCGGGGCGCCGGGACCTCGACCTGGCGCGAGGACTCCCCCGAGCAGGTCCTGGTCCCCTGGCCCGGCGAACCCCTCGGATCCCGCGAGACCGCCGACGTGCGCGTCCGGGTCGGCGACGGGACCACGTGGTCGGCCTGGAGCCCGCCGACCCGCCTGGAGACCGGCCTGCTCGAACCCGGCGACTGGCGGGCGGTGCCCGTGGGGGGAGCCTGGCCCGAGGACCCCGACTCCGACCGGCGCCGCCCCGCCCTGGTCCGCCACGAGTTCGACGTCGCCGCCGACGTCGTCTCCGCCCGGCTCTACGTCACCTCGCACGGGCTGCACGAGGTGGAACTGAACGGCCGCCGCGTCGGGGACACCGAACTCGCCCCCGGCTGGACGGTCTACGGGAAACGGCTGCGCTACGCCACCCACGACGTCACCGGGCACCTGCGCCCCGGGACCCGCAACGCCCTCGGCGCCTGGCTCGGCGACGGCTGGTACCGCGGGCGTCTCGGCTGGCGCGGCGGGTTCCGCAACCTCTACGGCAGCGACCTGTCGCTCATCGCGCAACTGGAACTGCGCCACGCCGACGGCCGGCTGGAGATCGTCGCGACCGGGCCCGCGTGGCGCGCCTCGACCGGCCCGATCGTGGCCAGCGGGAACTACGACGGGGAGGACTACGACGCCCGCGGCGAGCAGCCCGGGTGGTCCGCGCCGGGTTTCCCCGCCGAGGGCTGGTCACCGGTCGCCGTCGCCCGGCGCGACCCCGCGACGCTCGTGGCCCCCACCGGCCCGCCGGTCCGCTGCACCCAGGAGGTGCGCCCCGTCGCGGTCCTGCGGACCCCCGGCGGGAACCTCGTCCTCGACTTCGGGCAGAACCTCGTCGGGCGGTGCCGGATCCGCGTCCGCGGCCGGCGCGGGGACCGCGTCGTCCTGCGCACCGCGGAGGTCCTGCAGGACGGGGAGATCTGCACGAGGCCGCTGCGCGAGGCCCGCTCCACCGACAGCTACGTCCTGGCCGGGCGCACCGAACCGGAGACCTGGGAACCGCGGTTCACCTTCCACGGGTTCCGCTACGTGCAGGTCGACGGCTGGCCCGGCGACCTCGACGAGGCCGCCGCCGCGGGCGACGTCGTGGCGCGGGTCCTGCACACCGACCTCGAGCGCACCGGGTGGTTCTCCTGCGCCGACCCCCTGCTGGAACGGTTCCACGAGAACGTCGTGTGGGGGATGCGCGGGAACTTCGTCGACGTGCCCACCGACTGCCCCCAGCGCGACGAACGGGTCGGCTGGACCGGGGACCTGCAGGTCTTCGCCCCCACCGCCTCGTTCCTGTACGACGTGTCGGGGATGCTGACGTCGTGGCTGGCGGACGTGTCGGCCGAGCAGCTGCCCGACGGGACCGTCCCCTGGTACGTGCCGGTCATCCCCGCCCACCAGATGTGGACGCCGATCCGCCCCGGCGCGGCCTGGGGCGACGTCGTGACCTTCACCCCCACCACCCTGCACGAGCGGTACGGCGACGTCGGCCTGGTCGCCGCCCAGTACGGGACGGCCAGGCGCTGGGTCGACCTGGTGGACCGCCTCGCCGGTCCCGGCCACCTGTGGGACGAGGGGTTCCAGCTCGGGGACTGGCTCGACCCCGCCGCCCCGCCGCACGACCCGGCCGACGCCACGACCGACCGGTACCTCGTCGCCAGCGCCTACTTCGCCCGCTCGGCCCGGCTGCTGGCCGACATGGCCGCCCTGCTGGGGCACGAGGAGGACGCCCAGCGGTACGGGACGCTCGCGGCCCGGGCCCGGGAGGCGTTCGCCGCCGCCCACGTGCGGCCCGACGGGCGGATGAGCAGCGACGCGCAGACCGCGTACTCCCTCGCCCTCGTCTTCGACCTGATCCCCGACCCCGAGAGGCGCCGCCTCGCCGGCGAGCGCCTCGCGCACCTCGTGCGCGCCGCGGACAACCGCATCGCGACGGGTTTCGTCGGGACCCCGCTGGTCAACGACGCCCTCACCGCCGCCGGGGAGGTCGGCACCGCCTACGACCTGCTGCTGGAACGGGGCTGCCCGTCCTGGCTGTACCAGGTGCTCATGGGCGCCACGACCGTCTGGGAACGCTGGGACAGCCTGCTGCCCGACGGCACCGTGAACCCCGGGCAGATGACGTCGTTCAACCACTACGCCCTGGGCGCCGTCGCGGACTGGGTGCACCGCGTCGTGGCCGGTCTGGCCCCCGCCGCGCCCGGCTACCGGCGGGTGCGGTTCGCGCCCCGCCCCGGCGGCGGCCTCACGTCCGCGAGCGCGCGGCACCGCTGCCCCTACGGGACGGTCGCGATCTCCTGGCACCTCGACGGCGCGGACCTGGTGGTCGAGACGCTGCTGCCGACCGGCACCACCGGCGTGCTCGACCTGGAGGGGGCCGACCCGGTGGAACTGGGCCCCGGGCGGCGGGTGACCCGCACCCCGCACCACCGGCCCGGGGCGGACGCCCCCGGCCCGCTCGTCGCCCCGGCCCGCTGACCCGGGAACCCGCGCTGGGCCGTACGGGTCGCGGGGCGGGCCGGCGCAGGCGTCGCCGTCGTACGGTGGTGCTACGAGCGACGCCCGCGAGGGTGGCGCCTCGTGCGGGTCAGGTGTCCGTGGTGACGCGCTCCGGTTCCACCGGAGAGGGCCAGGTTCAAGCCCTGGGACCCGCTCCACCCCGCCCCGCGGCGCCGTCGCGGGGTCAGCCCACCTCGGCCGCCGCGGCCGCGATGACGTCGGCGACCTCGCGCGGGTGGGTCTGCATCACCAGGTGCGGGGCGTCGATCTCGACGATCTTCCGTGCTCCGGCGCGGGTGTAGCCGAACCGCTCGACCTCGGGGTTGATGGTGCGGTCGGCCGAGGAGACGATCCCCCACGACGGCGTCGTCCGCCACGCCGCCACCGGGGCCGGCTCACCGAACGCGAACGCCGACAGCGGCCGCTGGGACACCGCCAGCACCCGCGCGGTCTCCTCGGGGACCCCCGCGGCGAAGACGGCGGGGAAGGCGTCGACGGCGACCGACACGTCGGTGCCGTCCTCGCCGCCGGCGACCGGGTACGGCGCGTGGACGAGGTTCGCGGCCAGGTCGGAGTCGGGGAACCCGCCCTGCAGCTGCCCCAGGCTCTCCCCCTCGGCCAGCGCGTACCCGGCCACGAACACCAGGCCGACGACGTTCTCGGCCGCCCCGGCGACGGTGATGACGGCCCCGCCGTAGGAGTGGCCCGCCAGCAGCACCGGACCCTCGACCTGCTCGACGAACGCCCGCACGGAGGCGGCGTCGGCGGACAGGCTCCGGTTGTAGACGGGCGGGACGCGGACGGTGAAGCCGCGACCGAGCAGGTCGGCGGTCACCGGGGCCCAGCTGGCGGCGTCGGCGAACGCGCCGTGGACGAGGACGACGGTGGGAGTGGTCACAGCAGGCTCCTGGAGGTCGACGGGTGCGCCCGGACGCCGGGCGGGCCGACCGTAGGACGCGGCCCGGCGGACGGTCCTGCCCCTGACAGGGACTGCCAGGGCGGCGGCCGCTCCCGCTCAGGCCGGCGCGTCCCCCGGGTCCCCGACGGGGTCCTCGACGGGGTCCTCGGCGGGGTCCTCGGCGGGGTCCTCGGGCAGCGCCACCGCGTCCGGCCCGCCCTCCAGCAGTGCCGTGAACCCGGCCTCGTCCAGGATCCGCAGGCCCAGCTGCTCGGCCTTGTCGGCCTTGGACCCGGCGGCCTCCCCCACCACCACGAAGTCGGTCTTCTTCGACACCGAGCTCGACGCCTTCCCGCCGCGGGACAGGATCGCCTCCTTGGCCTCGTCGCGGGAGTACCCCGCCAGCGAGCCCGTCACGACGACCGTCAGCCCCTCCAGGGTGCGGGCGAGGGACTCGTCGCGCTCGTCCTCCATCCGCACCCCGGCCTCGCGCCACTTGCGGACGACGTCGCGGTGCCAGTCGACGGCGAGCCACTCCACGACGGCGTCGGCGATGGTCGGGCCCACGCCCTCGGCGGAGGCGAGCTGCTCGGCGGTGGGGGGGGGGGGGGGCGGCGCCGCCCGGCCCCCCCACCCCGCCGCCCCCCCCCCCCCCGCCCGGGCCGC
>NZ_JBJLSK010000012.1:0-150635 GCF_050871965.1 Kineococcus lubricus
CGCCGGCAGCCGGCCCTGCCGGTCCTGCGCCGGGGCGGACCAGGCCGACAGCACCCCCAGCAGCGCCGCGAGGGACCCCGCGGCCGACAGCCACGACGCCGCCGCGGGGGGCCGCCGCGCCCCCCCCCCCCCGCCCCGCGCCGCCCCCCCCCCCCCAGCCCGGCTCCAGGCGGGAGATCCCGCGGGCGGCGACCCCGTGGTCGCCGGCGAACACCACGAGGCGCGCCCGGTCGACCGGGCGGGGCACGTCGCGGTCCTGCGTCCCGGCCAGCCAGCGGGCCAGCTGGTCGGCGCGCGAGGCCGGCAGCAGCGGGGCCACCCGGCGCGGCCGGGCCGCGGGGGTGTGCGGGGACCGCAGGCCCTCGGCGATCTCGCGCAGGTTCAACGGCCGCGGGCCGTCGGTCATCGGGACTCCTCGGGGACGGGACCGGCGTGTGCTCCCGGCATGCTCCCACCCTCCCCGGCCCCCTCCCGCCCGTCCGGGGGGGACGGGGTTGTCCGGTCGGCGACCCCCGCCTACGGTTCTGCGTACCCGGGTCCGAGGGAGGGCCCGACGGGAGGTCACCGGTGTCGGCAGGTCTGTCCAGGGCGCGCGAGGACTGGCTGGCGTCCACCGCCAGCGGGGTCGTGGGCACTCCGCTGCCCGGCGCCCGCGCACTGGTCTCCTCCTCGTGGTGGCGGGCGCGCAGCACCGGCCTGGACCCCGACCGGGTCCTGCCGCCCGTGCTGGCCGACCCCGCGGACCTGCGCTCCCGCCGGGAGGCCCACCCGCTGGCCGCGGTCCTGCCGACCGCCCGTCGCCTGCTGCTGGCCGAGCCGCTGGGGGTGCCGGTGCTGATGGCCGTCAGCGACCGGGACGGCACCCTGCTGTGGGTCGAGGGCGACCCGGGGCTGCGCCGGGCCGCCGAGGCCATGGCCTTCGTCGAGGGCGCCCGCTGGAGCGAGGACGTCGCCGGCACGAACGCCCCGGGCACGGCGCTGGCGCTGGAGCGCCCCGTCCGCGTCCGGCGGGGTGAGCACTACGCGACGGCCGTGGCGGGGTGGAGCTGCTCGGCGGCCCCGGTGCGCGACCCGGTGACCGGGCAGGTGCTCGGCGTCCTGGACCTGACCGGTGGGGACGACCTGGGCCGCGAGCGCGCGCTGGAGCTCGTCCGCGCCGCCGTGGGTGCCGTCGAGGGCGAGCTGCGCGTCGCCGCGGTGCGCCGCCGGCTGGTCCCGGGGGCCGCGGGCACCCCCGCCAGGCCGCGGCTGACCGTGCTGGGGCCCGCCCCGGTCCTGGAGAGCGCCGGGCAGCGCCGGCCGCTGTCCCTGCGGCACGGCGAGCTCCTCGTGCTGCTGAGCACGGGTCCCCGGGACGGGTGGTCGGCCGCGCAGCTGGCCGCGGACCTCGACGACCGCGACCTGGCCCCGGTCTCGGTCCGGGCCGAGGTGCACCGGCTGCGGGCGGTCCTGGCCGACCGCACCCGCGGGGCGCTGGACGTCTGCCCGGCGCCGTACCGGCTGCTGGGGGAGCTGCGCTGCGACGCCCTGGACCTGCGGGAGGCGTTGCGCGCCGGGCGCACCCGCGAGGCGGTGCGGGCCTGGACGGGGGACCTGCTGCCCGGCTCGGACGCCCCCGGCGTCCGCGACCTGCGCGAGGAGCTGCGGCTGGAGCTGCGCTCGGCCGTCCTGGAGGGCGACGACGACCAGGCGCTGCTGGAGTACTCCCGGACCGCGCCCGGGCGCGAGGACGCCGTCGTGGCCCGCGACCTGGTCGCCCGGCTGGGACCGGGGGACCCCGGCCGGGCCGAGGCCGTCGCCCGCCTGCAGCGCCTGCAGGGCTGACCCGCCTGCAACGGGGTTGCAACGCGCCCCGCCGCAGGGTGGGGCCACGGCGACGGAGCAGTCGCCGGTCCCTACCGTGGAGGTCGCCATGACGGTCTACGAGGCACCCGGACGCCCCGGCAGCGTGGTCCAGTACCAGGACCGCTACGACCACTGGATCGGGGGCGAACGCGTGGCCCCCGCCGAGGGCGGGTACTTCGAGAACCCCAGCCCGGTCACCGGCCAGGTCTTCACCGAGGTCGCCCGCGGCACCGCCGCCGACGTCGAACGCGCCCTGGACGCCGCGCACGCCGCGGCACCGGCCTGGGGCCGGACCCCGGTCGCCGAGCGCGCCCTGGTCCTGAACCGGATCGCCGACCGGATCGAGCAGAACCTCGAGAAGCTGGCGGTCGCCGAGACCTGGGACAACGGCAAACCCGTCCGGGAGTGCCTGGCCGCCGACCTGCCCCTCGTGGTGGACCACCTGCGCTACTTCGCCGGCGTGGTCCGCGCCCAGGAGGGCGGGATCTCCCAGATCGACGACGACACCGTCGCCTACCACTTCCACGAACCGCTCGGCGTCGTGGGCCAGATCATCCCGTGGAACTTCCCGCTGCTGATGGCGGTCTGGAAGCTGGCCCCCGCGCTCGCGGCCGGGAACGCGGTCGTCCTCAAGCCGGCCGAGCAGACCCCGGCCTCGATCATGCTGCTGATGGACCTCATCGGCGACCTGCTGCCGCCGGGGGTCGTGAACGTCGTCAACGGGTTCGGCGCCGAGGCCGGCAAGCCCCTGGCGAGCAACCCGCGCATCCGCAAGATCGCCTTCACCGGCGAGACGACCACGGGCCGGCTGATCATGCAGTACGCCAGCCAGAACCTCATCCCGGTGACGCTGGAACTGGGCGGCAAGAGCCCGAACATCTTCTTCGACGACGTCGCCCGTTCCCGCGACGACTTCTACGACAAGGCCCTCGAGGGTTTCACGATGTTCGCCCTCAACCAGGGGGAGGTCTGCACCTGCCCGTCGCGAGCGCTCATCCAGGACGGCATCTACGACACCTTCCTCGCCGACGCGCTGGAGCGCACGAAGGCCGTCAAGCAGGGCAACCCGCTGGACACCGACACGATGATCGGGGCCCAGGCGAGCAACGACCAGCTCGAGAAGATCCTGTCCTACATCGACATCGGCACGAAGGAGGGCGCCCGGCTGCTCACCGGTGGGGAGCGCGCCGACCTCGGCGGCGAGCTGTCCGGGGGGTACTACGTCACGCCCACGGTGTTCGAGGGCGACAACTCGATGCGCATCTTCCAGGAGGAGATCTTCGGTCCCGTCGTCTCGGTCGCGCGGTTCGGCGACCCCGACGACGCCCTGAAGATCGCCAACGACACCCTCTACGGCCTCGGGGCCGGGGTGTGGTCCCGCGACATCCACCTCGCCTACCGCATGGGCCGCGGCATCCAGGCCGGCCGCGTCTGGACGAACAACTACCACGCCTACCCGGCCCACGCGGCGTTCGGCGGGTACAAGAGCTCGGGCATCGGGCGGGAGAACCACCGCATGATGCTCGACCACTACCAGCAGACGAAGAACCTGCTGGTCAGCTACTCCACCTCCAAGCTCGGGTTCTTCTGAGGTGCCCGTCGGCCTCACCCCGGAGGCTGCGGACGAGCTCCGCAGCCTCCGGGCCCGGCACGGGGACCTGATGTTCCACCAGTCGGGCGGGTGCTGCGACGGCAGTTCCCCGATGTGCTTCCCCGACGGGGAGTTCATCGTCTCCGACGCCGACGAGTTCCTCGGCGACGTGCGGGTCCCGGCGCGCGAGGGGGCCGAGGCCTTCACGGTGGGGGTGTGGATGTCCAAGGAGCAGTTCCTGCGGTGGTCGCACACCGAGCTCACCATCGACCTGGTCCCCGGCCGGGGCGCCGGGTTCTCCCTGGAGGCGCCGGACGGGGTCCGCTTCATCGTACGCTCGGACGTCTGCCGCACCTGAGCGCCGGGCGGTGGACGGTCGGTAGCGTTCTGCCGTGACCGAGACCGTGACCTTCGCCCTCGTCGGCTACGGCGGGGGAGCCCGCTACTTCCACGCCCCGATCATCGGGGGTGCGGTGGGGGCCCGGCTGGGGTTCGTCGTCACGACGAACCCCGAGCGCGCCGCGCAGGCCCGGGCCGAGCACGAGGGCGTGCGGGTCGTGGCCTCGCTGGCCGAGGCGGCGGCCGCGGGAGCGGAGGCCGTGGCGATCTCGACGCCCGCCGCCACCCACACGGCGCTGACGGACGAGGCGATCGCCCTCGGCCTGCCGGTGGTGTGCGACAAGCCGTTCGCGCTGGACGCCGCCGCGGCCCGCCGCACGATCGAGGCGGCGCAGGCGGCCGGGGTGCTGCTGTCGCCGTACCAGAACCGCCGCTGGGACTCGGACCTGCTGACGCTGGAGAGGGTGCTGGCCGACGGGGAGCTCGGCGACGTGGTGCGCTTCGAGTCCGCCTTCGAGCGCTGGGACCCGACGGACCCGCCGGCCGCGGGGGGCGGCCTGCTGCGCGACTTCGGGGCGCACCTCGTCGACCAGGCCCTGCACCTGTTCGGCGAGCCCCGCTCGGTGGCCGCCCAGGCCCGCGGCGGCGACGGGGCCGAGACGGACTTCCGGATCCAGCTCGAGCACGCCGGCGGGGTGCGGACCGAGTTGTCGGGGTCGTGGAAGCAGTCCCTGCCGGCGCCGCGGTTCCGCCTGACGGGGACGCGGGGGACCTTCGTGCTCGACTCGCCCATCGACGTGCAGGAGGAGGTCCTGCTGTCCGGGCGCACCCCGGTGTCGCTGGGCGCGGCGTGGGGTGCGGAACCGCGCAGCCGCTGGGGCGTCGTCGCCCTCGCCGGCGGCACCGTGCGGCGGGTGCCGTCCGAGCAGGGGCGCTGGCCCGACTTCTACACGGCCTTCGCCGCTGCGGTGCGGGGGGAGGGGCCGGTCCCGGTCGACCCGTGGGACGCGTTCCGGACGTGCCTCGTGGTGGACGCCGCCCGGGCGTCCATCGAGGACCGCGAGGTCATCCGTCTCAAGGACTGAGACGGGCGTCTCGCCCTTTGGAGAGCTCCCGGTGCGGGGCGTACGATCGCCCCACACCCGGAGGCACGACGGCGACCCCGGTGCAACGCCACACCGGGTGTCGACCGCCCGGACAGGAGGACCCCTGGGGCGGACCACCCGCCCCTCGTCCCGAAGGTTCCTCGAAGTCATGGGCCCCGCCTCCACCTCGGCGCAGACCAGCGCGCCCGCCGCCACCAACCCCGTCGGGAAGGTCGCGGCCGCCAGCCTCATCGGCACCACGATCGAGTTCTACGACTTCTACGTCTACGCCACCGCCGCCGTGCTGGTGTTCCCGGCGCTGTTCTTCCCCTCGGGCAACGAGACCGCCGCCACCCTCGCCTCGCTGGCCACCTTCGCGATCGCCTTCATCGCCCGGCCCGTCGGGTCGATCCTCTTCGGCCACTTCGGCGACCGCGTGGGCCGCAAGACGACCCTCGTCGCCGCGCTGCTCGTGATGGGCGTCTCGACCGTCCTCATCGGCGTCCTGCCCACGCACGCCAGCGTCGGCAACCTCGCCCCGGTCCTGCTGTGCCTACTGCGCTTCGGCCAGGGGTTCGGCCTCGGCGGGGAGTGGGGCGGTGCGGCGCTGCTGGCGACCGAGAACGCCCCGGCCAACCGGCGCGCGCTGTACGGGATGTTCCCGCAGCTCGGGGCGCCGTTCGGGTTCATCATCGCCAACACCCTGTTCATCGTGCTGGCCACGAACATGAGCGACGAGACGTTCATGTCGTGGGGCTGGCGGGTGCCGTTCCTGCTCAGCGCGCTCCTGGTGGTCCTCGGGCTGTGGATCCGGCTGAGCCTGTCCGAGACGCCGGTCTTCGCCAAGGCCCTGGCCGAGCACCAGCAGGTGCGGGTGCCCGTCGCGGAGACCTTCCGGCGCAGCGGGAAGACCGTCGTCCTGGGCGCCTTCTCGGTCATGCTCACCTACACGCTCTTCTACCTGACCACCACGTGGTCGCTGAGCTACGGCACCGGGGCGCTGTCCTACGAGCGCCAGGACTTCCTGCTGATGCTGTGCGTCGCCGTCGTCTTCATGGCGATCGCGACCCCGCTGTCGGGCGTCCTGTCGGACCGCTTCGGCCGCCGCCCGGTGCTGGCCACCGCGATGGTCGGCGGTGCCGTCGTCGGGCTGCTCACCGGGCCGCTGCTGGGGTCGGGGGAGACCTGGAAGGTCATGGTCTGGCTGTGCGCCGGGCTGTTCTTCATGGGCCTGGTCTTCGGCCCGATCGGCGCGTACCTGCCGGAGCTGTTCCCGACCAACGTCCGGTACACGGGAGCCTCGCTGGCGTTCAACTCCGGCTCGATCCTCGGGGCCTCGCTCGCGCCGTACACCGCGGTCAAGCTCGCTGCGGCGCACGACGTCAGCTGGGTCGGCTACTACCTCGCCGGGACGGCCGTCGTCAGCCTGATCGCGCTGGCGCTGCTGCGGGAGACCCGCACGGCCTCCCTCGGCTGAGGACGGTTAGGCTGCAGGGCGTGGCCGGTGGAAACGTGTACAAGACCCTCTACCGGCACGTCCTGACCCGCATCGACGCCGAAGCCGCCCACCACTGGGCCTTCGCCGGGATGCGCCTGGCCGGACGGCTCCCGGTCGCCCCGCAGGTCCTGCGCCGCGCGTTCGTCGAGGACGACGAACGGCTGCGCACGCGCGTCCTGGGCATCGACTTCCCGACCCCGCTGGGGCTGGCGGCCGGGTTCGACAAGAACGCCACGGGGCTGACGTCGCTGAGCCACTTCGGGTTCTCCTGCGTCGAGGTCGGCACCGTCACCGCCCTGCCGCAGCCGGGCAACCCCAGACCCCGGCTGCACCGGCTCGTCGCCGACCGCGCCGTCGTGAACCGCATGGGTTTCAACAACGACGGCGCCGAGGTCGTCGCCAGGCGGCTGCGGCAGTTCCGCGCCGCCCCGCCGGCCCACCCCGTCGTCGTGGGCGTGAACATCGGCAAGAGCAAGGTCGTCGACGAGGCCGACGCCGCCGCCGACTACGCGACGTCGGCGCGGTTGCTGGCCCCCTACGCCGACTACCTCGTCGTCAACGTCTCCTCCCCGAACACCCCGGGGCTGCGGGACCTGCAGGCCGTCGAGAAGCTCCGGCCCGTCCTGCTCGCCGTCCGGGAGGCCGCCGACGCCGCCGCGCACCGGCGCGTCCCGCTGCTCGTGAAGATCGCCCCGGACCTGTCGGACGAGGACGTCGACGCGGTCGCCGACCTCGCGGTCGAGACGGGCCTGGACGGCATCGTCGCGACGAACACCACGATCGGCCGCGAGGGGTTGCGCACGCCCGCGGCCGAGGTCGCGGCGGCCGGGGGCGGGGGCCTGTCGGGCGCCCCCCTGAAGGAACGCTCGCTGGAGGTGCTGCGCCGGTTGTCGGCCCGCACCCACGGGTCGCTGGTCCTCATCGGGGTCGGCGGCATCGAGACCGCCGCCGACGTCGCCGAGCGGCTCGAGGCCGGGGCCTCGCTCGTCCAGGCGTACACGGCGTTCATCTACGAGGGCCCGGGCTGGGCCCGGCGGGTGCTCGCCGAGCTGGCCGCCAGCCGCACCCGCCGGGAGACCGACCGCTAGACCGTCCCGGGTTGTGGGGGCCCGCTCGCCGGGTGAGAGTCAGTTGCCCCGACGAACTCGCCCGAGGAGAGCAGTGACCGACGCCGCACCCGCACCGGACCCGAACCGCTGGCGCGCCCTCGCCGTCTGCCTCGCCGTGGGGTTCATGACCCTGCTGGACGTCTCGATCGTCAACGTGGCCCTGCCGTCCATCGAGGGTTCTCTCGGCGCCGGGCCCAGCCAGGTCCAGTGGATCGTCGCCGGGTACGCCCTGGCCTTCGGGCTGGTGCTCGTCCCCGCGGGCCGCGTGGGCGACCTGTACTCCCGGCGGGGGATGTTCCTCGTGGGGCTGACGGCGTTCGTGCTCACCAGCGCCGTCGCCGGTCTCGTGCAGGACGCCTGGCAGCTGTCGGTGGTGCGCGTCCTGCAGGGGATGTCGGCCGGTCTGGTCAACCCGCAGGTCCTCGCGCTCATCCAGCAGTTGTTCACCGGCGCCGAACGGGGACGGGCCTTCGGCGCCTTCGGCACCACCATCGGGGTCTCCACGGCCGTCGGCCCGCTGCTCGGCGGAGCGATCCTGGCCGTCTTCGGCGAAGCCGAGGGGTGGCGCGGCGTGTTCCTCGTCAACGTTCCCCTGGGGCTGGTGCTGCTGCCCCTGGCCCGGCGGTGGCTGCCCGCGCCCCCGCCGCGCCGGCGCGGACGGCTCCACCTGGACGCCGTCGGGCTGGTCCTGCTCGGGGCCGCCACCGTCGTCGGGATGCTGCCCTTCGTCCTCACCACCGGCCGCGACGACGCGCCCTGGCGCTGGGTCCTGCTGGTGCCGGGTGCCGCGCTGCTGGCCGCGTTCGTCGGGTGGGAACGCCGGGAGGGGCGCCTCGGGCGCGACCCCGTCGTGCCCGGCGCCCTCGTCCGGACCCCCTCGTTCAGCGTGGGGGCCGCCGTCGGCATCGCCTACTTCGCCGGGTTCACCGGCATCTTCCTCGTCGTGACCCTGTACCTGCAGTCCGGGCTCGGCTTCGCGCCGTGGCAGGCCGGGCTCGTCCAGACGCCGTTCGCGGTCCTGTCCGCCCTGACCTCGCAGGTCGGGGGGCGGCTCGTCTCCACTCGTGGGCGCACCGTCGTGGTCGTCGGGCTCGTCCTCGTCGCGCTCGGGCTGACGGCCGCGGACGTCGTCTCGGCGGCCGTCCAGGGCACCGGCGGGGCGATCGCGCTGTCGGCGTGCCTCGCGCTCACCGGTGCCGGCAGCGGGCTGGTCATCTCACCCAACCAGACGCTCACGCTGGCCGACGTCCCCCGCTCCGTCGCCGGGGTCGCCGGCGGCGTCCTGCAGACCGGGCAGCGGGTCGGCTCGGCCGTGGGGGTCGCCGCCGCCACCGCCGTCTTCTTCTCGGCCCTCGCCGCGGACGGCGGGGGTGGGGACGAGGCCCTCGTCGGCCAGGCCCTGTCGCACGGGCTGCGAGTCTCCCTGGGCCTGGTGCTGCTGTCCCTGGCCCTCGCCGTCGTCGACCTGCGCCGCCGCACCGCGCCGCACCACGGGGCTCACGACGCGTCGGTCGCCAAGCACCGGGTCCACTGAGTAGCGTCGCCCGGGTGAGGGCGACGCAGTGGACGTGGACGTACGAGGACGCCGAGGGCCGGCCCGTCGAGGCCGAGGGGACGGTGTTCCCGACGCAGTCGGACGCCGAGACCTGGATCGGTGAGGCGTGGCGGGGGCTGCGCGAGCAGGGCGTCGAGAACGCGCACCTGTGGGCCGACGGGGCGAGGGCCTACGGGCCGCTGTCGCTGCGCCCCGCCGACTGAGCGCGACCGGCCACCGCCGGTGGCCGGCCGCGCTCAGCGGACCGTCGGTCCCGCGGTCAGGACGGACGTTCGGTGGGGGTCCCGGCGGCCGTGCGGCCCGGGTCGCGCTCGACGACGTCGCCGAGCACGGCGTCGATCTTGGCCATCAGCTCCTGGGGGATCTTCACCCCGGACGCCTTGACGTTCTCGTGCACCTGCTCCGGGCGCGAGGCGCCGATGATCGCGGCGGCGACGTTGTCGTTCTGCAGCACCCACGCCACGGCGAGCTGCGCCATGGACAGCTGCAGCTCGCTCGCCACCGACTTCAGCTCCTGGACCCGCGACAGCACGTCGTCGCGCATCCAGCGGCTGATCATCTGCTTGCCGCCCTTCTCGTCCGTCGCGCGGCTGCCCTCCGGCGGCGCCCCGCCGGGGGTGTACTTGCCGGTGAGGACGCCCTGGGCGACGGGGGAGAAGACGACCTGCGAGATGCCCAGGTCCCGCGAGGCCGGCACGACCTGCTCCTCGATGACCCGGTAGAGCGCCGAGTACTGGGGCTGGTTCGAGATGAGCTGGAAACCGAGCTGGTCGGCGAGCTCGCGGCCCTGCCGCAGCTGGTCGGCGGTCCACTCGCTGACGCCGATGTAGAGCGCCTTGCCCGAGCGCACCACGTCGGCGAAGGCCTGCATCGTCTCCTCGACCGGGGTCGACACGTCCCAGCGGTGGGCCTGGTAGACGTCGACGTGGTCGGTGCCCAGCCGGCGCAGGGAGCCGTTGATCGACTCCAGGACGTGCTTGCGGGACAGGCCCGAGTCGTTGTGGCCGCGGGGACCGGTCGGGAAGTAGACCTTGGTGAGGATCTCCAGGCTCTCGCGGCGCTGACCCTTCAGCGCGGTGCCCAGGACCGTCTCGGCGGCGGTGTTGGCGTAGACGTCGGCGGTGTCGAAGGTCGAGATCCCCGCGTCGAGCGCCGCGTGCACGCACGCGATGGCCGCGTCGTTCTCGACCTGCGAGCCGTGGGTCAGCCAGTTGCCGTAGGTGATCTCCGAGATCTTCAGGCCGCTGCGGCCGAGGTGTCTGAACTCCATGGTCGCGAACCTAACGCCAGACGACTCAGACGGCGAGGGCCGCCGGCCGCGTGCGGTCCACCGTGGCCGACCGGGCCGCCAGCAGCACCCGGGTGGCGCCCGCCGCGGTCAGCGCGGCCCCGCCCAGGTGCAGGACGACGGCCAGGCCCGGCAGGCCGTCGAGGCTCTGGTAGAGGCCGAGCGCGGCCTGGGCCACGAACAGGGCGAGCAGGATGGTCGCGCGGCGGGCCACCAGCGCGTCCCCGGCCCGGCGCGCCACCACCACCACGACGGCGGACAGCGCCAGCGCCAGGACGGCGGCGGCCCCGTGGACGACCGTCACGAGCGTCCAGTCGACGGGGATGCGGTGGATCTCGGCGCTGTCGCCGGGGTGCGGCCCGGCCCCGGTGACGACGGTGCCGACGACCACGACGACCCCGGTGACCGCGACCAGCCACCGCGCGAGGCGCCGGGTGGCCGGGGCGGGGGCCGGGATCACCGACCGGTGCGCGATGTCGAAGCTGACGGTCGCCGAGACGAGCAGCGCGACGGCCGCGACGAAGTGGGCGGCCACGACGTACGGGTTCAGGCCCGTCAGCACCGTGATGCCCCCGACCACGGCGTTGAGCAGGACCCCGAGGAACTGGCCCCAGCCCGACCACAGCAGGGTGCGGTGCCGCGGCCTCTGCAGCAGGCAGGCGATGATCACGGCGCCGACGGCGACGACGATGACCGCCGTCAGCACGCGGTTGCCGAACTCGATGGCGCCGTGGATGCCGGTGTCGACCGTGGCGGAGGTGAACGAGTCGTCCGTGCAGCGGGGCCAGGTGGGGCACCCCAGACCCGAGCCGGTGACCCGGACGACACCGCCGGTGACGATGATGAGGATGCTGACGGCCAGGGCGACCGTCGTCGTCCAGCGGACGGCGCGGGAGTGCGTCACGGTTCGGTCCGGTCCTGCTCTGCTCGGTGCTGCGGTGGGGTCAGCTCGGGTGCGCGCCGCGGGCCACCATCGGCACCGGGCGCCGCATGCGGCGGATCTGCAGCGCGCGGGTCACGCCGTAGGACACCAGCCCGCGCTCGGGCTCGGCGAACTTCTCGGTGACCCGGCGGCGGACCCGGCGGCCGAGCAGCACGCTGTCGACGACCACGACGGCGAGCATCCCGTAGATCAGGGCGGTCGTGGCCAGCACGAGCGTCGTGGAGCCGAGGGGCTGGGCGACCATCGACAGCACCAGGGAGATCCCGGCGATGATGAGGAAGTACTCCCCGACGTTGCGCCGCGCGTCGACGACGTCGCGCACGAAGCGCTTCTGCGGGCCGCGGTCGCGCAGGGGCAGGTAGCGCTCGTCCCCGGTCAGCAGGGCGGACTGCATCCTGGCCCGCGCCTCGCGCTGCGCCTCGCGGCTCAGCTTCTGGGCGGCCTTGCGGTCGGCCGGGACGAGGGGCCGGGCGTTGCGGGCCTGCGCCTCGCTGCGCCTGGGCGTCGGGCGTCCCTTGCCACCGACCTTCGTCAGCTCGACGGCGGGCGCCTCCGCGGTGGGGGCTGGCTTCTCCTTCGAGCGTCCGAACACGAGATGAAGGGTACGTCACCGCGCGGGGCCCGGGACCGGGTCCACCGTCCTGGCGGGGCGCTCGAGTAGCGTCTCGCCCGTGAGCGAGCACACCCTCCCGGACGACCGCCTCGAGCTCCTGCGCGCGGCGTCGGCGGCCCAGGACGCCGCGACGCGGGGCGACCTGGAGGCCCTGGTGCGGATCCCCAGCGTGTCCGCCCGCGCCTTCGACGCCGAGCACGTGCACGCCGGCGCCGCGGCCGTGGCCGAGCTGCTGCGGGGCGCCGGGCTGGCGCGGGTCGACGTGCTGACCGCCCGCGCGGGGGACCTGGAGTCGAACCCGGCCGTCGTGGGGCACCGCCCCGCCCCGGCCGGCGCGCCGACCGTCCTGCTCTACGCCCACCACGACGTCCAGCCCCCCGGGCGCGAGGAGGACTGGTCCAGCCCGCCCTTCGAGCCCACCGAGCGCGACGGCCGGCTCTTCGGCCGCGGCGCGGCGGACGACAAGGCCGGGGTCATGGTCCACGTGCACGCGCTGCGCACGCTGCTGCCCACGTGGGGGCCCGACGACGGCGTCGGCGTGACCGTCTTCGTGGAGGGCGAGGAGGAGATCGGTTCCCCGACCTTCGCGGCGTTCCTGGCCGAGCACCGCGAGGCGCTGGCCGCCGACGTGATCGTGGTGGCGGACTCGGGCAACTGGCGCGTGGGCGTGCCGGCCCTGACCACGACCCTGCGCGGGCTGGTGGACTGCGACGTGACGGTCGAGGTCCTCTCCCACGCGGTGCACTCCGGCGTCAACGGCGGGCCGGTGCTGGACGCCCTGACGGTCCTGGCACGGCTGATCGCCACGCTGCACGACGAGAACGGCGACGTCGCGGTCGACGGGCTCCACAGCTCCGCCGCGCCCGTCGTGGACCTCGACGAGGCGACCTTCCGCGCCGACGCCGGGGTGCTGCCGGGGGTCCGGCTGGCCGGGACGGGCACCGTCGCCGACCGGCTGTGGACGAAGCCGGCGATCTCCGTCATCGGCCTGGACGCCACGCCGGTGGACCGGGCCAGCAACACCCTCGTGCCCTCGGCCCGCGCCAAGATCAGCATGCGCATCGCCCCCGGCCAGGACCCGTCGGCCGCGATGACGGCGCTGCGCCGCCACCTGCTGGCCAACGCCCCCTTCGGCGCCCGGGTCCACGTCGCGGACGGCGAGGAGGGCAAGGCCTTCTCGGCGGACACCTCCTCGCGGGCGCACGCGGTGGCCCGCGAGGCGCTGAGCGCCGCGTTCGGGGCCCCCGCGGTGGAGATGGGGATGGGAGGGTCCATCCCCTTCGTCGCGGACCTGTCCGCCGTCTACCCGGGGGCCGCCATCCTCGTCACGGGGGTCGAGGACCCGGACTCGCGGGCCCACGGGGCCGACGAGTCCCTGCACCTGGCCGACTTCGCCCGCGCGTGCCTGGGCGAGGTGCTCCTGCTCGACGGCCTGTCCCGCGAGTCGTAACCTCGTCGGGGAACAGACCGCGCCTGGCCGCGGTTGCACCCGACGACAGCCCCGCGATCGCTTCCGGAGACGATGCACATGACCTCCACCACGGACACGACCCCCACCCACGGGGTCCTGCTGACCGACGTGGCCGCGACCAAGGTCCGCACGCTGCTCGAGCAGGAGGGGCGCGACGACCTGCGGCTGCGCATCGCCGTGCAGCCCGGCGGCTGCTCGGGCCTCATCTACCAGCTCTACTTCGACGAGCGCACCCTCGACGGGGACGCGCTGCGCGACTTCGACGGGGTCGAGGTCGTCGTCGACAAGATGAGCACCCCGTACCTCGACGGCGCGACGATCGACTTCGCCGACACCATCGAGAAGCAGGGCTTCACCATCGACAACCCGAACGCCGGGAGCAGCTGCGCCTGCGGTGACTCCTTCAGCTGACGGCCCGTCCCGCACCACGGCCCCCGCACCCCTCCCGGGTGCGGGGGCCGATCGCGTGTGGGGCGCGCCCTTCCCCCGCACGCCGTCGGGGCGCCCCCGCGCCCACGTCGGGCCGGCGCGGTTCGGCTTCGAGGACCTGCGGACCGAGGACGGGGAGGACCTCGTCGCCTCCGGCGGCGACCTGCACCCGGCGACGCTGCTGGACGCCTACCGCAACGGCTTCTTCCCCATGGGGCTGGGCGGGGGAGGGCGCGGGCCCCTCGGGTGGTGGTCCCCGGACCCGCGGGGGGTCCTGGTGCCCGAGCGCGTGCACGTGTCCCGGTCCCTGCGGCGGTCGTTGCGCCGCTTCGAGGTGCGGCTCGACACGGCCTTCGACGCCGTGGTCGCCGGGTGCGCCGACCCCTCCCGCCCCGGCGCCTGGATCACCGGCGAGGTCGCGCACGCCTACGGCCGCCTGCACCGCCTCGGCTGGGCCCACTCGGTGGAGGTGTGGCAGGACGGCGAGCTCGTCGGGGGCCTGTACGGCGTGAGCCTGGGCGGCCTGTTCGCCGCCGAGTCCAAGTTCCACCGCGTGACCGACGCGTCCAAGGCGGCCGTGGTGGCCCTGGCCGACGTCCTGGTCGCCGACGGTGCCGGCGGCCGGCTGGTGGACGTGCAGTGGCGCACCGACCACCTCGCCACGCTGGGCGTGGAGGAGGTCCCGCGCGGCGCCTACCGCGCGATGCTGAGGACGGCCCTGGCCCGGCCGGTGCCCCCGCTGCTGGACGGCCCCGAACTTCCTCGGACATGACGCGCCCCGAACGGCCGATCGCCTACGACGGGGGGTAGTCTCTCCTCGGAGGGACGAGCCTGCCCAAGACCAACGCGTCGCGGACACAGATCGTCCCCGTTCACTGCACGCACGTGGGAAGGCCGACGTTGGGCACGCGAGACTCGGGCGCGACGCGTCGTCGCCGTCCCCCCAAGGCGCTGGTCGCCGGCGCCCTCACCGGGGGCGCGGCGCTGTTGTTGACCGGTTGCGCGGGGGATTGGCCGGACGCCTCGGCGAGCAACTTCTTCCTCCCCGACGACAGCATCGGGGCCACGAACATGACCGGGCGCATCTCGGCGCTCTGGGACGGTTCGTGGATCGCCGCGCTGGTGGTCGGCGTCCTCGTCTGGGGGCTGACGATCTGGTGCGTGGTGGCCTACCGCCGCCGCAAGAACGACCCGGAGCTGCCCGCGCAGGTCCGGTACAACATGCCGATCGAGATCCTCTACACGATCGTCCCGGTCATGATGGTCGGGGTCCTCTTCTACTACGTGGCGCGGGACCAGCAGGCGATCCTCGACACGTCCAAGGACCCCGCCGTCACGATCCAGGTCGTCGGCAAGAAGTGGTCCTGGGACTTCAACTACCTCGACGGCAACGGCGAGTCCGCCCAGCCCGGGGTCTACGACACCGGACGCCAGGCCGACCTGACCGGTCTGCCCGGGGTGGAGGAGTCCCTGCCGACCCTCTACCTGCCGGTCGACGAGACCGTGGAGTTCGAGCTGTACTCCCGCGACGTCATCCACTCCTTCTGGGTCCCCGCGTTCCTCATGAAGATGGACATGATCCCGGGCAGCCCCAACAAGTTCCAGGTCACCCCCACCAAGGAGGGCGACTTCAAGGGCAAGTGCGCCGAGCTGTGCGGTGAGTACCACTCCGAGATGCTCTTCAACGTCAAGGTCGTCTCGGCCGAGGAGTACCAGCAGCACCTGGACGACCTCGAGGCCTCCGGCCAGACCGGCTCGCTGCCGACCACCTTGGCCGGTGACGAGGAGCTCGCCAACGTCCAGGCCGACTCGGTCCACTCGAACGAGGAGGAGAACTGATGGCTGCTGAGAGCCTCGACCTTCCCGGCACCGCCGCGCGCGTGACGTCGCGCCAGCCGCTGGGGGCCGTCCTGCCGCGCTCGCGCGGTCGCGTCATGGCCAACTGGCTGTCCAGCACCGACCACAAGGTGATCGGCAACCTCTACTTCGTCACCTCGTTCATCTGGTTCCTCCTCGGCGGGATCATGGCGCTGCTCATCCGCGCCGAGCTGTTCGAGCCCGGCATGCAGGTGTTCGCCACCAAGAACGAGTACAACCAGGCGTTCACCATGCACGGCACGGTGATGCTGCTGCTGTTCGCGACGCCGCTCTTCTCCGCGTTCGCGAACGCGATCATGCCGCTGCAGATCGGTGCTCCGGACGTCGCCTTCCCGCGGCTGAACATGTTCGCGTACTGGCTCTTCCTCTTCGGGGGCCTCATCGCCGCCGCCGGCTTCCTGACCCCGAGCGGGGCCGCGAGCTTCGGCTGGTTCGCCTACGCGCCGCTGTCGGACGTCGTCCACTCCCCGGGCCTGGGCGGCAACCTCTGGGTCATGGGCCTGGCCTTCTCCGGGTTCGGCACGATCCTGGGTGCGGTCAACTTCATCACCACGATCATCTGCATGCGCGCCCCGGGCATGACCATGTTCCGGATGCCGATCTTCACCTGGAACACGCTCATCACCAGCGTGCTGATCCTCATGGCCTTCCCGGTGCTGGCCGCCGCGCTGCTCGCCCTGGCCGCCGACCGGATCATGGGCGCCCACGTCTTCGAGGCCGCCAACGGCGGTCCGATCCTGTGGCAGCACCTGTTCTGGTTCTTCGGTCACCCGGAGGTCTACATCATCGCGCTGCCGTTCTTCGGCATCGTGACGGAGATCTTCCCGGTGTTCAGCCGCAAGCCGGTCTTCGGCTACAAGGGCCTGGTCTTCGCGACGATCTCCATCGCCGGTCTGTCCGTGACGGTCTGGGCGCACCACATGTACGTGACCGGCAAGGTCCTCCTGCCGTTCTTCTCGTTCATGACGATGCTCATCGCCGTCCCGACCGGGGTGAAGTTCTTCAACTGGATCGGGACGATGTGGCGGGGGTCGCTGACCTTCGACACGCCGATGCTGTGGAGCGTCGGCTTCCTCGTGACCTTCCTCTTCGGTGGTCTCACGGGCGTCATCCTGGCCGCGCCGCCGCTGGACTTCCAGCTGTCGGACTCCTACTTCGTGGTCGCGCACTTCCACTACGTCGTCTTCGGCACGGTCGTGTTCGCGATGTTCGCCGGCTTCTACTTCTGGTGGCCCAAGCTCACCGGCAAGATGCTGCACGAGGGCTGGGGCAAGCTGCACTTCTGGCTGCTGTTCGTCGGCTTCCACACCACCTTCCTCATCCAGCACTGGCTGGGTGCGGCGGGCATGCCGCGCCGGTACGCCGACTACCTCGTCGGTGAGGGCTTCACGACCATGAACCAGATCTCCACGATCGGGTCGTTCGTGCTGGGCCTGTCCTTCCTGCCCTTCCTCTGGAACGTCTACCGGACCGCCCGGTTCGGCGAGAAGGTCACGGTGGACGACCCGTGGGGCTACGGCGCCTCCCTCGAGTGGGCGACCTCCTGCCCCCCGCCGCGGCACAACTTCACCTCCCTGCCGCGCATCCGCTCGGAGCGTCCCGCCTTCGACCTGCACCACCCCGAGGTCGCGGCGCACGACAACCACGACGGTGGCGGCAACCTGCTGGATGCGGTGTACGGCGGCTCCGACCGTCGTGGCCGTGAAGACGTTCAGAAGGGGCACTGACACCGATGAAGCCTGAAACCTGGCTGTTCTCCGGCGGGATCCTCTTCTTCATCCCCGTCGCCTTCGTCTACGGGCTGCTGACCCAGTGGGACGAGTGGGTGGGCTTCATCGCCCTGCTGCTCACCGGTGGTCTGGCCGTCCTCGTCGGCACCTACCTGACGATCACCGCCCGCCGGATCGACGAGCGTCCCGAGGACAACCCGCGGGCCGACATCTCCGAGGGCGCCGGCGAGCAGGGCTTCTTCTCGCCGCACTCCTGGTGGCCGCTGTACCTGGCCGCCGGCGGGGCGATCACCTTCTTCGGTGTCGCCGTCGGTTGGTGGCTCTGGCTCATCGGCGTCGTCGTCACGATCCCGATGATCGTCGGATGGGTCTTCGAGTACTACAAGGGCGAGCACGCTCACTGAGCCCGCTCGCACGAAGGGCCCCGCACCACGGTGCGGGGCCCTTCGTCGTCCCCGGCGACGTCATCGAACCGTGACGTACCACCGTGCAACAGGACGGGTGTGCGTCGCGTCCTGTCGTTGGACCGCCGGAGTGCGAGGATGGCCGGCGGGGGACAGCACGAGGGGGCGTCCACGCCTCGGGGGAGACACGGTGATCAAGGACATCCATCCGTCGGTGCGTCGGCGCACGCTGGTCGGAGCACTGCTGGCGGCCGCGGTCGTGCCGGTCGTGGCGGGCTGCCAGTCGAGGTCGGGCGCGTCCGGCGCTCCGTCGTCGAGCACCCCGGAAGCCACGCCGGCGCGGATCACCGTGAGCCCGGCGAACGCCGCGCTCGACGTGCGTCCCGACGCACCGGTGACCGTGACGGTCATCGACGGCACGCTCACCGAGGTCACGCTCACCGCCGCGGACGGCACCGCGGTACCGGGAACCCTCGACGAGGCCAGGACGACGTGGACGTCCGCCGCCGGCCTGACCGTCGGCACGGGCTACTCCGTGCACGCCGTCGCCGCCGACCGGTCGGGTGAGCCCACGACCCAGGACTCCACCCTGACGACGCTCACGCCCGCCGAGACGGCGTTCCCCGCGGTCGCCCCGTTGTCGGGCAAGGAGGTCGGCGTGGGCATGCCGATCATCGTCACCTTCGACGCGCCCATCGCCGACGA
This sequence comes from Kineococcus lubricus, assembly GCF_050871965.1. NCBI lineage: Bacteria > Bacillati > Actinomycetota > Actinomycetes > Kineosporiales > Kineosporiaceae > Kineococcus > Kineococcus lubricus. The sequence goes on from NZ_JBJLSK010000012.1 coordinate 18,484, forward strand.
CCGCCGCGGTGTCGTCGAGCAGAACCTCAAGGTCACCGCCTCGCCGCAGGCCGTCGTGGGCTCCTGGAACTGGCAGTCGGACACCAAGGTCGAGTTCCGGCCCGCTGAGTACTGGCCGGCCCGCTCCGCCGTCCACCTCGACGTCGACCTCGGGGGAGTCGAGGTCTCCCCGGGCGTGTGGGGGACGACCCGCGACATCGACTTCACCGTCGGCTCAGCCATGGTCAGCACCGTCGACATCGCCGCCCACACCCTGACCGTCACGCGGGACGGGGAGGTCCTCAAGACCATCCCGGTGACCCTCGGCCAGTCGGGCAGCGGCGGCAAGTTCGTCACGCGCAGCGGGACGAAGGTCATCATGAGCCTGGAGGAGTCGCGGGAGATGAACTCCGAGACGACCGGCATCGGGCAGGACGACCCCGACTACTACAACGTCGACGTGAAGTACGCGTTGCGCGTCACCAACTCCGGTGAGTTCCTGCACGCCGCGCCGTGGTCGGTGGCGTCCCAGGGCAGGGCGAACGTCAGCCACGGCTGCACCGGCATGAGCACCGAGAACGCCCGGTGGATGTTCGAGAACTCCAAGGTGGGTGACGTCGTCGTCTACACCGGCAGCGACCGCGGCATCGAGCCCGGCAACGGCTTCAACGTGTGGAACCAGACGTACGAGCAGTGGCAGCGAGGGTCGGCGTTGCCGGCTTGAACCGGTCGGGTCGGACCAGGGCGGCGCGCCGGCTGTGGCGGGTCGTCCTGGCGGTCGCCACCGTCGTGGCCGTCGTGGTGCTCGTCCGCCGGCTGGAGGCCGCGGACCTGGGGGAGCGGCTGCGGTCGGCGGACCCGGCCTGGCTCTGGGCCGCCGCGGCCTGCGCCCTGGTGCCGCTGTTCGGCAACGTGGCCTCGATGACCGCCTTGTCGCCGGTGCGGCTCCCCGTGGTGCAGACCACGCTGGTCTGGCTGGCGACGTCGTTCGTCAACCTCGTGACACCGTCCAGCACCGGTGGGGTGGCGCTCACCGTCCGCTACCTGCAGCAGCGGGGACTGCCCCTGGCCGTGGCCGCCACCACGATCGGCATCGTCCAGTCGACGTCGTTCGTCGTGACGGCCCTGCTGATCGTCGGCTGCCTCGTCGTGGCCGGTCGCGACCCCGAGAACGCCGTCTCCCTGCCGTGGCCCGTCCTGGGCGTCGCCGCCGGGATCGTGGTCGTGGTCGCCGTCGTGGTGCGTCGGTGGCCGCCGGCGCGTCGGTTCGTCACGGCCAAGGTCGTCGAGCCCGTCCGGGCCGAGTGGCCGCCCTTGCGGCGCGCACTGACCCACCCGGGACGGATCGGGGTGGCGTTCCTGGGGCACCTGGCGGTGCCGCTGGGGTTCGCGGCGACCCTCGCCTGCTGCGCACGGGCCGTGGGCGGGGAGCCGCCCGTCGCGCTGCTCGTCCTGGTCGTGGTGGGCAGCTCCGCCGTCACCGCGGCCGTTCCCGTCCCCGGGGGGATCGGTGCCTCCGAGGCGGCCCTGGCGGCCGGGCTGGTGGCGACGGGCGTGCCCGCCGAGGCGGCGCTCTCCGCTGCCCTCCTGCACCGCGCGCTGACCTTCTGGCTGCGGGTCCCGCCCGCCTGGCTCGCGCTGCTGTGGCTGCGGCGCCGGCGGGCGGTCTGAGCTCGCCCGCCGGCGTCCGACGGTGAGCGGTCTCAGCCCGTGAAGCTCGAGATGTCCCCGACGTAGCGGGTGTGGTCGGCCGGGATCGGCTCGACGGCAGCCAGCGCCACCTCGGCGGCGAACTCCGCCACGTCGTACAGCTTGCCCGCGGCTTCCTTGCGGGTGGCCAGGGCGCCGGGGTTCGAACGCTCCAGGAGCGTGGCCGTGATGGTGCCTTCGATCATGTCCCCGGAGACGACGACGAACTCGACGCCCGCGGCTTCGATCGTGGGGATGAGGGCGCGCAGCGCGTCCTCCCCAGCCCGCTTGCTGCGCGCGACGGGCTCGTACTCCGGCATCGTCTCGACGGTGTTGATGAAGTGCGCCTGGTGGCTCGTCACGAACACGACGCGCGAGCCGGGAGCCATCAGGGGGAGCGCGGTCTCCAGCGCGTTGACCTGCGCGTCGCGGTTGAGCTGCATGGCGTAGTCCTCCGCCATGCCCTGCTCCATGCCTCCGGAGGCGTTGAGGAAGAGCAGGTCCAGCCCGCCGAACTCCTCGCGCACGCGGTCGAACATCGCGGTGACCGATCCGGCGTCGGTCAGGTCCGCGCCGACGGCGATGGCCTGTGCACCGGCCTCCGTGAGGGAGGCCACGAGCTTCTCCGCGCGCGGTGCCTTGCTCCGGTAGTTGATCACGACGGAAGCGCCGGCCTCGGCCACGTAGGTCGCGGTCTGGGCACCGATGCCCCGCGAGGAACCGGTGATCAGGGCGCGCTTGCCGGAGAGGCTGCCAGGGGTGAGGGGATTGGTCACGGGGTGGGAGCCTAACTGCTCGAAGGGGTGGGTCCTCACGACAGAAGGGCCCCGTGCCGGTGGCGGGGGGGCCGTGTGTGGTGGAGCTGATCAGCCGTGCGTCGTCTGGGTCGTCGTGATGGCCGGGTTGCTCGCGTGGTCGATCTCGTCGGCGTGGCCGCCGCCGATCTCGCCGTGGTGGTCGTGGTGCGACGCGGCCAGCTCGGCCGGCGTCACCGGTTCGACGCGGTCCTCGAAGTAGAACTTCGAGAGGCGACGCTGGATCTTGCCGAACAGGGTGCCGGGGTTGCCGGCGTCGAGGCGGTCCTCGATCTCCATGGGACGCAGGACGTCGTGCTGGACGAGGGTCCAGCGCTCCAGGTCCGTCAGGGGGGCGTGGACCTCGATGAACTCACCGTGCGGCAGGCGCACGATGCGGCCGGTCTCGCGACCGTGCAGCGCCTTCTCGCGGTCCTTGCGCTGCAGCCCGAGGCAGATGCGCTTGGTCACGACGAAGGCCAGGGCCGGCAACGCGAACACGAGGACGCGCAGCGTCCGGGTGATGTCGTTGATGGACAGGTTCATCATGTGGGCGACGATGTCGTTGCCGCCGGAGATCCACAGCAGGACGTAGAACGTCAGGGCCATGACGCCCAGCGCGGTGCGGGTCGGCTGGTTGCGCGGCCGGTCCAGCAGGTGGTGCTCGCGACGGTCACCCGTCGCCGCCTGCTCGATCCACGGGTACAGGACCATCACGCCCATCGTGAACAGGATCACCACCGTGGTGGGGATGAAGATGTTCATCGAGAAGGTGAAGCCCCACAGCTCGAACTCGAACCACCCTGGCATGAGGCGGACCGCACCGTCGAGCCAGCCCATGTACCAGTCCGGCTGCGAACCGGCGGTGACGGGTGAGGGGTCGTACGCGCCGTAGGCCCAGATCGCGTTGATCTGCACCAGCGCCCCGAGGGCGGCGATGACGCCGAACACGATGAAGAAGAACCCACCGGCCTTCGCCATGTACACCGGGAACAGCGGGAAGCCGACGACGTTGTCCTCGGTCCGGCCGGGGCCGGGGTACTGGGTGTGCTTGTGCACGACGACCAGCATGAGGTGGACGGCGATGAGCGCCAGGAGGACGGCGGGCAGCAGCAGGATGTGGATGGTGAAGAACCGCGGGATGAAGTCCGTCCCGGGGAACTCGCCACCGAACAGGAAGAAGCTGATGTAGCTGCCGACCACGGGCACCGCGAGGATGATCGCCTGGGCGATGCGGATGCCGGTGCCGGAGAGCAGGTCGTCGGGCAGCGAGTAGCCGGTGAAGCCCTCGAACACCGCGAGGATCGCCAGCAGCGCGCCGATGACCCAGTTGATCTCACGCGGCTTGCGGAAGGCGCCGGTGAAGAACACGCGGGCCATGTGCACGATCGTCGCCGCGACGAACACCAGGGCCGCCCAGTGGTGGACCTGCCGCATGAGCAGACCGCCGCGGATGTCGAACGAGAGCCGCAGCGAGGACTCGTACGCCTCGGAGACGTGCTGGCCGTACAACGGGATGTACTGGCCGTAGTAGGTCGTCTCGGCCGCGCTCGGCTCGTAGAAGAACGTGAGGAACGTGCCGGTCAGCAGCAGGATCACGAAGCTGTACAGCGTGATCTCGCCCAGCATGAACGACCAGTGGTCGGGGAAGATCTTGCGGGCGAACCCGTTGACGACCTTGCTCGCGCCGACGGTGTCGTCGGCGAAGTTGGCGACGCCGCCGGCCGCCTTGTCGATGGTGCTCATCCGCGCTCCCAGAAGCTCGGGCCCACGGCTTCGTGGAAGCCGCTCGTCGCCACCAGGTACCCCTCGTCGTCAACCGCGATGGGCAGCTGGGGGAGAGGACGCTTGGCGGGGCCGAAGATCACCTTGCAGTCCTGCGTCAGGTCGAAGGTCGACTGGTGGCAGGGGCACAGCAGGTGGTGGGTCTGCTGTTCGTACAGGGCCACGGGGCAGCCCATGTGGGTGCAGATCTTGGAGTAGGCGACGGTGCCGTCGACCCCCCACTCGTTCTGCTTCTCGGTGAGCAGGCCCTCGTCGAGGCGCATGATCAGCACGGCCGACTTGGCCTTCTCGTTGAGCGGGTGGTCGACCTCCTCGATGCCCTCGGGCAGGACGTGGACGACCGAGCCCAGCGTCACGTCGGCGGCGCGGATGCGCCCACCCTCGGGGTCCTTGACCAGGTAGGTGCCCTCTTCCCACATCGTGACGGAGAGGTCGTTGCCCGGCAGCGGGCCGGTGTCGCGGAAGAAGAACACCGCGGGGATGGGGAACAGGGCCAGGGCGCCGATGAGCGTGTTGCGGATCAGCGGGCGCCGGCCCAGCCCGGCCTCGGCCGCACCCTCCTTGAGGATGGCGACGGCTTCCTCGCGCTCGGCGGTCGTGCCGCGCTGGCGGTGACGCATGTCGATGCGCTCGTCGTCGGGCATGAGGGTCTTGGCCCAGTGCACGGCGCCGATCCCGAGGGCGAACAGCGACAGGAACATCGACAGGCCGATGGCCTTGGTCGACAGGCTGATCCGCTCGAAGCTGCCGTCGTACTTGATCGCGACGATCGAGACGATGATCCCGATCGAGCCGAGGATCGACAGCAGCAGGAAGAAGGCGACCTGCCGCTCGGCGCGCCTGGCGGCCTTGGGGTCGGTGTCGCCCATCCGGTGCTTGTGCGGCGGGAGGCCCGGGTTCTCGAAGCGGTCGGGAACGCCGCCCCCGGGCTTGGCCAGGGTGGTCCCCGGCTGCCCGTGCGCCTCGTCGGCGCGTTCGATGTCGCTCATGCTCCCTGCCCGTCCGGTTCCTTCGCGTTGTAGCCAGTGGTGGTGCTCATCAGGAGGACTTCATCCCCAGCCAGACCGAGACGCCGATCAGCGCGCCGATGCCCGCGATCCAGGCGACCAGGCCCTCGGAGACCGGGCCCAGGGAGCCCAGCGTCAGCCCGCCCGGGTCGACCCGGGTGTTCTCGCCGCCGCGGTCGGTCAGCCAGGCGATGATGGCCGTCTTGTCCTCGGGGCTGATGTTGTTGTCGTTGAAGACCGGCATCGACTGCGGGCCGGTCTGCATGGCCTCGTAGATGTGCTTCGCCGAGGTGTTCGTCAGGTCCGGGGCGTACTTGCCGGCGGTCAGCGCGCCGCCCTTGCCCTGCGAGTTGTGGCACATGGCGCAGTTGGTGCGGAAGATCGCCGCGCCGCGGGCGACCTGCTCGTCGGTCACGTCCTCGGTGGCGAGCTGCTCCTCGGTCGGGATGGCCGGGCCCGGGGCCAGGGAGGCGATGTACGCCGCCATCTGGTCGATCTGCTCCTGGGTGAAGCGGACCTTGTCGACCTCGGGGGCCTGCGCGCCCGACTGGGACAGCGGCATGCGGCCGGTGCCGACCTGGAAGTCGACGGCCGCGGCGCCCACGCCGATGAGCGAGGGGCCGGCGTTCTTCCCCTCGATCACCGCAGCACCCTCGGCGTTGACGCCGTGGCAGGTGGCGCAGTTGGCCAGGAAGAGCTTCTTGCCCGCCTCGATGTCGTCGGCGGACGCGGTCGCGGTGGTGGCCTGCGCCTCGCGGGGGGCCAGGGCCGCGTAGAGGCCGCCGACGAGGAGGAGCGCCAACGCGATCAGCACGACGACGGCCATGGGGTGGCGCCGCCGGGCGCTGAGTGCGGTGAGGGTCCTGGTCACGGTGCTGGTGCTCGCTTCCTACGGGGCGTTCGGGCTCTGCTGCTGCCCGGGAACAGATCGGGCGGACGTTCGTTACTTGAGGATGTAGATGACCGTGAACAGGCCGATCCACACCACGTCGACGAAGTGCCAGTAGTACGAGACGACGATCGCGCTGGTCGCCTCCTGGTGGCCGAAGCGCTTGGAGGCGTACGACCGGCCGATGACCAGGAGGAAGGCGACCAGGCCGCCGAAGACGTGGATGCCGTGGAAGCCGGTGGCGAGGATGAAGACCGAGCCGTAGGCGTTCGTGGCGATCGTCAGGCCCTCGTGCGCCAGCTCGGCGTACTCGAAGACCTGACCGGCGACGAAGAGGCCGCCGAAGATGTAGGTGAGGATGAACCACTCCTGCATGCCCCACTTGGAGAACTGCAGGAGACCGCCGGTGCGGCGCGGCTGGAAGCGCTCGGCGGCGAAGACGCCGAACTGGCACCAGAACGACGAGATCACGAGGATCGTCGTGTTGACGCTCGAGAACGGCACGTTGAGGAGCTCGGGGCCGGACTCCCACAGGGCCGGCGCGACGGACCGGATCGTGAAGTACATGGCGAAGAGCCCGGCGAAGAACATGAGTTCGCTGGACAGCCACACGATCACGCCGACCGAGACCATGTTGGGTCGGTTCACCGACCCGTGTGCCGGACTCGGGGTACTGCTCTGGACAGCCTGTGCACTCGCCACGTCGCCAATCATGCCCCACCCCTGCCGGGCTTCGCTGCCCGGGCCACCGACAACGTGTCGTAGATCTCCGTTCCGCCGTCCGGGGGAGGTTCCGGCACCCGTGTGCAGACACCGTGCTCGGGGTGCGGATCCCGCACGGAGCTGCGTGGGAGGTGCGTGCAGGGTCCGATGGTAAGGGTTGCCTCAGTCTCGCAGGTCACGGATCGGTCTCGATTCGGCCGCGCCCCGTCGAGCGCGCGTCACAGCCCGGCTGCGGGGATCAGTAGGGTCGGGGCGCGGCGGCCGCCGCAGGCCCACCGACGCAGGGAGTCGACGACGCCATGACCACCGCCGTACCCACGTGGGCCGGGCTGCTGACCGAGCTGATGGCCGGTCGCGACCTCACCGCGGAGCAGGCCGGCTGGGCCATGGACCAGGTCATGCGCGGGGAGGCCGGCGACGTCCAGCTGGCGGGGTTCCTCGTCGCGCTGCGCGCCAAGGGCGAGACGAGCACCGAGCTGGCCGGGCTGGCCGACGCGATGCTCGCCCACGCCGTCCCGCTGTCCGTGCCCGGGGACCTCGTGGACCTCGTCGGCACCGGCGGCGACCGCGCCCACACCGTGAACATCTCCACGATGGGCTCGCTCGTCCTGGCCGGCGCCGGCCGCCGCGTCGTCAAGCACGGCAACCGCGCCGCGACCTCCTCCTCCGGGTCCGCCGACGTGCTCGAGGCGCTCGGGGTGCGGCTCGACCTCCCGCCGCGGCGGGTGGGGGAGCTGGCCGTGGAGGTCGGCATCACCTTCTGCTTCGCCCAGGTCTTCCACCCCGCGATGCGCTACGCCGCCGGCGCCCGCGGCGGCCTCGGCATCCCCACGGCGTTCAACGTCCTCGGGCCCCTGACCAACCCCGCCCGGGCCGGGGCCGCGGCCATCGGCGTGGCCGACCGGCGGATCGCCCCGCTCGTCGCCGACGTCCTGGCCGGGCGCGGGACGCAGGCGCTCGTCTTCCGCGGCGAGGGCGGGCTCGACGAGATCACCACGACCGAGGCGGCGCAGGTGTGGGTCGTCGACGCCGGGACGGTCGTCCCGGTGCGGCTCGACCCCGTCGCCGACCTCGGGATGGCCCCGGCGACCCTGGCCGACCTGCGCGGCGCCGACGCGCGGGCCAACGCCCGCGTCGTGCGGGACCTGCTGGCCGGCGCCACCGGACCGGTCCGCGACGCGGTCGTCCTGAACGCCGCCGCCGCCCTCGTGGCCAGCGGTGTCCGCGCCGAGGGGGCCGGCGACGTCGCGACGTCCCTCGTCGAGCACCTGCGCGAAGGGGTGCGGCTGGCCACCGAGTCCCTGGACTCCGGGGCCGCGGCGGACGTCCTCGACCGGTGGGTCCAGGCCTCGCGCTGAGGCGCTCAGTCGAAGCCGAGGGCGAAGGCGGACTCCAGGTCGTGCCGCGAGTAGGCGCGGAAGGCGATGTTCGTCGTGGTCGACACCACCCCGTCGACCCGGCTGATGCCCCCGGCGATGACGTCGGCGAGGTGGTCGTGCTCGCGCACGCGCACCATGACGACCAGGTCGACGTCCCCGGTCACCGAGTAGACCTCGCTGACGCCGTCGAGCTCGGCCAGGGTCTGGGCGACCTCGGGGATGCGCCGGCCGTCGCAGGCCACGTTGACGATGGCGGTGATCACGCCGGTGAGGTTACCGGGGTCGTGGTGAGGCGGCTCCTCGCCCAGCCCGCCCCCCGCACCGGGCAGGCCCACGGCGCGGCGTCGGGGTCCGCCACGGAGACCAGCCGGACGCCGTCCTGCTCCAGCCAGCCGAGCAGGACGTCGGTCTCCTCCACCAGCAGGCCCGGGCGGCCCGGGCCCGGCGGCGGGACGACCTCGCCGGTGGCGCGCAGCGCCTCGATGTGCGGCACCGGGTCGGCGCCGCGCGGGGTCAGGCAGGTGCCGGCCAGCCGGCCGTACCGGATCAGCACGACCTCCCAGCCGCCCGTGGGCCACCCGGGGGTCGGGGCGCCGCGCCGGGCGGCGACGATCTCGGGGCTGCGCGCCACCGGGTCCCGGCGCTGGGCCCGGTCGGCCGCCGTGAGGAAGGCCTCCAGCCGGTCGCGCGCCGAGGCGGCCTCCTCGTAGCGCTGCTGCGCGGCGAGCGCCCGCAGCCGGTCCCGGCCGTGCTCCAGCGCGGGCGCGGCGTCGGCGCGCAGGGAGCGGCGCACCGCCTCGACGACCTCGGCGTAGGACGCGGCGTCCTGCCCGCCGCGGTCCGCGCCCAGGCAGGGGGCGCCGCACCGGCCGATCTCGGCCAGCACGCAGGCCCCCGGCCCGTCGGCCCTCGGCGCCTTCGGGATCTTGCGCGTGCACTGCCGCAGCGGGTGCACCTCGTGCAGGGCGGCGACCGCGAGCTCGGCCGTGGCCGCGGACCGGAACGGCCCCAGGTACTCCGCGCCGTCGCGCGCGTCGTCCCGGACCTGCTTGACGAGCGACAGGCGGGGCCAGTGCTCGGCCGTCAGCTTCACCCAGGTGACCTTCTCCGGCTGCTTCGACCGGCGGTTGTAGGGCGGGGAGTGCTCGGCGATGAGCCGCAGCTCCCGCACCCGCGCCTCCAGCGGCGTCTCGCACACGACGGGGACGACGGTCGTCGCCGCCCGCACCATCTCGGTCATCCGCGCCCGGGTCTCCGAGGCCGTGAAGTACGACCGGACGCGGCGCTGGACGTCGACGGACGTGCCCACATACAGCACCCGCCCCGACGCGTCGCGGAACTGGTAGACGCCCGGCGCCGACGGCAGCCCCACCGCCAGGTGCTTCTTCGCCCGCCGCGCGGGGTTCACCGCCGTCGCGGTGAAGGCGCGCAGGTCCTCGAGGGTGTGGACCCCGCGGCTGCCGACCCGGCCCAGCAGCGCGTGCAGGACGTCGACCGTGGCCCGGGCGTCGTGCAGGGCCCGGTGGTCCGGGGTCGTCGACGTCCCGAAGAGCCGGGCCAGCGTCCCCAGCTTGCGGTTCGGCGCCTCGTCGCGGTCGACGAGCTGGCGGGCCAGGGCGACCGTGTCGACCACCCGGGGCCCGGGCCACGGACGGCCCGTCAGCTCGCACGCGGCCTTCAGGAAGGAGACGTCGTAGGGCGCGTTGTGCGCCACCAGCACCGCGCCCCGGTCGAACCCGGCGAACTCCAGGAAGCTCGGCAGCACCTCGCGCGTGCTCGGCGAGGAGGCGACCATCCCGTTGGTGATGCCCGTCAGCACCTGCACGAAGGCGGGGATGGGGGAGGCCGGGCGCACCAGCGTCTGGAACTCGCCCAGCACCTGCCCGCCGCGCACCTTCACCGCGCCGATCTCGGTGATCTCCGCGCCCGACGGCGGCCCGCCCGTCGTCTCCAGGTCCAGGACGACGAACGTGCAGTCCGCCAGGGGCTGTCCCAGCTCCTCGAAGCTGATCTGGACGCTCGTGGGACCGGCGGGCACAGCAGGACGGTAGGCGAGGGGACCGACACGACCCGGCAGCGACACGACCACCGCCGTCCCGGGCCGGTGACCCGCGGTCGTCGCGGTGCCGGGCGCGAGCGGCCACCGTCCCAGCTGCCCGGTGGCGGCGACGTCCGCGGCCACGTCCCGCAGCTTGCGGTTGGTGTCCTGGCTGTAGCGGGCCAGGACCGCGAACGCCTGGTCGGCGGTGAGGTGGTGCCGGGCCATCAGGATGCCCTCGGCCTGGCCGATCACGTCCCGGCTGCTCAACGCGACGTGCACGTCGGCCAGCTCCTGGGCGTCGGCCACCGCGATCGCGGCGTGCGAGGCCAGCAGCCCACCGATGTCCTCGGACACGTCGTCGAAGGCGACGCGCTCCTCGGACAGCAGGTTCAGCGCGCCGAGGTCGTCGCCCTCGACGTACAGCTGGAAGCACAGCGCGCTGCGCACCCCGGCCTGCCCGGCCCGGCGGGCCAGGACCGGCCAGCGCTCCTCGGCGGGCAGGTCGTCGACGCGGACCGTGCGGTCCTCGAACAGGGCGTCCAGGCACGGGCCCTGCCCGACCTCCTGCTGCAGCGCGTCGAAGGCGGCAGCCCGGTCGGAGGTGGCGGCGATCGAGGTGACCGTCCTGCGGTTGCCGACCCGGCTGATGCCGGCTCGCCGCGCCCCGGGGACCACCTCGACGGCGGCGGTCACGATGCGGTCCAGGACCTGCTGGGCGGACCGCTCGTGCTGCAGCTGGCGCGCCAGGTCGGCCAGCTGCTCGGCGACCCGGCTGACGGGGGTGCCGCCGCCGTGCTGGAGCGAACGCCGGCCCGGGGCCGCACCCTCGACCCGGCCGGGGGGAGACCCGGCCTCGTGGCCGGGGGCGCCCGGGGGTGCGGACGCCGGGGGCGGGTCCGCCGAGGGCGCGGCGCCTCCCTCGGGGTGGTGGACGGACCGCGGCGCGGGTCGGTGCGCAGGCACGGGGCGACCTCCCGGTGACGGGGGAGCGCGCGTGCCGCGCGGCTGGACACCGGCTCCTGGGGCCCACCACCGCAGCTCCGTGATCAGGGCCGCGCCCAGGGCTGGGTGGCGCCGGCCCGGGTGGGGGCGGGCAGCCGCTCGTCGGGGTCGACGCCCGGGTGCTGCGACGCCAGCCGGCACTCCCCGGCGACGTCGTGGCGACCGCCCAGGACGGGGTACAGGTCCAGGACCGCGAACAGCCGGTGGACGGGCTCGGGCAGGCCGGCGACCGCGACCCGGACCCCGGTGCGGGCGGCCAGGCGGGTCACGGCGACGAGCCGGCCCACGGCGCAGCAGTCCACGAACGTGACCGCGGACAGGTCGACGACCAGGCTGCGGGTGCGCCACAGCGCCGCGGTGGCCACGGTGGCGAAGGTGGGGGCGGTGACGACGTCGAGGTCCCCGACGGGGCTGAGGACCAGGACCGGGCCGATCCGGCGCCGGTGGACCCGCAGGGCGGGCACGTCGGGGGAAGGCGAGACCTCGTGGTCCTGGGAGACGACGGGTACGTCAGGGGTGCCGATGATCACGGAGCGCTCCAGAGGTGGGCGCGAAGGCCCACTGATGGACGCAGCGTCACCGTAGTCCCACTGCTGGTGGTGGGACAACGGTTCCGCCGGGCGACCTCGGGCAGGTGCCGACGTCGAACGCCTGTTCGGGCTCGTGTCGGAGGTGGCTGCTCGAATGCGCAGCACCGGTCGCCAGGGCCGGTCCTGACGAGCTGGAGGTCCCGATGCCCGACCACTCGGCGAGCCACGACTCGGTGCTCATCGACTGCGACCGCTGCACGGCCCGGCCGCTGGCCTGCTCCGAGTGCGTCGTCTCCGTCCTGCTGGGGATGCCCGGCCCGGCGGTGCTGGACGCCGAGGAGGTCGGAGCGGTGGAGGTGCTGGCCGCGTCCGGCCTGGTGCCGCCGCTGCGCCTGCGGACCGCCGCCCGCCGGGCGGGATGATGTCGCGGTGCCCGCCGGACCGTCGATGTCGCGCCGGTCCCTGCTGCTCGCGCCCCTGGTGCCCGCCGCGTGCTCGGCACCGGCGCCGAACGTCCCCGGCCTGCTGACCCGCCGGGGCCGGGCGCTGCTGGACCGCGACCTGCCCGCCGCCGCCCGCGGGTACGCCACTGAGGACCGGGAAGCGTTGCGGCGCAACGACTCGCGGGCGCTCGCGGCCGGTCTGGCGGAGTGGTCCGTCCAGGACGTCGAAGTGGCCGGCCGGGACGTCACCGGCCTGCTGCGCGTGCGCGTGGACGGGGAGGGGCGGGCTGTCGCCGGGGCGTTCCGCGCCGTCTGGGACGGCGAGCTGCACCTGGCCCCGGGCGCGCCGCAGCCCTGGGACCTCGGGGACGTCACCGCCGAGCGCGTCCCCGCGGGGGTCGTCCTGCACGTGGGCCGCCCCGGCGGGGTCGGACGGCAGGTCGCGGCCGACCTCGCCGCGGCCACCGCGCGGGTCGACGCGGTGTGGGGCACGGACTGGCCGCGCGGGACGGCCGTCGTCGTCGTCCCCACCGCCGCGGACGTCGCCCGGCTGGCCGGGACCGGCGACGGGCTGGACGCCGTGGCCGTCGGCCTGGACGCCGCCCTGCCCGACGGGGCACCGGCCGGGGTGCGCGTCGTGCTGTCCACCGAGCGCTTCGCCGCGCTCACCGAGCGGGGGCGCACCCTCACCCTCACCCACGAGCTCGTGCACGTCGCCACCCGCGCCACGCCCCGGCCGGCCGGGGCGGTGGTGCCGCGCTGGCTGACCGAGGGGTACGCCGACCACGTGGCGCGACTGGGCACCGACGTGCCCGCGACCGCCCTCGCCGCGGCGCTGCTGCAGGCCCCCGGTCCGCCCCGCGTCCCGCAGGACGCGGACTTCACCGACCCCGCGCGGGCGCAGGCCGCCTACGCCGCGGCGTGGACCCTGGTGACGTCCGCGGCGCGCACCGCCGGCACCGGCGCGGTGACCGCCCTCGTGCGGGCCGTCTGGACGGGCACGCCCGTCGCCGCCGCCTGCGCCGCGGCCCTGGGCCGGCCCCTGGAGGACGTCGTCGCCACCTGGCGCGCGGACGTCGCGGCCGACCTGGTGGGGTGGGGGCCGTGAGCACGCTCGTCGTCACCAACGACTTCCCGCCCCGCACCGGTGGCATCGAGTCCTTCGTCCACGCCGTCGTGCGGCGGCTCCCGCAGGCCGGCGGCGACCGGGTCGTCGTGCACACCGCGCGCCAGCGCGGCGACGGCGCCACGGACGCCGCGCTGGCCGACGCGGGGATCACGGTGGTGCGCGACCCCTCGCCGCTGATGGTCCCGACCCCCGCCATCACCCGGCGCGTGCAGCGCACCGCCCGCGAGCACGGCGCCGACCGCGTCTGGTTCGGGGCCGCCGCCCCGCTGGGCCTGATGGCGGGGGCCCTGCGTGCGGCCGGGGTCCGGCGCACCGTCGCCACCACCCACGGCCACGAGGTCTGGTGGTCCACCCTGCCCGGGTCGCGGGCGGCGCTGCGGCGCATCGGGGAGCGCAACGACACCGTCACCTACCTCGGGGACTGGTGCCGGTCCCGGATCGAGCGCCCGCTGAGCGCACCGGCCCGGGCCCGCATGCGCCGCCTCACCCCCGGCGTCGACGTCGAGGTGTTCCGCCCCGACCCCGACGCCCGCGCCCGGGTCCGGGCCCGGTACGGCCTGGGGGACCGGCCCGTCGTCGTCTGCGTCTCGCGGGTCGTGGCCCGCAAGGGGCAGGACCTCCTCGTCGCGGCGCTGCCCGCGATCCGGCGCGCGGTCCCCGGTGCGGCGCTGCTCCTCGTGGGCGACGGCCCGCACCGCGCCGCCGTCGAGCGCCTCGCCGAGCGGCACGGGGTCCGCGAGCACGTCGTGCTCACCGGGGCGGTGCCCTGGGAGGAGGTCCCCGGCCTGTACGCCGCGGGCGACGTCTTCTGCATGCCCACCCGCACCCGCCTCGGCGGGCTCGAACCGGAGGCCCTGGGCATCTGCTACCTGGAGGCGGCGGCCTGCGGCCTGCCCGTCGTCGCGGGCGACTCCGGCGGGGCGCCGGACGCCGTGCTGGACGGGATCAACGGCGTCGTGGTCGACGGCCGAGACGCCGGCCGGGTCGCCCGCGAGGTCGCCGGGCTGCTGCGGGACCGGGAACGGGCGAAGGCGTACGGGGTGGCCGGGCGCGAGTGGGTCAGCCGCCGCTGGGGGTGGGCGGAACAGACGCGCCGGCTGGCGGACCTGCTGGCCGGGCGCGACGTTCCGGACGACCCCGCGGCGGGACCGGGCCGCTGAGGGCGCCCGCCGAGGCCGCCACCGCCAGCAGCAGCAGCGCCCCCACCAGCCAGAACTGGTTGTAGAACGCCTGCTTGTTCACCAGGTTCGCCACCAGGAGCACGGCCGCGCACCACGTCAGCAGGCCCGCGAGCCCGACCGGCCGGCGGCGCAGCGTCACGACCGCGGCGGCGAGCACCCCGAGCACGGCGAGCCCGACCAGCGGCAGCGGCAGCCGCACCCCGGTCTCGTTGAGCACCAGCGTGTACACGGTGTCGGCGAACCGCAGCGGCTCCAGCCGCAGCATCGTCAGCACCGTGTCGTGCCAGAACACGCCGAACCCGGTGACGACCCACGGGGCCACGAGCAGCCCCGCCCCGCCGGCCGCGACGACCGAGCGCCGCCACCCGAACCGCGGCCAGGCCGCCAGCAGCGGGAGCAGGGCCACGACGTGCTGCTTGCCGGCCAGCGCCACCGCCAGCGGGACCACCGACCACCAGGCCCGGTCGGTCCGCAGCAGCCAGGCCCACACGGCCAGCCCGACGAGGACCGTCGGCTCGGTCCAGGCCTGCTCGACCAGCGTGCTCGACCCCGGCGCCAGCAGCAGCAGTGCGGCCGCGGCCACGCCCCCGCGCCGCCAGCGGCCCACCGCGGCCACGGCCAGCGCGCTCACGAGCACCAGCGCCAGCATCGCCCACCGCACGTCCCCGGCCACCCAGCGGCCCGGTGCGGCCAGCACCGCCGTCCACGGCAGGTACGCGAACGCGTCGGAGATGCCGGGGGAGCCCACCCACCGCCGGCCGTAGAACGACTCCCCGCGCCCCAGGGCGTCGGCGGCCTGCTGCAGGATCACCCAGACGTCGATGCGGGGTGCCGGGTCGCCGACGACGACCAGCGCCCCGCCGGCCACGGCGCCGGCCGCGGCCACCCCCAGGGCCAGCACCCGGGAGGCCCCCCGGCCCGGCAGCAGCAACCCGGCCACCGCGAAGGACGCGACGCCCAGGGTGAGCTGCACCACCCACAGGGTCGACGCGGACACGTACGAGAACGGCGTCAGCCCCAGGTGGACCAGCCCGACGGCCGCGAGCGCGGCCGAGGGCACCCACCCGCCCGCGCGGGGGACGGGGGTGTCGCGGTCGTCGCGCGCCGTCCGGGCCAGCGCGACCACGACGGCCGCCACGGCGACGTACCCCGCGACGATCCACCACCGGTAGCGGACCACGCTGTGCGTGGCCAGGGCCAGCAGCGCCGTCCACGCCACCAGGGCGCAGGTGTCGCGGCGGCTCACCGGGGGACCGGTCCGAGGTGGCTCACGAGCTGTAGATCGCCTCGACCTCGTCGGCGAGGTCGTGCAGCACCTCGAAGCGCTTCACCTTCTGCGACGGCGTCAGGTAGCCGTTCTCGACGGTGAAGTCGTGCTCCAGCACGCGGAACCGGCGGATCGACTCCGCCCGGCTCACCGACTCGTTCGCCTTGTCGATCGCCGACTGCACCGCGGCCAGCACGTCGGCGTCGGTGCGCGCGCGGGTCAGGTCCAGGCCGTGCTTGCCGTGGTTGGCGCCCCAGGAGGGCAGCGCCTCCTCGTCGAGGGTCACCAGGCAGCCCACGAAGTGCCGGCCGTCGCCCACGACGACGGCCTGGGAGATCAGCGGGTGCGCCCGCAGCCGGTCCTCCAGCGCCGCCGGGACGACGTTCTTGCCGTTGGCGGTGACGATGATCTCCTTCTTGCGCCCGGTGATCGTCAGGAGCCCCGCGGCGTCGATGGAGCCGAGGTCACCGGTCCGGAACCACCCGTCGGCGAACGCCTCGGCGGTCTCCTCGGGCCGCCCGCGGTACTCGGAGAACACGCCCACCCCGCGGGCCAGGACCTCACCGTCGTCGGCGATCCGCAGGTCGGTGCCGGGCAGCGGCGGCCCGACCGTGCCGATCTTGATGCGCGAGGGGCGGTTGACCGCCAGCGGCGCGGTCGTCTCGGTCAGCCCGTAACCCTCGAGCACGATGAGACCGGCCCCGCGGAAGAAGTGGGCCAGGTGCTCGCCCATGGGGGCCCCGCCGGAGACGGCGTACTCGACGCGACCGCCCAGCAGCGCGCGCAGCTTGGAGTAGACGAGGCGGTCGAAGAGCAGGTGCTTCAGCCGCAGCGCCGGGGACGGGCCGCCGGCGTCCTGCGCGCGCGACCACGCGTCGGCCGTCGCGGCGGCCTGCTCGAAGATGCGCGCCTTGAGCCTGCCGCCCGCCGCCGCCTTCTGCTCGGCGCCGTTGTAGACCTTCTGGAACACCCGCGGCACGGCGAGGATGAACGTCGGCCGGAAGCCGGCGAGGTCGGTCAGCAGGTCCTTGGCGTCGGGGGTGTGCCCGACGCGGATGCGGCAGACCAGGCACAGCGCCTGGATGAACCGGGCGAAGACGTGGGCCAGCGGGATGAACAGCAGCGTCGCGGCGTCGGGGCGGCGCAGGACCTCGGGGATGGCGGCCTCGGCGTTGCGGGCCAGGTCGAGGAAGTTGCCGTGGGTCAGCAGGCACCCCTTGGGGCGGCCGGTGGTGCCGGAGGTGTAGATGATCGTCATGGCGTCGCCCGGCCCGGCCACGGACCGGGCCCGGTCGACGTCGGCGTCGGGGACCTCGCGCCCGGCGGCGCGCAGCTCGCCCAGCGCCCCGGCCTCCAGCGTCCACACGTCGCGCAGGGCGGGCAGCCGGTCCCGCACGGCGGCGATGCGGGCGGCGTTCTCGCCCGTCTCCACGAAGCAGGCCACCGCCTCGGCGTCGGACAGGATCCACTCGATCTGCTCCGGTGAGCTGGTCTCGTAGACCGGCACCGTCACCGCGCCGGCGAACCAGCCGGCGACGTCCACGACCGTCCACTCGTAGCTGGTCCGGCCCATGACCCCGATGCGGTCGCCGGGGGAGACGCCGGCCGCCAGCAGACCCTTGGCCACCGACGTCACGTCGGCGAGGAACTCGGTCGCGGTCACGTCGCGCCAGCTGCCGTCCGCGGCCTTGCGGCTGGCGCTGACGTGCCCCGGGTCCTGCTGCGCGGTCTCGACCACGCAGTCGGTCATGTTCCCGGACGTGGCGGGCGGGACGAGCGG
This sequence comes from Kineococcus lubricus, assembly GCF_050871965.1. Classification (NCBI taxonomy): domain Bacteria; kingdom Bacillati; phylum Actinomycetota; class Actinomycetes; order Kineosporiales; family Kineosporiaceae; genus Kineococcus; species Kineococcus lubricus. Next base: position 36,102 of record NZ_JBJLSK010000012.1, read on the forward strand.
GGGCTCGCTGCTGCTCGGCACGGTGGTTCCTCCTGTTTCGCTCTCGCTGCCCCGCGAGGTCGCGATCGTTCCGGTGCCGCCGAGGCCAGCGGGTGCGGACGACCCTACCTGCGCGGACGCGTCGCACCGTTGCGGCGCAGCAGTCGCACTCGGTGGCCTCAACGCGCGGACCTCAAGGCGCGGTTCCCGGCTGCCGATGCCCACCCGGTGAGCCAGGACCAGCGTCGCGAGCCGACGGCCTCGTTCCTCGACGAGCTGTTCCCCGGCGGCGCCGGGGACCTGCCGCTCGTCCCGCGCGGCAGCGCCCGGGACGCGACGACGACGTCGGCCGCCTTCGGGGGCGTCGACGTCGGTCCGCCGGTGAGCCGGCTGAGCCCGCCCGCCCCCCTCCCCGAGCCGGTGCCCGTCCCCCCGGCGCCCTCCGCCGGCCCGCAGCGGTGCCCGTCCTGCGGTGCCCGGGCCCGGGCCGAGCAGGAGTGGTGCTCGCTGTGCCACACCTCGCTGCGGCCCGCCCCGGCGCCCACCGCGCCCGTCGGGCAGCGCGCCGCCACCCCCGACGAGGCCCCCGACGAGGCCCCCGGTGAGGCTCCCGGGCCCGCTCCGGCCCGGGTGGTCGAGGACGGGGACGGGCAGCTCCTGCTGGACCTCGGTCCCGCCGCGACCGGCCCCCGGGCCGGCGTGGACGAGGACGAGGTCGAGCGCATGCTGGACGCCCTGGCCCGTTCCGGCGGGGCCGGGCCGCGGGGCCTGGGCACCCGGAAGGCGAAGGTCCTCCTGGCCGCCGGCGGGGCGCTGGGCCTGAGCGCGCTGCTGCTGGGCGCGATGACCGCCCTGGGCGCGGTCGTCGGCTGATCCCGGGGCGGCCGCGGCGCGGTGACCCGGTAACCTCGCCGGGGCTGCGCGCTCGCGCGGCCGCCCTGCGCTGCGGGGCACACGTCGCAGGGAGAACCGCACCGGCATGGTCGAGCAGAACCTCCTTCCCCCCGCCCTGCCGAACGCGGTGGGCGTCGACATCGGCGGCACCAAGATCGCCGCCGGGGTCGTCGACCAGCACGGTGAGATCCTCGCCCAGACCCGGCGCGAGACCCCCGCCTCGCACCCCTCGGCGATCGCCGACGCGGTCGCCGACGCGGTCGCCGAGCTGCGCCGCACCCACCCCTTCGGGCCGGTCGGCGTCGCCGCCGCCGGGTTCGTCGACGCGACCCGCCGCAACGTCGTGTTCGCCCCCAACCTGGCCTGGCGCGACGAACCCCTCGCCGACCACCTCGAGGCCCGCATCGACGCGCGCGTCGTCGTGGAGAACGACGCCAACGCCGCCGCCTGGGCCGAGTACCGCTTCGGCGGCGGGCTGGACGAGCACGGCAACGCCGTCGACGACCTCGTCATGCTGACCCTCGGCACCGGCCTGGGCGGCGGCATCGTCACCGGCGGGGTGCTGCAGCGCGGCGCCAACGGCGCCGCGGCCGAGCTCGGGCACGTCCGCGCCGTCCCGGGGGGACGGGCCTGCGGCTGCGGGAACTCCGGCTGCTGGGAGCAGTACGTGGCCGGGAACGCGCTGGTCCGCGACGCCCGGGACCTGCTGCGCTCGGGCGACGACGAGGGGAAGGTGCTGCTGGACGCGGTCGGCGGTGACCCCGAGAACGTCACCGGGCCCGTGATCACCCGCCTCGCCCAGGCCGGCGACCCCGGCTGCGCCCGCCTCATCGCCGACGTCGGCCGCTGGCTGGGGGAGGCCGTGGCGAGCTTCGTCGCGATGCTCGACCCCGAGGTCGTCGTGATCGGCGGGGGCGTCTCCAGCGCCGGTGACCTGCTGCTGGGCCCGGCGCGGATCAGCCTGGCCGAGAACCTCCCCGGCCGCACGCACCGCAAGCCGCCGCCGCTGCGCACCGCCCGCAAGGGCAACGACGCCGGGATCATCGGCGCCGCCGACCTCGCCCGCGTCTGAGCCCCCGACCCCCGGAGCCCGCGATGGCCACGCCCCGCACCCCCCGCACGCCCGGCCCGCTGCGTCGCCGGCGCGCCCCCGACCCCCGGCGCGTCGCGCTCCAGCAGCGGCTGCGGCAGCAGACGCGGCGCGTCTTCATCGGTGACGGACCCGCCGTGGGCGTCGACATCGGCGGCACGAAGGTCGCCGCCGGGGTCGTCGACGGGGAGGGCCGCGTCGTCGCGCAGCTGCGCCGGGAGACGCCGACGACGAGCCCGCAGGGCGTCGAGGACACCATCGCCGAGGTCGTCGAGGAGCTCGCGGCCCACCACGACATCGTGTCCGTCGGCATCGGCGCGGCCGGGTTCGTCGACGCCGAGCGCGCCAACGTCCTGTTCGCCCCGCACCTGGCGTGGCGCAACGAACCGCTGCGCGAGGCCGTCGAGCGGCGGGTGCGGGCCCGGCTGGGGCGGCGCGTCGGCCGGCGCACGGTCGTGGAGAACGACGCGAACGCCGCCGCGTGGGCCGAGTACCGCTTCGGCGCCGGGCGCGGGGAGTCCCGCCTGGTCTGCGTGACCATGGGCACCGGCATCGGGGGCGGCATCGTCACCCAGGGCCGGGTGGTGCGCGGTCGCTACGGGATCGCCGGCGAGTTCGGGCACATGATCGTCGTCCCCGGCGGGCACCGGTGCGAGTGCGGCAACCGCGGCTGCTGGGAGCAGTACGCCTCGGGCAACGCCCTGGTCCGCGAGGCCCGTGAGCTGGCCCGGTCGAACTCGCCGGTGGCCCACCACCTGCTCGAGCTCGCCGGGGGCAACCCGGAGGCCATCACCGGCCCCATGGTCACCGACGCCGCCCGGGCGGGCGACCCGGCCGCCGTGGAGCTGTTCGAGGACGTCGGCCGCTGGCTCGGCATCGGCGTCGCGAACCTCGCCGCCGCGCTCGACCCCGGCACCATCGTCATCGGCGGCGGGGTGTCCGACGCCGACGAGCTGCTGCTCGGGCCGTGCCGGGAGGCCTACCGCCGCACCCTGACGGGCCGGGGTTTCCGCCCGGAGCTGACGATCTCCCGCGCCAGCCTGGGACCGGCCGCCGGTCTGGTGGGGGCGGCGGACCTGTCCCGCGGCTGGGGCTGATGCCGCGGCCGGGGGGCCGGGCGGTCGCGCCCATGCGGGTGGCGACGTTCAACGTCCGCGAACTGCTCGACGACACCGACGCCGTCCGGTGGACCCTGCGGTCGCTGGCCGCCGACGTGGTCTGCCTGCAGGAGGTCCCCACGCACGCCCTCGCCCGTCACCGGCTCGGTGACCTCGCGGCCGCGACGGGCCTGTGGGTGGCCGCGAGCGGCCCGGCGGGAGCGGGGACGGCCGTGCTCACCGCCGCGCGCGTCGACGTGCGCGCCGGGTCGGTGCGGTCCCTGCCGACCGCCCGGCGGCGCGGGTGGAAGCCGGTGCGCCGCCGCGGGACCGCCGAGGTGGTGGTGCGGGTCCCGCTGGCCGGCGGCTGGTCCACCGACGTCCTCGTCCGCAGCGTGCACCTGGGCCTGGAGCCCGGTGAGCGGTTCGACCACGCGGTGCGGCTGCTGCCCGGCACGCCCGTCGCCGGACCGGTCGGCCCGTGGTGCCACGCCCCGACCGTGCTGGCGGGCGACCTCAACGAGCAGCCCGGTGGCGCCGTGCACCAGCGGCTGTCGACGGTCCTGGTCGACACGGCCGAGGCCGTGGGCGCCGCCGCGCCGACCCACCCGTCCGCCTCGCCGCGGCGCCGGCTGGACGTCGTGCTGGCCGACCGGTTGCTGACGGTGGTGTCGGTGCGGACGCCGGGGGAGTCCGCCCGGGCCAGCGACCACCTGCCGGTCGTCGCGGACCTGCTGGTCCCGGCCCCCTGAGCGCTCCAGCGGCAGGGGTCAGACGACGGCCCCGTCGTCATCGTCGTCGTCGCGGTGGCTGGGCAGCCGGATCACCAGGGTCGCGAAACCGGCCACGAACACCCCGGCCGTGATCGCGGTCATCAGCTGGGGGACGTCGTCCCAGCCCAGCGCGACGACGAGCAGGAACAGCGGCGCGCCGACCACGGCGACCCACGCGGCCCACCCGACGACGTCGCGCGGCAGGGGTGCGGGGTCGGCCGGGACGAAACCCTCGTCGGCCAGCGCACGCAGTTCCGGCGGGTCCTCGTCGGGCCGGCGGGGGGTGGCGAACCAGTCGGGGTCCGGGACGTCCCCGGTGGACCCCGGGTCCGCCGGAGCGGCGGGGCGGATCAGCCGCGCCCGGTCCTCCGGCTCGTCGGTGCCGTCGTCGGTGCCGGCGTCGGTGCCGTCGCCGGCGAGGTGCCGGGGCGAGCGGTCCCCCTCGTCCACCGCCTCGTCCTGGGCCTCGTCGCGGACGTCGTCCGCGTCCTCGGCCCCGGGGTCCGCGCCGTCGTGCCGGGCACGGTCCGGTTCGACCGGGTCCTCGCCCCAGCGCGCGACGATCTCGGCGAACGCCGCGTCGACGTCGAGGGGACCGGAACCGTCGTCCGGGGTGGGGGGCACGCTTCATCGTGGCACGCCGGGGGCGGACCGGTCGAGGTCTGGGCGTCGCGGAGTGCGGCGCGGCGGGCACGCCCGCCGGTAGCGTTCCACCGGTGCCCCGCTTCCCGGTCCTGTACTGGCCGATCAAGCTGCTCGTCGCCGAGCCGCTGGTCACCGCGGTGTTCCGGCCCTGGGTCCGCGGGCTGGAGAACGTCCCCGCCACCGGCCCGGCGATCCTGGCCAGCAACCACCTCTCGGCGGCCGACACGGTGCTGCTGCCCACCGTCGTCCGGCGCCGCGTCACCTTCATCGCCAAGGCGGACCTGTTCCGCGGCAAGGGGGTGCGCGGCCGGCTGACCGCGGGGCTCATGCACGGCATCGGGCAGCTGCCCGTGGACCGCTCCGGGGGGCGGGCGTCCTCGGCGGCCATCGACAGCGCGGTGCAGGTCCTGCGGGACGGGGAGCTGTTCGGCATCTACCCCGAGGGGACCCGCTCGCGGGACGGCCGGCTGCACCGGGGCCGCACCGGCGTCGCGCGGATCGCGCTGCGGTCCGGCGCGCCCGTCGTCCCCGTCGCGATGATCGGCACCGAGGACCTGCTGCCGTCGGGGCGGCTGCTGCCCCGGGTGCGCCGGGTCGGTGTCGTCATCGGCGAGCCGCTCGACTTCTCCCGCTACGCCGGCCGCGAGGACGACCAGTTCGTCGTCCGCTCCGTGACCGACGAGGTGATGGCCGCGATCCAGCAGCTGTCCCGGCAGGAGTACGTCGACGTGTACGCCGAGCGCAGCGAGCTGCGGTCGGAGCTGTCCAGGAGCACCGGCGTCCCCGAACCGCCGAGCACCTCCGCCGGCGGTCCCGGCGGACGCGCCGCCCCCGACCGCGACGCGCCGGGCCCGGACGACGCGCACGGCTGATCGCGCGGTGGCAGGCTGGGGGCGTACCTGACGGGCACGTCGGCGACGGCGCCGGGGAGCGGGGGAACGGGCATGCGGGTCGGGATCCTCACCGGGGGCGGCGACTGCCCCGGTCTGAACGCGGTGATCCGGGCGGCGGTGCTGGCCGGGACGCAACGGCACGGCATGGAGTTCGTCGGGTTCCTCGACGGCTGGCGCGGGGTCCTCGAGGGGGACACCACCCCCCTCGACGAGGCGGTCGTCCGGCCGCTGCTGACCGTCGGCGGCACGATCCTGGGGTCCTCCCGGACCAACCCGCTGGCCGACGGCGTCGACGAGGGCGTCGCGCGGGTCCGCAAGCAGCTGACCGCGCTGGGCGTCGACGCGCTGCTGGTCATCGGGGGCGAGGACACCCTGGGGGTCGCGACGGCCCTGCACGGGGCGGGGGTGCCGGTGGTGGGGGCGCCCAAGACCATCGACGACGACCTGTCCGCGACCGACGCGACGTTCGGCTTCGACACGGCCGTCCAGACCGCCGTCGACGCCTGCGACCGGCTCGCGACGACGGGCGCCAGCCACCACCGCGCGATGATCGTCGAGGTGATGGGCCGGCACGCGGGGTGGATCGCCCTGCACACCGGCATGGCGGCCGGGGCGCACGTCACGCTGCTGCCCGAGGAGGACGTCGACCTCGACGCGGTGGCGGAGACCGTCCGGGCGGTCCGGGACCGCGGCCAGGCCCCGCTGGTCGTCGTCAGCGAGGGCGCCAGGGTCCACGGCGCGGAGGCGGTCCGGAACGCCCCCCGCGACGCCTTCGGGCACGTCCAGCTCGGGGGCGCCGGAGACGCCCTGGAGCACGAGATCACCGCCCGCGTCCCGGGGCTGTCGACGCGGGTGACCGTGCTGGGGCACCTGCTGCGCGGGGGCACGCCCTCGGCGGCGGACCGGATCCTGGCGACCCGGTTCGGGCTGAGCGCCGTCGAGGCCCTCGCCGCCGGGGACTTCGGGACCATGGCCTCCCTGCACGGCCTCGACGTCACGCAGGTCCCGCTGGCCGACGCGACCGGTGTCCTGCGCACCGTGCCGCCCCACCGGCGGGCGGAGACGGCCGGCCTGCTCTGGTGAGGGTGGCCTCCTGAGGGTGCCGGGAGTGCGACACTGGCCCGTGTGAGCACTCCCACGACGAGCACGCCGTCGTCGGTCACGTCCAGCACGACGTGGCCCGACCTCCCCGCCGCGCAGCAGCCCCAGTGGCCGGACGCCGCCGCGCTGGCCGAGGTGCAGGCGGAGCTCGCGTCGTATCCGCCCCTGGTGTTCGCCGGGGAGGCCGACCAGCTGCGCGCGCAGCTGGCCAAGGCCGCCCGCGGCGAGGCGTTCCTGCTCCAGGGCGGGGACTGCGCCGAGACGTTCGCCGGCGCGACGGCCGACGGCATCCGCCGCCGGCTCAAGACCATGCTGCAGATGTCCGCGGTCCTCACCTACGGCGCCTCCCTGCCGGTGGTGAAGGTCGGCCGGATGGCCGGGCAGTTCTCCAAGCCGCGGTCCTCCAACGACGAGACCCGCGACGGGGTGACGCTGCCGGCCTACCGCGGCGACGCCGTCAACGACTTCGCGTTCACGCCCGAGTCCCGCACCCCGGACCCGCAGCGGCTGCTGCGGGCCTACCACACGTCCTCGGCGACGCTGAACCTCATCCGGGCGTTCACGACCGGTGGCTACGCCGACCTGCGCAAGGTGCACGAGTGGAACCGCGGCTTCGCCGCCACGGCCGCCAACGCGCGGTACGAGGCGCTGGCCCGGGACATCGACAAGGCGATGAAGTTCATGATCGCCTGCGGTGCCGACTTCGACGCGCTGCAGACGGTCGACTTCTGGTCCAGCCACGAGGCCCTGCTGCTCGACTACGAGCGCCCGCTGACCCGCACCCTCGACGAGGAACCGCCGCTGAGCGGCCCCGTCGGCGGCGACGCGCGCCAGGGCGGCCCGTACGACGTGGCCGCGCACATGGTGTGGATCGGGGAGCGGACCCGTCAGCTCGACGGTGCGCACATCGACTTCGCGTCCAAGATCCGCAACCCCATCGGGATCAAGCTGGGCCCGAAGACGTCCGTCGACGACGCGCTCGCGCTCATCGACAAGGTCGACCCGTACCGCGAGCCGGGCCGGCTGACGTTCATCACCCGCATGGGCGCCTCGGTGATCCGCGAGGCGCTGCCCGCGCTCGTCGACGGCGTCACGAAGTCCGGCGCCCAGGTCACCTGGGTGTGCGACCCGATGCACGGCAACACGATCACCTCGACCACCGGGTACAAGACCCGCCGGTTCGACGACGTCGTGGACGAGGTCCGCGGGTTCTTCGAGGTCCACCACTCCCTCGGCACCGTGCCCGGCGGCCTGCACGTCGAGCTGACCGGGGACGACGTGACCGAGTGCCTGGGCGGGGCCATGGACATCGACGACGCGGCGCTCGCGACCCGCTACGAGTCGCTGTGCGACCCGCGGCTGAACCACCAGCAGTCCCTGGAGCTGGCGTTCCTGGCCGCGGAGATGCTCGCGAACCGCTGACGAGCACGGCGAAGGGCCCGGCCCCCTGCGGGGCCGGGCCCTTCGCGCGTCCTCAGACGACGGTGAGGGTGATCGTCGACCCCTTGGGGATCGACTGCCCCGCGGCGGGGTCGCTGTCGCGGACGGTCCCGAAGATGCCGCCGAGGACGTTCTCGACCTTCACCGCGAAGCCGAGCCCCTGGAGCTGCTGACGGGCCGCGTCGACGTTCTTGCCCTGCACCTGCGGCACCTGCACCAGCGGCGGGCCGGAGGAGACGACGAGGGAGACGGCGTCCCCGCGGAACAGCGTCCCGTCGTCGGGGGTCTGGGAGACGACCTGCCCCTTCGGCACGGTCTCGCTGATCTGCTGCTCGACCTCGCCGACGGCGAGCCCGACGTCGGTGATCGCCTTCGTCGCGGCGTCCTGGGTCTGCCCGACGACGCCGGGGACCTCGATCGGCTGCCGGCCCCGGGAGACCACGAGGGCCACCGGGCTGTCGTGCCTGATCACCGTCCCCACCTGCGGGTCGGTGCGGATGACCGCACCCTCGGGGACCTCCTCGTGGAACTCCTCGGTGACGGCGCCGACGGCGAGGCCGGTGGTGGTGATCTCGGTCTCGGCCTCGGCCCTGGGTGCGTTCACGACGTCGGGGACGGCGAACTGCTCGACGCCGCGGCTGACGACGATCGTCACGGTGCCGTCCTTGCGGACCCGTTGCCCGTCGCCGGGGTCGCTGGAGACCACGAGGCCGGCGGGGACGTCGTCGCTGAAGCCCTGCTGCTCCTCGACGGCCAGACCCTCGGCCTGCAGGGCCGCGGCCGCGTCCTGCGGGGACTTGCCGGCCACCGGCGGGGTCGTCGTGTACGCGCCGGGGCCGGCCAGGAAGTACCAGGAGATCCCGGCGGCGACCGCGACGACGAGGAGCACGAGACCGACGAGCAGCCCGCGGCGGGAGCGTCGGCCCTCCTGCGGCGGTTCCCCGGCGGGGGCCGCCTCGGCGGTGCCGGGCGCCGCGACCGCGCCCAGGCGCGTCGTGCTGCCCGGGGCCGCGGGCGCCGCGGGCCGTGCGGCGCGGGTCGCCAGCTGCTGCGGGGTGAGCGAGGCGCGGACCGCGCGCAGCTGCTCGAGCATCTCCCCGGCGTCGGCGGGGCGTTCGTCGGGGTCCTTGGCCAGGGCGTCCAGGACGAGGGCGTCCAGGGCCGCCGGCAGCCCGGGGACCTTCGTCGACGGCGGCGGGACCGCCTCGTGGACGTGCTTGTAGGCGATGGTGAAGGGGCTGTCGCCGGTGAACGGCGGGGCGCCGGTGAGCATCTCGAAGAGCATCACGCCGACGCCGTAGACGTCGCTGCGGGCGTCCGGCTCGCCCGCTTCGAGCTGCTCGGGGGCGAGGTACTCCGCGGTGCCCATGAGGTCGCCCATGCCGACCGTGGTGCTCTGCCCGCTCGCGGAGGCGGCCCGGGCCAGCCCGAAGTCGGCGACCTTGACCCGGCCGTCGTGGGCGACGAGGACGTTCGCGGTCTTCACGTCGCGGTGCAGGACGCCCTTGCGGTGCGCCTCGGCGAGCGCGTCGAGGACGTCGGCGGTGACGCTCAGCGCCTCACCGGGGGTCAGGGCCCCCTCGTCGAGGACGACGTCGCGCAGCGTGCGGCCGTCGACGAGCTCCATGACGAGGTACGCCGTCTCGGTGCCGCCGTCGTGGTCGACGCCCTGGTCCAGGACGGCCACGACCCCGGGGTGGGCCAGGCGCGCCGCGGACTTGGCCTCGCGCACGAAGCGGGACCGGGCCACCGGGTCGTGCGCGAGGTCGGCCCGCAGCACCTTCAGGGCCACGGCCCGGTCCAGCCGCTCGTCCTCGGCGCGGTAGACGACGCCCATGCCCCCGCGCCCGACGCGCCCCAGCACGCGGTAGCGCCCGTCCAGGAGTCGTCCGACGAGCGGGTCGGAGAGGGTCGCGTCCACGGTCAGCGAGTCTAGGTCGGCTCCCGGCCGGCTCAGCTGAAGCGCGCCTGCAGGGTCTGCACGTTCGCGACGTAGCGCCGCGTGTCGTCGTACATCCCGCGCGAGCGGACCGAGGCCTGCCCCTGGTAGTAGGAGGCGATCGCGATGTCCGGGGGGTTGTTCGCGACCAGGGTGCGCAGGATCACCACGCCGGCCTTGGCGTTGTCGTGCGCGTCGAACAGGTCGACGGGCTCGCCGAGCAGGTCCGAGGCCCACTGCCCGGAGCTGGGGATGACCTGCATCGCGCCGATGGCGTTGGCGTGCGAGACGACCTTCATCTGGAAGCCCGACTCCTGCATGCCGATGGCCAGCGCCAGGGAGGGGTCCACCCCGAGCCGCACGGCCGTCGAGCGGATGATCTCGCGCATCTCGGCCTTGCCGGGCTGCTTGCTGGCCCGGATCCGGGCCCGGTTGGCGGCCACGGCGTCCGAGACGGTCGGGGCCTGCGTGGCCGGTGCGGCGGGCTGCTGCACCGGGGCCGGGCCGCCGGTCCGCAGGGTCTGCCCCTCGACGATGAAGCCGGTGCCGTCGAGGTCGTTGAGCTCGACGAGGTCCTCGACGCTGGTGCCGGTGGCCAGGGAGATGTGGGACAGCGTGTCACCGGCGCGCACCGTGTAGGTGCCCGAGCCCGTGACCGCGGGGGTGCTCGTCGCGGGGGCGGTGCCGCCGGGCAGCGTCAGGACCTGCCCGGCGCGGATGAACCCCTCGGCGCTGAGCCCGTTGGCCTCGCGCAGGGCGCCCACCGTGGTGCCGTTGGCCGCGGCGATGTGCGACAGCGTGTCGCCGTCGCGGACGGTGTGGGTGCCGCCGGTGCCGGTCGCGCCGCTGCCGGGGCCGGGGACGCGCAGCTGCTGGCCCTCGACGACGAACGCGTCCGCGTCGAGGCCGTTGGCCTCCACGACCGCTTCGGTGGTGGTCCCGTGGGCGGCGGCGATCGCGCCGACGGTGTCCCCCGCGCGGACCGTGACGACGGTCTCGCCCGTCGCGGCCGCGGCGTGGGCGGCGGGGAGCAGGGCGGTGGGGGCGGCGGCGCCGACGAGGGCGGCGGTGAGCCAGCGACCGCGTCGCGACGTCGAGCTCGGCTTGTCAGTGGTCTCGTCGGCCATGGCATCCCTCGCAGGTCGTGACGGGTGGGGCGGGTGGGGCTGGAGCGACCGGTGGGGTCGTCGTGAACCTACCGGACCGGTCCCGGGGTCCACCTTCCACGATGCTGGACCGACCGTGCGCACCGTGGGAGGTGGGCGGGCATGTCGTCGGAGCGTCCGCACGGCAGACTGGTCCCGTGGTTGCACCGCTGAGAGCAGAGATCGCCCGCGAGACGGGCACCGACGACCTCGACGCCCTCGTCCCCGAGTGGCTGACGGTCCCCGACGTCGCCGAGGTCACCGGCCGCGACCAGCGCGAGGTCCGCCGCTGGTTGCAGGAGCGCGAGATCGTGGCCGTGCGTCGCGGCGAGCGCGCCGTGGCGAGCGTGCCCGCGGGGTTCGTGACGGCCGAGGGGCCCCTGCACCACCTCAAGGGCACCCTGTCCGTCCTGGCCGACTCCGGCTACTCCGACGTCGAGGCGCTGGCGTGGCTGCACACGCCCGACGACACGCTGCCCGGCACCCCGCTGGACGCGCTGCGCGCGAACCGCAAGACCGAGGTGCGCCGGCGGGCGCAGGCCTCCAGCTTCTGAGGCGCCCGCCGGGGGCGGGCCCGCGGCCACGGGGTCAGCGGGTCCGCCACCGGGCCTCGGCGGCCCGGGCCCGCCGGGCCCGCACGAGGCCGGGCACGGCGACCGCGAGCCGTCGCGGCAGCCCCACCCGCACCCGGCGGCCCAGGACGTCGTACCCGGCGGCCTCGACCTCGTCGAGGATGCCGCCGTACAGCAGGTACGCCGTGCGCAGGCAGTCCCGGCTCGTGGGGTGCACCATCGACAGGCCCGGTTCGGCGAACGCGTACAGCTCCCGGGTCCGCTGGGCCTCGTGCGCGAGCAGCTCCCGCACCGGCCCGGGGGTGCGCCCGGCCGCGCGCGCCGCGAACAGGTCCTCGCGGGTCAGCCCGAAGCGGTCGAGGTCCTCGGCCGGGAAGTACACCCGGCCCCGGTCGAGGTCCTCACCGACGTCCCGGACGAAGTTCGTCAGCTGGAACGCCTCGCCCAGCGCCTGCGCGCGGGCGGCCGCGTCCGGGGTCAGCGGTTCCAGGATCGGCAGCATCTGCAGTCCGATCACCGCGGCCGAGCCGTAGACGTACCGGCGCAGGTCGTCGTACGTCGCGTACCCGGTCTCGGTGATGTCCATCCGCATCGAGTCCAGGAACGCCTCGACGTGCTCGCGGGGCAGGTCCCAGCGGCGCATCGTGGCGGCCATCGCGCGCCCGACGGGCTCGGACGGCTCGCCGTGGTCCAGCGACTTCAGGAAGTCGTCCGACCAGGCCACGAGGGCGTCGGGGTCGGGGTCGGTGAGGGAGTCGACGAACTCGTCGGCGTACCGCGCGAACCCGTACAGCGCCCACACGTACGGCCGCTTCGCCGGGGGCAGCAGCAGCGTCGCGAGGTAGTACGTCTTGCCGTGCTCGGCGTGCAGCACCCGGCACGCCTCGAACGCCGCCCGCAGCTGCGGGTCGCGCAACGCGGGGTCGTGCTCCGCGGCGGCGTCCAGGCAGGCCGCGCTGCTGCGCGGCAGGCGTGCGGTGGGGGTCACGAACTGCGCCATGCGCGCGAACGGTACCCCCGGTCGCGACCGGTCACGCGCTCGGCGGCCAGCCGCCCCGAGACGAGCACCATCGGCACCCCGACCCCCGGCTGGGTCCCCGAACCGGTGAACACCACGTTCTCGCCCCACAGGTTCCCCGGCCGGAACGGGCCGGTCTGCCGGAAGGAGTGCGACGCCGCGAACGGCGCGCCGTCGGCCATGCCGCGCCGCTCCCAGTCCGCCGGGGTGGTGACGTCCTCGACCTCGATCCCCTCGGCGAAACCCGGGTACCCGCGCTCGGCCACGACCTCCATGACGTGCTCGCGGTAGCGCGGCGCCAGCCGGTCCCAGTCGATCCGCGAGCTGCCGGCCGACAGGGACGGCGTCGGGAACAGCACGTAGTAGACGTGCTTGCCCGCCGGGGCCAGCGACGGGTCCGACACCGTGGGGCGGGACACCAGCACCGACGGGTCGCTCATGAGCCGGCCGTCGAGCAGCTCGGCGAACACCTCCTTCCACGCCGACCCGAAGTGGATCGAGTGGTGGACCGGGTCGGGGTAGTCGTTGCTCGACCCGGCCAGCAGCAGGTAGCAGCTGGGGGAGTAGGACAGCGAGCGGCGCACCGGGGCGCCCAGGAGCTCGGTGCGGGCCACCGGCAGGTCCGGGTTCAGCACGACGACGTCGGCCGCGAACCGGCGCCCGTCGGTCGTGGTCACCGCGCGGGCGCGCCCGCCGGACAGCTCCACCCCGTCGACGGTCGTGCCGTAGTGGAACTGCACGCCGTGCTTCTCGGCCGCCGCGGCCATCGCCGTCGGCAGCGCGTGCATCCCGCCCTTCGGGAAGAACACCCCCGCGACGGAGTCCATGTACGCGATGACGGCGTACAGGGCGAGCGCGTCGTACGGCGACAGGCCCGCGTACAGCGCCTGGAAGGAGAACATCCGCTGCGTGCGCGGGTCCTTGAGGAACCGGCCCACCTCCGGGGCCATCTTCTTGAAACCGCCCGCGGCCAGCAGCCGCACCAGGTTCGGCTTGAGCAGGTCCAGCGGGGTGTCGATGTTGGAGTCGATGAAGTCGCGGATCTCGTACCGGTAGAGGTTCCCGACGTGCTCGACGAACCGCCGGTACCCGTCCGCCTCGCCCGCCCCGCAGAGGTCGCCGATCGCCTCGGCGGTGCGCTCGACGTCGGCGGACACGTGCAGGCTGGTGCCGTCGGCGAAGTTCCCGCGGTACAGCGGGTCGACCGGGTGCAGGTCCAGCCAGTCGTGCATGTCCTCGCCGAGGGCGTCGAAGCAGTCGGCGATGAGGTCCGGCATCGTCAGCACGGTCGGCCCCGTGTCGAAGCGGTACCCGTCCTTGACGACCAGCCCCGCCCGCCCGCCCGGGACGTCCTCGCGCTCCAGGACGGTCACCGTGCGCCCGGCCCCGGCCAGCCGCATCGCCGCCGACAGGCCCGCGAGCCCGGCGCCCACCACGACGACGTCCTGCGTCGGCCCCGCGACGTGCCGGGTGCGGCCCGGCAGCCAGTCCAGGGTCCGCGCCAGCGCGCTCACGAGCGTCGGCTCGTCGCGGCGACGACGAGTTCGTGCAGGGCCGCGCGAGCGGTCGTGGTCAGTTCCGCCGCGTCGAGCGTGGCGCACGCCACGTCCACCTGCTGCACGATGAGCTCCTCCACCCCGGCGAGGGCGCCGGTGTCCGTCAAGATGGTCCGCAGGGTCTGCACGCCCTCGGCGTCGAGGTCCGGCGCACCGAGCAGCCGTCCCACCTCGGCGGCCTGGGCCGGGGTCGCGTTCTGCACCGCGAGACCGACCAGGACCGTCCGCTTCCCCTCGCGCAGGTCGTCGCCCGCCGGTTTGCCGGTCTCGGCCGGGTCGCCGAACACCCCCAGCACGTCGTCGCGCAGCTGGAACGCCTCCCCGAGGGCGAGGCCGAACCGCGAGTAGTCGGCGAGCAGGTCGGTCGAGGCCCCCGCGAGCGAGCCGCCGAGCAGCAGCGGGTGCTCGATCGAGTACTTCGCGCTCTTGAACGTCAGGACGCGCCGCGCGCGGTCCACGGCCCCGGCCGCGCCCCGCTGGGTCGAGGAGGCCTGCTCCAGCATGTCGAGGTACTGCCCGCCCATGAGCTGGGTGCGCATGGTGTTGAAGACCTGCCGACCGCGGGCCATCGCGTCGGCGGGCAACCGGCTGCGGGAGAACAGCTCGTCGCTCCAGCCCAGGCACAGGTCCCCGGCCAGGACCGCTCCGGCCAGGCCGAAGCGGGTGCTGCTGCCGTCCCAGCCCGTCTCGCGGTGCAGCGCCTCGAACCGGCGGTGCACCGCGGGCTGGCCGCGCCGGGTGTCGGAGTCGTCCATCACGTCGTCGTGGATGAGCGCGGCCGCCTGGAACAGCTCCAGCGCCGCCGCGGCGGTCACGATCCCGTCGTCGGACAGCCCGTCCCCGGTCCCGTGGAAGCCCCAGTAGCAGAACGCCGGCCGCAGCCGCTTGCCACCGGCGAGCAGCGCCGCGATCGCGTCCAGCACGGGTGCGCAGTCGACGCTCACCTCGCGCAGGACCGCGCTCTGGTCGTGCAGGAAGTCCCCGAGGACGGTGGACACGGCGGACCGCAGGTCGTCGCTCAGACGCTTCTGGTCGGGCTGGTGGGTGCTGGAGGGGGGCGGCACAGGGGCACTCTAGGCACCACCCCCCGGGCAGGCGAGTGGACGTCGCCGCTGGTCACACGCAGATCACGGAGAGGTGGGCCCTACCGTGGGCGTCGTGGCGATGGACCGGGAGGCGTACCTGCGGCGCTGGAGCGCGCTGCACGGCGGCGCGCACACCAACGCGCTCGTGCGCGGCTGGCTCAGCGGCGCGCACGCGCTCGCGCGGCCGCTGGCGGGCGCGGGCGTCCCGCCCGCCGCGATCACCCTCGCCGGGGCGCTGCTCGCCGCGGTCGCCGCGCTGCTCGCCGTCGTCGGCGGCCCGGGCGGGGCCGCCGCGGTCGCCGCGGGGGTGCTGCTCGCCGCGGCGGGGGTCTTCGACAACCTCGACGGGGCCGTCGCCGTCATGACCGACCGCACCTCCCGGCGCGGCGCCCTGCTCGACGCCACGTTCGACCGCGTCGGCGACGCCGCCTGCGCCGTGGTCCTGTGGGCCTGCGGGGCCCCGGCCTGGCTGGTCCTGCTCGCCGGTGGCCTCGCCCAGCTGCAGGAGTACGTGCGCGCCCGGGGCCAGGGCCTCGGCGTCGACGACGTGGCGATCGTGTCCGTCGCCGAACGGCCCGTGCGGCTGGCGATCACCGCCAGCAGCGCCATCGCCACCGCGATCGTCGTCTGGCTCGACTGGGCCACCCTCGGCGCCGGGGTGTGGGCCGTGCTCGGGGTCATCGGGTTCGTGCAGGTCACCGCCGCCGTCGGGCGCCGGCTCTAGGCCTTCCCGATCAGGTCCGTGACGATGCGGGCCGACAGACCCACCAGCGGCAGCCCCCCACCCGGGTGCGCCGTGCCGCCGACCAGGAACAGGCCGGGCACGGGGGAGCGGTTCGCCGGTCGCAGGAACGCCGACCGCGGCCCGTTGCTGGCGGTGCCGTAGATCGCCCCGCCGTCGCTGCCGGTCCGGTCGGCCAGGTCCGCGGGCGTGCGGACCTCGCTCCAGCGCAACCGGTCCCGCACGTCCAGGCCGCGGCGGGCCATCGTCGCGAGCACCAGCTCGGTGTGCCGGGCCACGAGCTCCCCGTCCCGCCAGTCCGTCCCGTGGCCGGGGTCGTGGACGGGGGCGTTGACCAGGACGAACCACGCCTCGCAGTTCTCGTCCGGCCGCAGCGCCGGGTCGTCGGGCGCGCTGACGTACACCGTCGGGTCCGCCACCGGCCGGCCCGCGGCCAGGTCGGCGAACTCCGCGTCGTAGTCCTCGGGGAACAGCACCGTGTGGTGCCGCAACCCCGGGGTGCGGCCGTCCAGCGCCAGCAGCAGGACGAAACCCGACGACGACCGCAGCCGCCGGCGCGGCCGCGACCGCGGCCGGGGGAGCAGGTCGCCGTACAGCGCCGCCGCGTCCACCGCCGAGACCACCACGTCGGCCCGCACCCGGGTCCCGTCGGCCAGCTCCACCCCCGACGCCCGCCCCCCGGACTCCAGGACCCTCGCGACCGGGGTGTGCGTCCGGATCCGGGCCCCGTTCTCCCGCGCGCGCTCGGCGACCGCCTGCGCCAGCAGGTGCAGCCCGCCCCGCACGTACCAGGCGCCGAAGGCCTGCTCCACGAACGGGACGGTCGCCAGCGCCGCCGGCGCCTTCGCCGGGTGCGACCCCGAGTACGTCGCGTACCGGTCCAGCAGCGTCCGCAGCCGGGGGTCGTGCAGGTACGTCCGCCCCAGGCCCCGCAACGACGCCCAGGGCGCCACCGTCCGCAGGTCGGAGGTGTTGCGCGCCAGCCTCAGCAGCGTCCGCGGGCCCTCCAGCGCCGACTCCAGGAACGGCTCGCGGGCCACGTCCCAGATCCGCGCCGCCCGCCGCTGGAACGCCGTCCACTGCGCACCCGTCCCGGCGCCCAGGGCGTCGTCGAGGGCGCGCGCCACCGCCGGCAGGCCACCACCGGGCAGGTCGAGCTCCGTACCGTCGCCGAACCGGTAGTGCGCCACCGGGTCCAGCGGGACCACGTCGAGGACGTCCTCGATCGGGGCGCCGGTCTTCAGGAACAGGTCCCGCTGGACCGCCGGCAGGGTCAGCAGCGACGGGCCGGTGTCGAAGGAGAAACCGTCCCGGCTGAACCAGCCCAGCTTCCCGCCGACCTCCGGACCCTGCTCGAACACCTCGACGTCGTGGCCCAGGGCCGCCAGCCGCGCCGCGGCCGACAACCCCCCGAACCCCGCCCCGACGACGACGACGCGGCTCACAGCGCCCGTCCCTTCCACCGCAGCCCGCCCCGGCCCCGGCGGCGCCAGGAGTCGGCGAGCAGCCCCAGCAGCACCGCGACCGAGGCCGGGTGCGCGAACGCGTCCGGCAGCGACCGGCCCCCGGTGCGCTCCGCGGCGGCGTACCGGCCGACCACCCCGGCGAGGTACCCGACGGCGCCGGCGCGCGAACCGCCCAGCGCCGCGACCGGAGGCAGCAGGTACGTCACCGCCAGCCCCGCACCGACCGCGACCGCCGCCGGCCGCGAGCCGAAGGCCGACCACAGCGACTTGGCGTACCCCGCGCGCAGCTCGGCCCACCCCCGGTACATCCGGCACGTCCCCAGCGCCGTCCCGTCGGCCACCCCGCCGCGACCCCCGGCGGCCTTCACCGCCCGCAGCAGCGCCAGGTCCTCCAGCACCTCGCCCCGCACCGCCTCGTGCCCCCCGGCGCGGCGGTACGCCGCGGCGTCCACCACGAGGAACTGCCCGTTGGCCGCCGCCAGCGAGGGCCGCGCGGACACCTCGGCCCGCCGCAGCGGCAACGTCGTCAGCCACGACCACTGCAGCAGCGGCTGGACCAGGCGCTCGCTCCAGGTCAGCGCCAGCTGCCGCGGGTACGGGCACACCACGTCCAGCCCCGCGCCCCGCAGCAGCTCAACCGCCGCCGCCACCGCGTGCGGGGCCAGGACCACGTCGGCGTCCACGAAGACCAGCACGTCACCGCGCGCCCGCTGCGCCAGCAGGTGGCAGGCGTACGGCTTGCCCAGCCAGCCCGGCGGGGGACCGTCACCGCGCAGCGACCGCACCCGCGGGTCACCGGCCGCGACCGCCCCGACGACGTCCGCGGTCCGGTCGGTGGAGTCGTCGTCCAGCACGAGGACCTCGTAGTCCGGCAGCTGCACCTGGTCCAGCAGCGACGTCAGGCACTCCCGGACCACGTCCTCCTCGTCGCGGGCCGGCACCAGGACGCTCACCCGGCCCGGGACCGGCGGCGGGTCCAGCGAGGGCACCCGCAGGGCCCGCGCGTTGAGCAGCGAGTGGACCGTCAGCGCGACCGCGCTCGCCGACCCCGCCCACGTCAGGGCCCGCAGCGGCCTCACCGGCCCGCCAGCAGCGACCGCAGGTACGGCAGGACCGTCAGCCCCATGGCGAGCCCGCCGTAGGCGGCCACCGCGGGGCGGCGGAAGAAGACGGCGTTGGCCAGCGTCGACCCGAGCCACGTCCAGCCCAGCAGGGCCGCCGGCACGGTCTGCGGGGTCGCGCGCTCGGCGGGCAGCACCCGGTGCAGGGCCGCGCACATCACGGCCGAGGTCAGCAGCCACCCCGCGTAGTTGGACAGCGGGATCCCGGGCACCCCCGGCAGGTGCGGTCGCGGCGTCCCGAAGGCCCAGTGCCCCGCGGCGGTCATCTGCGGGTCGAGGAACAGGTCCCAGGAGGCGAGCGTCCAGGCGGCGGCCGAGACGGTGGCGACCTCCCGCCGCGCGCCCGGCAGGTCCCGGGCCAGGTGCCGCCCCAGCCGGACCGCGGGGTGCGCGAGCATCGTCCAGGCCAGCGGCACCACCACGGGCACGCCCAGGACCTGCGGGCCGAGGGTCCCGGCGTAGCGGTACCGGCCGAACGGCAGGCCCGTGCGGGTCCCGACCGCCTCCGCGGCCAGCCCCAGGCCGCCGGCGACCGCGAGCGTCGTCGCCGCCGCCCGCAGGCCACCGCGCCGGGCCGCGTCGGCGACCGAAGCGGCGGCGAAGGTCGCGACCGAGCCGATGGTGGTGCGCCGCAGGGCCTCCCCGCGCAGCAGCGGGTAGGCCACCTGGGACAGGACGGCACCTCCCGCGAGGGCGCCGGGCAGGACTCCGGTGAGCGTTCGGGCGCGGGGGGAGGGCACGTCCAGCACTCTAGGGACGGGCTGCGACACCGGCCGCGCGGGGCCCGGACCGGCCCCGCCGCCTCACGGGGTCCGGCCGCCCAGGGTGCCGCGCACCCCCACGACGTCGAACCGCGCGAACAGCTCCTCGGCGTACCAGCCCTCGCGCGGGGTCCGGACCATGACGTCGCGGTGCGCGGCCCCCCGGTGGGCGAACTCGCGCAACGCCCGCGTGGAGTCCCACAGCGAGAACGTGCCCTGGAAACCCAGCGGGGCCTCGCCGATCCCGAACGCGCAGCGCAGGCCCGGCACCGCGTGCAGCTCGGCGGCCACCGGCGGCACCGCCCGCCAGAACGAGGCGGCCCGGCCCGGGCGGAGGCGGGCGCGGGTGATGGAGGCCACGGGACCGTCCCCGCCCTCCGGCGGGCCGCTGCGCGCGGCGGCCGGGCCGAAGGGCTCACGGCCCGACCAGCGACCGCGGCTGCCGCGCGGGGCGAGGCGGAACTGGACGCGCTCGCGGGCGATCCCGGCCCACGCCCGGACGGGCCGGGAGGTCTCGAACCGCTCGGCGTCGGCGGGGGAGTCCCACGCGACCAGCGCCGCCCAGCGCAGCGGGTCGGCGTCCCGCACGGTGAAGGTGCGGCCGTCGCCGGTGCCCAGGAGCTTGGCGAAACGGGCCCCGGGCAACCGGGGCAGTACCGGGCGGTCGGCGGCCATCCGCCACAGGGCGCGGGGGACGTCGTGCGCCGCCACGGTCCAGACGTCGAGCGTGACGAGGTGCGGGGCGGACACCGGGCGAGGCTACCCGGGGACGGTGGTGCCGACCTGTTCGCGCACCACCGCCGCGCAGTCGGCCGGCCGGTCCCACGGCGGGACGTGCCCGCACTCGGACCACTCGATCCACCGCGCGTGGGCCGGGGCCACCGACCGCCTGCAGTACTGCGGGGGGAGCACCCTGTCCCGGCCGCCCGCGACGATCGTCACCGGCGCGCGGACGTCCTCGGCGCCGGTGAAGGCCCCCGCCGCGATGCCGGCGTCGGCGGCCACGTACCCGGGAGCCGTCGCGATGGCGGTCAGCGCCTCGCGGACGACCTCGACGGGCAGACGGCGCGGGGCCGTGCTCGTCGCGGCCAGCGCGATCGTCACGCCGATCCGGGTGGTCGCGACCCGGCCGGGCAGCCGCCCGGCGAGCCGGGCGAACTGCTGCCCCGTCGGCAGCAGCGGCGGCCGGCGGCGGGGCGTGGTCCACAGCCCCGCGGGCGTGAAGGCCGTCACGTCGGCGACGACGCCGTCCAGCTCCCCGGCCGCGGCCGCCGCCTCGAGGGTGATCCAGCCCCCCAGGGAGTGCCCCACCAGGTGCACCGGTTCCCCCTGCGCCGCGGCGAACCGCTGCAACCGCGACCCCAGGGCGCGGGGCGTCATGCCCGCCGGGGGGACGGGCGGGGCGTCCCCGTGGCCGGGCAGGTCCACCACGACGACCCGGTGGTCGGCCGCCAGGTGCGGCAGCATCAGCGACCACGCCGAGGCGGCCCCTCCCAGGCCGTGCACGAGCACCAGGAGCGGGCGACCGGGGTCGGACGACCCGGTGCGGTGGACGGCGAACCCCTCGATCAGCTCGGTCATCCGAGTTCGACGGGGTGGCCCCCCGTCAGGCGCAGGAGCTCGTCGTAGCGGGTGCGGAAGACGGCGTGCGGGTGGCCCGCCGGCACCCACACCTCCCGGTGCGGGGCGAGGGCGACGTCGACGAACGTCGGCAGCGGTTCGGCCAGGCCCAGGGGGGACGCCGACCCCAGGACCGACCCGGTGCGCCGCAGGACGTCCGTGTCGTCGTCGCGGAACAGCTCCGGCTCGCACAGCACGGCGCCCTGCGGGGCCAGTAAAACCGGGTTGGCCGCTTATTTTATAACCAAAAGTTGGCGGACCTCCGGGTTGCGCAGGAGGCCCGTGGGGGCTAACCCCCCCACCGGGACCCGCAGGTGGCGGGCCAGCGCGGCGGTGTCCCCCGGCGGGACCGGTACCTCCCGGACCTCACCGGCCGCGTCGAGGTCCGCCAGAGCGCCCGCCGTGCACTCGACGGCGGGGACGTGCAGCACGGAGGGCCGGTCGGGAGGGGGAGTCGTCAGGGAGCCACCGCCCGCAGCCGGTTCCTGACGCAGCACCCACCTCATGCCCCCTCAGCGTAGAACCGTTCCCGTTCCCCGTCGCCCCGAGCGACCCCGCGGGCCGGACGCCTCACCCCTCCTCGGCCACCAGCACGTTGCCGCCGCTGAGGACGTGGACGCCCACGCCCGGGGAGGTCGTGGTCGCGGTGCCCTCGATGGGGCGGTAGGGCAGCCCGGCGATGGTGTACTCCCCGGACCAGGTGGTCGTGAGGGTGATCGTGCGGTCGCCGGGCTCGGTGTACGTGTGGGTCAGCGTCTGGTGCGGGTACGCCCGCCCCGGGTCGCTCGTCGGCCCGATGCCCGCCCCGTCCCCGAGGTCCCACGTCCAGTCGGTGGGGGTGGCGCGGATCGTGACGGGGAACCCCAGCACGGTCGTGTCCCGGGTGACCGTCCCGCCGGTGGTGCGCAGCACGAGCGGGACGTTCAGGAGCGCCTGCCCGGTGTCCGGCTGCAGGTGCACCGGACTGGGCGGCAGGCCGACCCGGCGCAGGTCCGCGACCGTGACGGCCGGGATGACGACGGGTTCACCGGCCGGGGCGTCGCTCGTGCAGCGCGCCCCCTCGTTGGTCCAGCGGGCCTCGCCGGCGACCTGGGTCCAGGTGGCGGTGAAGGTCTGCCCCGGGGGGCACGTGTTGTTGGATGCACCGCAGTAGTTGTCGAAGCGGGGACCGTCCGGGCGGTTGTTGGCGCAGGCGGGGACCCTGGTCACCTTGACCGGCGGTTTGGAGGCTTTGCTCCCGCCGGGCTTCCCGCGGCTCGCTCTCGGAGGTTTGTTCAAGCCTGCCTCGACTTCGAACTCCTTGCCGTGTGCTCTGCCTGAGTGCTGAGGAGAGGCGTGGACGACGGCTGATGGGACGACGATCAACGCCGAGGTGAGCGCGATGATCAGAACCAACCACGTCGCCGTACGGATCGAGTCGTTCACTGGGCTTCCCAGACGACCCATCGTCCGTCGACCCATTTCAACCACAGGAAGAAGGGCGTCTCCCCGATACCCTCCACCTCGTCGGTCGTGTGGCCGAACCGGTCCACGATCGTATGGGGCGGTCGGCTGGCGTAGACGTCCATCTGGACTTCGCCGATCTCCTCCTCCCAGGACAGGTAGTGAGTGCCGATGAACTGTGTCTCGAGGCCGACGTGCGAGAGGCCTTCTGCCAAGAAAGTGCTGACGTCGTCGACGTCGTCGGCGCAGCCAGCGCAGTCGACGTCCGAGATCGAGGTGAGGAGCTCGACGTCCCCGGTGTTCCGCGAGTAGTTCAAGACCTTGATGTAGTAGCTGGCGAACGCGCTGGCACCCTCGCGGGAGAACTGCGTCGCCAGACCGCTCAGCTCCGGCGCCGGCAGGTCGCGTGTCGTGGTGGGGTTCGGCGTGGCGCTGGTCGTCGGCGGGGGGACCGGCGCGTCGGTCGACGCGACGGTCGCCCGTGTCGGCGTCGCCGAAGCACTCGCCGCCGGTGCAGCCGCTTCCTCGTTCGAACACCCGGCGAGCAGACCGAGGCAGACGAGCCCGGTGGCGGCCGCGGTGAGGGGACGGAGCTGGATCACCGGCGCACGCTCCCACGTCCGCCGGGGCGGCGGAGGCGCTGGACGGCGCGCTGTGGACAACCTGTCGGCCGTTCGGGTGAGGGGCCGGGGGAGGTCCGGCCGGGTGACCCTCGGCGTTCGGGGGGCGACTCCCCGTCGTGTGGATAACGCGTTCGGCGTTGACGACCGTCGAGGGCCGTGGTGTAGTTCAACGTGTGTTCGAACCGGTGTTCGAACACGATGAGGCCACTCGAGGTGCGGTCCGGTGGGAGGGGAAGCTCCCCGGGCCGCACCCGAGTGCGTCCTCGCGGGCCGCTTCCCCCGGCTCGCCGCGCCGCGCGATCCGCCGCGGCGCCGGCTCGAGTGGGGAGGGTGACGAAGGTGCGACGGTTCTCCGACGAGGTGCACGTCCGGTCCGGCGAACTGGCCGAGGGGGGCCGGGCCCCGGTCCAGTTCATCTGGCGCGGCAGGCTCTACGTGGTCCGCGAGGTGCTGTCCCGCTGGCGCGAGCGCAGCGCCTGGTGGGAGCACGCCGCGATCGCCGCCGTCCACGGCGACGCCACCGAGCCCGACGCCTCCCGCGACCACCGCCCGCGTCCCGTCCTGGAGATCGGCGACCTCGAGCGTGAGGTCTTCCGCGTCGAAGCGGGTTCCGGGCGCACCGGTGGCTGGGGCGTCTACGACCTCGCCCGGCCGGTGGCGCCGGGAACGGCGGTCGTGTCGGAGGTCGCTGGTAGTTCTTCGTCCGAAGCGTCGGAGGACTGGCGGTTGCTGCGGGTCAGCGACTGAGGGCCGTCGACGGGAACCGATCAGACCGACCGGAGGAGCACGCGATGTCCACCCGCCCCGACGTCCCCGCCGGCGTCCCCCGTCCGCTGACGACGGCCGCTCTCGACCTCCTCGCCCGCTGCGAGGACGAACTGCTCACCGCGCTGCGCACCGAGGACGTGGGCGAGCGGTACGTCCACGCGCACCTCGCCGCGCTCCGGGCCGGTGCCGCGCTCGTCGCGGTCAACGGCCGCCCCCCGAGGGGCCGTCGCAGCGGGGGCCCGCGCAGCGTGTGGGAGATGCTGCCCGCCTACGACCCGGCGTTGCAGGGCTGGGCGGACCGGTTCGGGCTGACCGCCTCCGTCCGCGCGGCCGTCGAGGCGGGCCGCGTCGGGGTCGTGGACGCCGCGGCGGCCGACGACCTGCTCGCCGACGCCGAACGGTTCCACCGCGTGGTCGAGTCGATGCTCGGGTTGAGCGCCCTGCCGATCGCCGGCTGACCCGCGGCTGAGCCGCCCCGGACCAGAGAAACCAGAACCACCCGGTCTTCCCCACGGGCACGTTCCGAAGGACGTCCCATGACCACCGCACGACCCGCCAGCCCGTTCCCGCACCTGCACGTCGCCTCGGGGTACTCGTTGCGCCACGGCACCTCGACCCCCGACGCCCTCGTCTCCCGGGCGGCCGACCTCGGGATGCCGACCGTGGCCCTGACCGACCGCGACGGCCTGTACGGGGCGGTGAAGTTCGTCCGGGCCTGCGACCGCGCCGGTCTCCGTCCCGTCCTCGGGGTCGACCTGGCCACCGCACCCACCGGGCTGGTCGACGACCTCCCCGGCTGGGCCGACCCCTCGGCCCGTCTGCGGCGCGAACCCCGGCGGACCCCGGTCCGGGGCGGTGCGGTGGTCGACCCGAGGTTCCCCCGCGCCACCGTCCTCGCGCTGGGGGCCGACGACTGCGGTGCGGGCAACGGGTGGGCGGCGTTGTGCCGGCTGGTGAGCGCGACGCACCTGCGCGGTGAGCGCGGGAAACCGGTCAGCAGCCTCGAACTCGTCGGCGCCCACGCGGCCGGGCCCGGCGGGCGTCCCGCCCTGGCCGTCCTGCTCGGCCCGGGTTCGGAACTGGGGCGGGCGGTGCTCGCCCGCCGCGACGACCTGGCCCGCGCCGTCCTGCGGGCCTGGCGCGACGTCCTGCCGGACGGCTCGCTGCACGTCGAGGTCGTCTGCCACCACGCACCCCCGGGGACGGCCGGCAGCGTCGAGCACGCAGCCCGGGTGCTCGCCCTCGCCCGCTCCGCCGGGGTTCCCGCCGTGCTCACCGCGGCGGTGCGCTCGGCCGGGCCCGACGGCGCGCTGACCGCCGACCTGCTCGACGCGATCCGCCGGCTGGTGCCGCTGGGCACCCGGCACACCGACCGGGTCACCGGCCAGGGGCACCTGCGGCCCACCGCCGACATGGTGCGGACGGCGGCCGACGTCGCCCACGCCGCGGGTGAGCCGGCCGCGGCCGCCGAACTCCTGGGGGCCACCGGCCACCTCGCCGAGCGGGCCCGGCAGGACCCCTCGGCCGACCTCGGCATCGGGATCCACCACCTGCCCGACCCCGCCGCGCTCGGGCTGCGCGAGGACGCCGACCGGGACGCCGTCCTCAGAGCGCGGTGCGAGGCGGGGGTCGGTCGCCGGTACCCGGGGGCCGGCCGGGAACTCGAGACGCGGGTCCGGGACCGCCTCGACCACGAACTCGCGATCGTCCGGACGACGGGGTTCGCCAGCTACTTCCTCACCGTCGCCGAGGTCTGCGACCTCACCCGGGCGATGGGGGTCAGGGTCGCCGCCCGCGGTTCGGGTGCGGGCAGCCTCGTCAACCACCTGCTGGGCATCTCCGACGTCGAGCCGCTCCAGCACCGCCTCCTCGTGGAACGGTTCCTCAACCCTCGGCGCAGGCAGTTGCCGGACATCGACCTCGACGTGGAGTCCGCCCGCCGCGAGGAGGTCTACGCGGCGGTCCTCGACCGGTTCGGGGGTGAACGCGTGACCTGCGTGTCGATGATGGACACCTACCGGGTCCGGCACGCCGTCCGCGACGTCGGCGCCGCGCTCGGGCTGCCTCCGGGGGAGATCGACGCCATCGCGACCTCGTTCCCGCACCTGCGCGCCCGCGACGCCCGCACCGCCCTCGCCGAGCTGCCCGAACTGCGGCGCAGCGGCCTGGCCGAGGAACGCCTCGAGGTGTTCTTCGACCTCGTCGGGCGCCTCGACGGCCTGCCCCGGCACATCGCCCTGCACCCCTGCGGCGTCGTGCTGTCCAACCCCGGCCTCCTGGACCGGACCCCGGTGGAGGCCAGCTGGAAGGGTTTCCCGATGAGCCAGTTCGACAAGGACGACGTCGAGGACGTGGGACTGCTCAAGCTCGACCTCCTGGGGATCCGGATGCAGTCCGCCATGGCCCACGCCGTGCGGGAGGTCGCCCGGGTCGAGCGGGTCGACGTGGACCTCGACGACCGCGACCAGGTCCCCCTGGACGACCCCTCCACCTACGAGCTCATCCGGTCCACCCGGACCCTGGGGTGCTTCCAGATCGAGTCCCCGGGGCAGCGGGAACTGATCGGGAAGTTCGGGCCGCGGACCTTCGACGACCTCATCGTCGACATCTCGCTGTTCCGCCCCGGGCCGGTGAAGTCCGACATGGTCACCCCGTTCCTGGAGGTCCGGCAGGGGTGGGCCGCCCCCGACCACCTCGACGACCGGCTGGCGCACGTCCTGGGCCCCACCGGCGGGGTCGTCGTCTTCCACGAGCAGGTCATCGAGATCATCCAGGCCACCACCGGGCACGACCTCGCCCGCTCCGACGAGTACCGCCGCCGGCTGGGGACCCGGTCCGGGCAGGAGGAGGTGGAACCGCGGTTCCGCCGCCTCGCCCTCGAACGCGGTTACCCCGAGGCGACGGTCGACCGGATCTGGGAGGTGCTCACCGCGTTCGCCTCGTTCGGTTTCTGCAAGGCGCACGCGGCGGCGTTCGCCCTCCCGACGTACCAGTCGGCGTGGCTCAAGGCGCACCACCCGGCGGCGTTCCTCGCGGGTGTCCTCACCCACGACCCGGGCATGTACCCGAAGCGGCTGATCCTCGACGACGCGCGGAACCTCGGCATCACCGTCCTGGGTCTCGACGTCAACGCCTCCGGCGACACCTACCGCGTCGAGGAGGTCGACCCCCCGGCGCAGTTCCCCGGCGACAGCCTCGACCCCTGGCTCGGCGGCCGCGGCGTGCGCAACCCCGACGGTCTCGGGCCGGGCGTCGCGGACGGCACGGGTTTCGGCATCCGGCTGTCCCTCACCGACGTCAAGGGGATCTCGGCGGCGGAGGTGGCGCGCATCCTCGCCGGGCAGCCGTACCGCTCCCTGGCCGACCTGTGGCAGCGGGCGCGTCCCACCCGCCCGACCGCCGAACGCCTCGTCCTGGCCGGGGCGCTGGACTCCCTGCACGGGATGCGGCCGCTCGACCGGGTCACCGACCCCGCCCCCCGGCGCGGCCGGACCACCCGGCGCGACCTGCTCCTGCAGGTCGCCGAACTGGACCGCTGGAGCCGGTCCGGCGCGAACGGCCCGGCGCCGCGGCGAACGGCGCGACGGACCCGCGGCCCCCTCGACGTCCGCGCCGCGGCCGCGGCCCAGTCGCGGGCGGCCCGCCCCGTCGACGACTCCGCCCGGACGGTCCAGCTGGCCCTCGACCTCGGGAACGCCCCCGAGGAGGTCGCGGTCAGCGGGCTGCCCGACATGACCGGTCCCGAGCGGGTCCGCGCCGAGCTCGACGTGCTCGGCCTGGACGTCAGCGCGCACGTCGTCGACCCCTACGTCCCGTTGCTGCGGGCCCTGGGGGTGACCCCGGCCCGGGAACTGCGCTCGCGGCGCAGCCGGTCCGAGGTCCTCGTCGGCGGGGTCAAGGTCGCCACCCAGACCCCACCGGTCCGCTCCGGCCGGCGCGTCGTCTTCCTCACCCTCGACGACACCACCGGACCGGTCGACGCGACGTTCTTCGAGGACGCGCAGGGCCCCTACGCCGCGACGGTCTTCCACTCCTGGCTGCTCCTGGTGCGCGGGGTGCTGCGCCGGACCGGCCCCCGGGGGGTGTCCCTGCGGGCCACCGGAGCGTGGGAGCTGCCCGTGCTGCAGGAGGCCTGGACCTCCAGCGGGCTCGACGCCGTCCACGCGCTCCTCGCCGCCGCCCCCGACCCGGGCTACTCGCACACCGCCACCGGGGCCGCGGCCGCCAGCAGGTCCAGCCGGCCGGTGGTGGTGGTGCCCCCGCCGGCGCGCGCGCAGGAGCCCGGACCGACCGCCGGGGGGACGGGCGCCCGGCGCGTCCTGGTGCACGCCAGCGGCTTCCTGCAGTCGCCCTACGCCGACCTCCGGCCCGCGGGGGAGGACCCCCGCAACTCCCGCGCCCTCGGCCGGGTGGAGGACCCCCGGGACGTCCCCGACCGCAAGCTGTGGCACTCCAGCTCCGGCAGCTCGGGACGGTGACGCCGACGGTGGGAGCGGTCGGTACGGCGCGCGAGCCCGTCGCCACGGGGTGTCTAGGGTGGGGACGCGCAGCACCACCCGCACGAGGCTGGAGGAACGAGTGGCGAAGGACCGGGGCCGCCCCCGCACGTCGACGGTTCTCTGGGGAGGGGTCCAGCGGCTGCTCGCCGAAGCCTCCGCCGACCGGGGCAGCGGCGAACTCGCCGTCGTCGACCTCGGTGGCGGCACCGGCGGGCTGGCGGTGCGCGTGGCCGGTCTGGGGCACCGCGTCGTCGTCGTCGACCCCTCGCCCGACGCCCTCGCCGCGCTGGAGCGCCGCACCGTCGAAGCCGGCCTGTCGGACCGGGTCCGTTCCGTGCAGGGGGACGCGACGGAGCTGTCCGGTCTGCTCGACCCCGGCAGCGCCGACGTCCTGCTGTGCCACGGCGTCCTCGAGGTCGTCGACGACCCCGTCGCGGCCCTGCGCGCCGCCCACGACACCCTGCGCCCCGGGGGCCGCCTCAGCCTCCTCGTCGCGCAGTGGCCCGCGAGCGTGCTCTCGCGCGTCCTGGCCGGTCAGCTCGCCCAGGCCCTGCACGTCCTGTCGGACGAGGGGCGGCGCTGGAGCTCCCACGACCCCCTGCGCCGCCGGTTCGACCGGGCGAGCGCGACGGCGCTGGCCGAGCAGGCCGGTTTCACCGTCACCGCGGTCGAGGGCACCCGGACGTTCAGCGACCTCGTCCCCTCGGCCAGCGCCGAGTCCGACGACGACCGCGCCCTGCTGCAGCAGCTGGAGTCGCTGGCCGCGGCGGAGGAGGAACTCCTCGTCCTGGCCGCCCAGCTGCACCTGCACGCGACCCGCTGACGCCGCCCCGGCGGCGGGCCGGGGCAGGACCCGGTGAGCCGCCGCCCGGTGCCGCGCCCCGACACCCCCGAGGGGTGGGGCCTGGACCACGACGACACCGGGTGCACCGTGCTGCACGTCGACATGGACGCCTTCTACGCCTCGGTCGAGCTGCTGCGCCGCCCCGACCTCGCCGGGACGCCCGTCATCGTCGGCGGCGGCGACCGCGGCGTCGTCCTGTCGGCGACCTACGAGGCCCGCCGGTTCGGGGTGCACGCGGCCATGCCGATGGCCCGCGCCCGACGGCTGTGCCCGACGGCCACCGTCCTCGTCCCGCACCACGAGGACTACGCGCGGATCTCGGCCGGGGTCATGGAGGTCTTCCGCTCGGTCACCCCCGTCGTGGAGCCGCTCAGCCTCGACGAGGCGTTCCTGGACGTCGCCGGCACCGTGCGCCGGCTCGGCAGCCCCGCCCGGATCGGGGAGCTGCTGCGGGCCCGGATCGCCGACGAGCAGGGCATCACCTGCTCGGTGGGGGTCGCGTCGACGAAGTTCGTCGCGAAGCTCGCCTCCGGCGGGGCCAAGCCGGACGGTCTCCTCGTCGTCCCGCACGCCCAGACGGTCACCTTCCTGCACGCGCTGCCCGTCGGCGCCCTGTGGGGGGTGGGGGAACGCACCGAGGAAGCCCTCACCCGCCTCGGGCTGCGCACCGTCGCCGACATCGCGCACACCCCCGTGGCGACCCTGACCCGGGGACTGGGGGAGGCGACGGGCCGCCACCTGCACGCCCTGGCGTGGGGGCGCGACGAACGGCGGGTCGTCGCCGCCGTCCCCGAGCGCAGCATCGGGTCGGAGGAGACCTTCCCCCGCGACGTCGACGACCCCCGGTACGTCCACCGCGAGCTGCTGCGCCTGGCCGAGCGGACCGCCGCCCGCGCCCGGGCCCAGGGGCTGGCCGGCCGGACGGTCGTCCTGAAGGTCCGGTTCTCCGACTTCACGACGATCACCCGGTCCCGGACCCTGCCCGAGCGCACCGACGTCACCCGGGAGATCCACGCCACCGCGCGGGACCTGTTCGACGGCCTGGGTCTGGAGCGGGCCCGGTTGCGGCTGGTCGGGGTCCGCCTCGAGGGGCTGGCGGACTCGGCCACCGCTCCCCGTCAGCTCGTCCTGGGGGAGCGGGCCCACGGGTGGCGCGAGGCCGACGGGGCGGTGGACCGGGCCGGGGCCCGCTTCGGGGCGGGCAGTGTGAGACCCGCCACCCTGCTGCCGCCGCCCTGACCGGGTGGGGCCGGGCGAAGGGCCCGTGACCTGCGGTGGAACCCATCCCGACGCTGTGTCGTTCCCCCGGCGGAGGGACGGGACACGCCAACCGCACTGCAGCACCTCCAGGTGTGAGGGACGATGTGGTAGGTCGAGTTTCGCCCACCGCCGCAGGGACATATCCTTGGACGACAACGTGCGCACGCCAGGAGGTACAGGTGCCGCTCTCGGAACATGAGCAGCGTCTGCTCGAGCAGATGGAACGTGCGCTGTCCGCGGACGATCCCAAGTTCGCCAACGCCATGAAGGGCTCCCGTCACGGACGCGCCGCCAAACGGCGCCTCCTCGTCGGCATCGCTGCCGTCGTGGTGGGTCTCGTGCTCCTCATCATCGGGGCCAGCACGAGTCAGATCTGGCTGGGGGCAGGCGGTTTCATCGTCATGCTCGCCGGCACGATCTGGGCCTTCTCACCGGCTCGGGGAACCCACGGCACGGCCAGCGGGCAGCCTCCCACCACGGGTGCACCGCGCCCGCCGCGACCGGGCCGGTCACGACGGAGCGGTTCGTTCATGGAGCGTCTCGAGCAGCGGTGGGATCGTCGACGGGGTCAGTGGTGATCACTCCCCACCCCGTCTGACGGGGTGGGTCCGAACGGGCGCCGTGGGTCTCCACGGCGCCCGTTCGTCGTCCCGGGCACCGGGGGCGTGGCCCGGCAGCCCCCGCGGGGAGCTGCCGGGCGGCGACGTCAGTCCCGGTCCCACCAGTCCAGCGCCCGCCGTACCCCGGCCATCGGCAGCAGCCGGGCCCGCCACCGCAGCCACCGCGGCCGCCCCGCCGCCACCGCCTCGACGACCACGTCGACGTGCGAGCGCACGAGCCGCCCCACCTGGTTCCCCGTCCGCTGCTCGACCAGGACCCCTCCGGAGGGAACGCCGCGTCCGCCGGTGCCGAACCGGGCGTCCTCGACCGCGGCGAGCAGCCGGGTCAGCTCCCGCGCCGCCGGTGACCCCGGCTCGGTGAACTCCGACAGGTTCGCCGCGCGCTGACGCGGCGTCGTCGAGGCCGGCCAGCGCAGACCGAGGTCGTGCACCCGGTCCTCCAGCTCCTCCCACGCGGCCTCCGCGGACGCCGGGGTGTCACCCACCCGCGCCCAGCGCCGCCGCGACACCCACGCCGAGGACACCCGCGGCGTCAGCGCGGCGACCACCAGCAGCAGCGCCCCCATGAACCACCCCCAGGGCAGCGCCAGGAACCGGTCCCAGCCCGTGGGTTCGGCCTGCGCCGCCGGGTCCGTCGCGGCCGCGGTCGACGTCGTCGCCGGTCCGGTGGGTGCGCTCGCCGCCGCGCTGGGCAGCGGCGCGTTCGCCGACGCGGCCGGTTGCGAGGGGATCGGCTGCAGCGGTTGCGTGTACGCCGGGGACTGCCCGGTGCGGGTCGCCGGGGTCGGCTCGAAGCGGGTCCAGCCGACGCCCTCGAAGTACAGCTCCGGCCACGCGTGCGCGTCCTGCGCGCTGATCCGGTAGCGCCCCCGGGAGGTCTCCTCCCCGGGCAGGAAGCCGATGGCCACCCGGGCGGGGATGTCCAGGGAGCGGGCCATCACCGCCATGGCGGAGGCGAACTGCACGCAGAAGCCCGACTTCTCGGCCAGGAACGTCGCGACCGCGTTCGTCCCGCCGTCGTTCGGTGCCGTCGTGGAGTACGCGAAGCCCCCGCTGGACCGGAAGTAGCGCTGCAGGGCCGCGGCCCTCTCGTAGTCGTCCCGGGCTCCCGCGGTCACCTGCTGAGCGGTCTCGGTGACGATCGCGGGCAGTTCGGGCAGCTCGGTGTACCGCTCCCGGATCTCCTCCGGCGCCTCCGCGGCCGACCGCAGCTCACCCTCGGTCGGCTGGACCTCCAGGTGCGTGACCGTGTACTGCCGTCCCCGCGTGGTCTCCCCGTCACCGACGACGTTGAGGCTGTCGGTCTCGTAGAGCCACTCGCCCGCGATGTCGACGCGCAGCGCCGGGTACGGCAGCGGCAGGTACGTCTGGTCCAGCCCGCGGATCGCGATCGACGTCGACCGCACGACCGAGGAGTCCCGCACCGCGTCGGACAGCCCCGGCGCCGGGGTCAGACCGTCCTGCACCCGCTGGCTGCGGGGGATGTCGCCCCCGGTGCTGGGCGCCCAGGTCCCCCCGTCGAAGACGTCGGCGGTGACGATCCGCAGCGGCGAGGGGTCGGGCTCGTCGGTCTGGTAGGTCACGATCGTCGCCGACGAGCGGGCCCCGAGCGAGGCCTTGAGGTTCAGGATCGGGTTGATCACCGCGATGGTGTCCCCGGGGCCGGTGTCGATCGTCAGGGGGCGCTCGTCCAGCCCCGGCACCGCCGCCGGGACGGCCACGGCCGCGACGAGCGCGACGGCGGCCGTGGCGCCCGCGGTCACCCCGGCGACGGTCCGCGGCCGCCCGGGGCGGGCGGGGGCCGACCGCCAGACGGCGGTGCGCCCGCCGGCCAGCAGGACCAGGTAGGGGACGCCGACGGCCACGAAGGCCACGGCCCCGTACCCGCCGGGGGCCAGCGCCAGCGGGACGGCCATCACCGCCAGCAGGGGCAGACCGGCCAGGGCCGGCCGGCGCAGGGTCACGGCGAACAGGTCCACGACGAGGGCCACCAGCCCGGCCCCGGCGACCAGCAGCAGGCGCAGTCCGCGCAGGTCCACGGCCGGGACGCTGTAGCGCTGGATGACCTGGACCCCGTCGGTGGCGAGCGTCGCGAGGCGCTCGAACGTCGCGGGGGTGGGGACGACGCCGAGCAGCGCCGTCCCGCCGCCGAAGAGGACGACGAGGACGCCCAGCAGGACGACGGCCTGCACGACGACGGCCGCCGCGCGGCGGTGCAGCAGACCGCGCACGACGAGCCCGGCCCCCGCGACGGCGCACACCGCCCCGAGGGCTCCGACCATCCAGCCGGAGGAGACGACCAGCGGGCGCATGCCGGCGACGGCGGCGGCGCTGGCGGCGGCCGCCCACAGGGCGGCTCGGGCGCTGCGGGTCACGGGGTGACCTCCTGGGAGGACGGGGCCGGTGGCGGGGTCGACAGATGGTCCCCGCGCGCGCCGGGGCGGGTCAACCGGGCCCACACGTCGGGGACGTCGTCGTGCGCGCCGGCCACCGCGGTGCGCCAGCCGGCGCGGGCCAGCACGAGCCGGGCCCGTTCCAGGCCGGGCGAGGGGTCGTCGGCGCCGGCCCAGTCCGCGGTGCGCAGCAGCACCGCGAGGGCGGGGACGCCGAGCGGGCGGGCGGCGAGCAGGGGAGCGACGTCGTCCTCGTCGACCCGGCCGAGCACGGCGACCAGGAGCGTGGACTCCGCCCGGCCCAGTTCGGCGGTCGAGCGGGCCAGGCCGTCGGCCCCACCGGGGCGCAGCCGGGCCAGGGACCGCATGAGCCCCCGGACGGCCGACACCTCGTCGAGCTCGCGGGGCGGGTCGTAGGCGCCGTCGTGCAGCAGCCGCACGCGGTGGCGGCGCCGTTGCAGGTGCGCGGCGGCCGAGGCGGCGGCGCTGATGCCCCACTCCAGCGACGAGCCCGCACCGCGGCCGGCGTGGGCCTGCGCGCGGGTGTCGAGCAGGACCACGACGTCGGGCCGTCCGGGGTGCTCGTCGGAGCGGACCATGACGGCCCCCCGGCGGGCGGTGGAGCGCCAGTGCACGCGGCGCAGGTCGTCGCCCACCCGGTACTCGCGGATCGAGACGTCGTCGGGGGCGGCGGCGGCCGAGGCGCTCGCCGAGGAGCCGCGGGCGCCGCCCAGCTCCCCGAGCGTCACCTCCGACAGGGGGTGCACCCGCGGCAGCACGTCCAGGGTGACCGCGGTCCCGACGACGCGGTGGGCGCGGACGAGCCCGAAGACGTCGAGCGCGACGAGGCGGGCGGGGCCGAGGGCGTACGAGCCGCGCACCTCGGCCCTGACCTTGTACTCCAGGTCGAAGGTGTCGCCCTCGTGGACGCGGGGGACCGCGAGGCGGGCCGTCCCGCCCAGGGCCAGGGGAGCGGGGTCCTCCACCACGAGCCGCACCCCGGCCCGGCCGGAAGCGGCCAGGTGCAGCCGGACCGGGCTCGTCGCGCCGGCCTCGACGAGTTCGTCCTTCGACCTCGACACGAGGTCGAGGGTTCGGACCGCCCGGGTGGTGGACCACGCCGCCACCGCGACCAGCACGAGCACGAGCACGCCGATCCGCAGGAGGTCGCGCTGCCCCAGGGCGGCGCCTCCGACGACGGCGACGACGCCCACGAGCGCGAACACCCACCCCCGTGCCGTGGGGCGGGCGAGCGACCGGGACCTCCCGGGGGGCGGGGTGCTCACCGCGGTGAGGGCAGGGCCGTCGTGCGCAGCACGTCCCGCACGACGTCCGACCCCTCGCGACCGGCCAGCAGCGCGTCGGCGGTCGGCAGCAGGCGGTGGGCGACGACGGGGACGGCCAGGGCCTGCACGTCGTCCGGCAGGACGTGGTCGCGCCCCTCCAGAGCGGCGCGGGAGCGGGCCGCGCGCAGCAGGTGCAGGGCGGCGCGCGGGGAGGCCCCCAGCCGCAGGTCGGGGTGGGTGCGCGTGCGGCGCACGAGGTCCACGACGTACTGCTTGAGCGCGTCGGCGGCGTGCACGCCGCGCACGGCCTGCGACAGCGCCCGCACCTGCGCGACGTCCACGACCGCCTGCACCTCGTCCAGCGGGTCGGTGGCCCCGTGCTCGCTGAGCATCGTGAGCTCGGCCTCGGCGGAGGGGTAGCCCATGGAGATGCGGGCCATGAAGCGGTCGCGCTGGGCCTCGGGCAGCGGGTACGTCCCGTCCATCTCGACGGGGTTCTGGGTCGCGAAGACGATGAAGGGGCGGTCCAGGCGCCAGGTGGTGCCGTCGACGGTGACCTGCCCCTCCTCCATGCACTCCAGCAGCGCCGACTGGGTCTTGGGGGAGGCGCGGTTGATCTCGTCCCCGATGACGACGTTGGCGAAGACCGCCCCGGGGCGGAACTCGAAGGCGGCGCGCTCCTGGTTCCAGATGCTGGAGCCGGTGACGTCGCTGGGCAGCAGGTCGGGGGTGAACTGGATGCGCCGGACCGTGCCCTCGACGGCCCGGGCCAGCGACTTGGCCAGCATCGTCTTGCCGACGCCGGGGACGTCCTCGACGAGCAGGTGACCCTCGGCGAACAGGACGGTCAGCGCGAGCCGCACGGTGTCGTCCTTGCCCTGGATGACCCGGTCGACGGCCGCGGCGAGCGCGTCGGCGGTCCCGCGCAGCCGCTCGAGCGCGGCCGGCAGCTCCCGGGCGTCCGGCGGCAGGGGGTCGGCGGGGTGAGAGCCGGGAAGTGCGCTCGTCGTGGTCACGTGCCCTCGTCTCGTTCGGTGGGCGTCCGCGGGTCCGGACGACCGGGGGCGACGCCGGCGCCCGGCCGCAGGGCCGCGGGGACCGGCGACCGGGCGCCGGCGCCGGACGCCCCCACTCTGCCCCACGGTGCACCCCCCACGCCCGTCCACCGCCGGACCCGTCCCGCTCCACCGGCCCCCACCGCCTCCACTTCCCTCCACGGGACCGCCCCGAGCCGTCCCCGAGCCGCCCCGGGCCCGCCCGGCGAGGGGGATCGGCGGCCCGTGCGCGGACGGTGATCGTTCACGCCCCCGCGGGCCCCCCACGACGCCCCACCCCCTCTGACCTGCGTCGACGCGCAGTCACGCCGTCACTCTGGGTCGACTGACGTTGACGGTGGAGGAAAGTGGAGTACCGTGGAGGAGCGCGGTCCAGACAGGGCCGGGCAGCAGGACTCGACGAGGACAACAAGACCGTCCGGTGGGGGTTGCGCGGTGTTCCTGGGCACCCACACCCCCCGTCTGGACGACAAGGGGCGGTTGATCCTCCCGGCGCGCTTCCGGGACCAGCTGCTCGACGGACTGGTCATCACCCGGGGGCAGGACCGCTGCCTCTTCATCTTCACCATGCAGGAGTTCCAGCAGATGCACGAGGAGCTGCGGCGGGCGCCGCTCACCAGCAAGGAGGCGCGCGACTACCAGCGCGTCTTCCTGTCGGGTGCCTCGAGCGAGATGCCGGACAAGCAGGGCCGCTTCACCATCCCACCGAACCTGCGGCAGTACGCGGGCCTGGACCGGGACGTCGCCGTCATCGGCGCCGGCAGCCGGGTCGAGGTCTGGGACGCCCCGACCTGGGACGCCTACCTGGCAGGTGCGGAGACCTCCTTCGCCGAACGTGACGGGGAGGTCCTGCCGGGGATCCTCTGATCCCCTCCCGAGTCCGGTCGAGGCTCGGGGGAACCGCCGGACGCGGCCTCCAGCCGCTCGGACCCGGCGGTCCTGACACCACTTCCCCGGTGCCAGGGCCGACGGGCACGAGCGGATGGGGACCCCGTCCGACGGCGCACGACGGCAGGACACGGGACAGGGAACGGCTCGAGCGGGTGGAGCAGGGGGTGGGCACGGTGGGCGAGCAGCGTCCCGTCGCGGTCGCGCCCCGGGACGGTTCCGCCGCCGACCTCGCCGCCCACGCCGCCGCCCGGCACGCCCCCGTCCTGCTCTCGCGCTGCACCGAGGTGCTCTCGCCGGCCCTGACCCGGCCGGGTGCCGTCAGCGTCGACCTCACCCTCGGCATGGGCGGGCACGCCGCCGAACTCCTGCGCCGCCACCCGGGCCTGCGCCTGGTGGGCATGGACCGCGACCCGCACGCGCTCGAACTGGCCGCGCACCGCCTCCACGAGTTCGCCGGCCGGGTCACGTTCGTGCACAGCGTCTCCGACCGCTTCACCGACGCGCTCGACGAACTCGGCCTCGACGCGGTCGACGCCGTGTTCCTCGACCTCGGGGTCTCCTCGCTCCAGCTCGACGACGACGAGCGGGGTTTCTCCTACGCGCGCGACACCGCGCTGGACATGCGGATGGACCCGGCCACGGGCCCGACGGCGGCCGACCTGCTGAACACCCTGTCGCACGGGGAGCTGACGCGGGTGCTGCGGGTGTACGGCGAGGAGAAGTTCGCCCCGCGGATCGCGTCGGCGGTCCTGCGCGAACGCGCGACCGAACCCTTCACGAACTCCGCACGGCTCGTGGACCTGGTGCGCGCCAACGTCCCCGCCGCCGCCCGGCGCACCGGGGGCAACCCCGCCAAACGCACGTTCCAGGCGCTGCGCATCGCCGTGAACGACGAACTCGGGGTCGTCGAGCGGACCCTGCCGGCGGCCTTCGAACGGCTGGCGCCCGACGGCCGGCTCGCCGTCCTGACGTTCCACTCCCTCGAGGACCGCATCACCAAGAACGTCCTGCGGGAACTGTCCACGAGTTCGGCGCCCCCCGACCTGCCGTTCGTCCCCGCCGGTTCCGGACCCCGGGCCGAACTCCTCACCCGCGGGGGGGAACAGGCCGGCGAGGCCGAACTCGCGGAGAATCCCCGTGCGGCCTCGGCGCGCCTGCGTGCGGTGCGCCGGTTGCCGGACGAGGATCGAGCCGGTTCCACCGGACGCGGTCCAGGACGGGGTGCCCCGGGGAACCGCCGCCCGCAGCCGACGACGCGGAACCGCCGCCCGCAGCAGGACCTCGAGCCGGACGAGCCCGGCACGACCGACGGAAGGACGCCGTGATGAGCCAGCCCCTGATCGCGGCCCGGAACGCTCCGGTCCGCCAGCTCAAGACGTCCCCGGACGCCCGCCCCGAACTCCAGGTCATCGCCCCGCCCGTGCGGCACCGGCTGCGGTTGCCGCTGCCGGTCGCCTGCGTCGTGCTGCTGACCCTGGGACTGCTCGGGCTGCTCATGACGAACATCGCCATCGCCGGCGACGCCTACGAGATCACCGACCTGCAGGTGACGTCCGGGCGCATCGCCGACCAGCAGCAGGCCGTCGCCGAGTCGCTGGCCCGGCAGTCCTCGCCCGAGCAGCTCGCCGCCCGCGCCGCCGAGCTCGGGATGGTCCCCGCCCCCGACGCGGTGCACCTGACGGGTTCCGGCGCGGTGGGCGAGGCCAACCCGGCCCCCACCCCGTCCGCCACCGCCGGGACCCAGGGCCGGACCCCGGCGAACTGACGACAGCCGCCCACCCGTCCTGAGCCCGAGAGGTCACCGCGTGTCCCGTCCACGTCGCCCCGGCGCGTCCCGTCCCGACGCGCCGCGCCCGGACATGAGGATGCGCGTCTACACCCTCGGCGTCCTGGGCGGGTTGACCGTGCTCGGTGGCCGCCTGGTCCAGCTGCAGGGCGCCGACGCCTCGCAGCTGGCGAAGGACGCGCTGGACCAGCGGACGTCGACGACGACGCTGTACGCCAAGCGCGGTGACATCCTCGACTCCTCGGGGGTGGTGCTGGCCACGTCGGTGGAACGGCGCGACGTCATCGCCGACCCGTTGACCATCGGCGGGTTCAACCTGCGCAACGGCAAGCCGTACAAGGAGGGTCGCGGCACCGGCCCGGAGGGGGCCGCCGCGCTCCTGGCCCCGGTCCTGGGCATCGACCCGGCGACCCTGACGGCCAAGCTGACCGGGACCAACCGGTACGCGGTCGTCGCGGTGGGCATCACCCCGCAGCTGTGGCAGCAGGTCTCCGACCTCGGGATCAGCGGCATCACCTCCCAGCGCCAGACCCAGCGCATCTACCCGACCGGCGCGGCGTCCTCGACCCTCGTCGGAATCCTGGGCACCCCCGAGGAGACGGAGGCGGGCGAGTTCACCGACCACCCCCTCTCGGGTCTGGAGATGGCGCGCAACTCCCTGCTGGTCGGTACCGACGGCTGGATGCGGTACGAGCGCAGCGCCGGCGGCCAGGAGATCCCGCTGGGGGACAGCGAGACCGCCGAACCCGTCGACGGGACGTCGCTGCACCTGACGATCGACTCGGACCTGCAGTGGAAGGCGCAGAGCGCCATCGCGGCCAAGGTCGCCGAGACGGGCGCCGAGTCCGGCACCGTCGTCATCATGGACAGGCAGCAGCGGCTGCTCGCCCTGGCCAGCGCGCCCAGCCTGGACCCGACGAACCTCGTCGGCCTGACCAACGACCAGCTGCAGAACACCGCCCTCACCAAGGTCTTCGAACCCGGGTCGACCGCGAAGGTCGTCACCCTGGCCGCGGCCCTGGAGGAGGGCGTCGTCACCGCCGACAGCAGGTTCACGGTCCCCGGCGAACTCGTGAAGTACGACAAGGCGTTCCACGACTCCCACGAGCACGGCGACGAGAAGCTCACCCTCGCCGGCATCCTCGCCGTCTCCAGCAACATCGGGACGATCCTGGCCGGGGAGAAGCTGAACGCCGACCTGAAGACGACCTCGACGATCCTGCACGACTACCACCTGGCGTTCGGGTTCGGCGCCAAGACGACGCTGAAGTTCCCCGGTGAGAGCGCGGGCATCCTGGGCGACCCGGCGAAGTACTCCGGGACCCAGCGGTACACCGTCATGTTCGGCCAGGGCCTGTCGGTGACGGCCGTCCAGGCGGCGTCGGTGTTCGCGACCATCGCCAACGACGGCGTGCGGGTCGAGCCCACGCTCATCGCCGGGACCTCCGACCCGGACGGGAACTACCGGGCCGAACCGGGTGGGCAGACCTCCCGGGTGGTCAGCGCCACGACCGCGAAGACGTTGCGGGACATGATGCAGTCCGTCGTCAGCGAGGCCGGCACCGCGGCCGCCGCGGAGATCCCCGGGTACCTGGTGGCCGGCAAGACGGGCACCGCCAACCGGTACGACGTGGACCTCGGCCGGTACGACGGGTACACCGCCTCCTTCATCGGCCTGGCCCCGGCCGACGACCCCGAACTCGTGGTCGCGGTGATCCTGCAGGACCCCAAGACGAACTACTACGGCGGTTCGGCCGCCGGCCCGGTGTTCAAGGACGTCATGACCTACGCGCTGGCGCGGCGCGGGGTCGCCCCCTCCGCCGAACCCCCGGCGGACCTGCCCCTGACGTGGGGCGGCGACGAGGCGGCCGAGCAGTCGATCAGCACGGGCGCGGTCGGCGACACGGTGGGGCAGTGAGTCCGGCACGATGAGCGACACCTCGACGGTGCGACACGGGACGACCGGTGCGGACCGGGCGGCCGGGGCGGGTAGCCTCCCACCGTGCCGATGACCGACGGCGAACGACCCACCCTCGGGGACCTGGCCCAGGTCCTCGGCACCCCTCTCCCCGGTGCGTCGACCGCCCACCCCCCCACGACGGTCACCGGAGTCACCCTCGACTCCCGCCGCGTCCAGCCCGGCGACCTCTACGCGGCGCTGCCCGGGGCCAACGTCCACGGCGCGCGGTTCAGCGCGCAGGCCGCCACCGCGGGCGCGGTGGCCGTGCTCACCGACCCCGCCGGGCAGCCGGACGCCGCCGCCACGGGTCTGCCCGTCCTCGTCGTCGACGACCCCCGCGCCGTGCTGGGAGACCTGGCCGCCCGCGTCCACGGCCACCCCGGGCGGGCGCTGCGGACCGTCGGGGTGACCGGGACGAACGGCAAGACGACCACGGCCTACCTCGTGGAGTCGCTGCTGCGCGCCGCCGGCTGGACCACGGGGCTGCTCGGGACGATCGAGACCCGCATCGCCGGGGAGCGCATCAGCAGCGTCCGCACCACCCCCGAGGCCCCCGACCTGCACGCCCTGCTGGCGCGGATGGTCGCCGCGGGCGTGCGCGGCTGCGCCCTGGAGGTGTCCTCGCACGCCCTGGCCCAGCACCGGGTCGACGGGCTCGTCGTCGACGTCGCCGCGTTCACCAACCTGTCCCAGGACCACCTGGACTTCCACGGGTCCATGCAGGGGTACTTCGAGGCCAAGGCCGCCCTGTTCACCCCCGGGCACTCCCGGTGCGGTGTCGTCTGGGTCGACCCCACCGACCCCGACCGCTGGGGCGAGCGGCTCGCGGACCGGGCCACCGTGCCCGTCAGCACCGTCGGGCCCGAGGGGGACTGGCGCGTGCGGGAGGTCCACGGCGAACGCGCCGGCAGCACGTTCCGGCTGACCGGCGGCGAGCCGGGCCGCGAGGTCGACCTGCACCTGCGCTGCCCGCTGCCGGGGGAGTTCAACGTCGCGAACGCGGCGCTCGCCGTCGTCGCCGCCCTCGAGCTCGGCCTCGACCCGGACCTGCTCCCCGGCGCGCTGGCCGCGGCCGAGGGGGTCCCCGGCCGCATGCAGCCCGTGGTGCGCGAGGGGGCTCCGCTCGTCGTCGTGGACTACGCGCACACCCCCGACGCCCTCGACCGCGTGCTGCGGACGCTGCGGGAGGCCACCCCGGGCCGGTTGGTGGC
Source organism: Kineococcus lubricus (assembly GCF_050871965.1). Classification (NCBI taxonomy): domain Bacteria; kingdom Bacillati; phylum Actinomycetota; class Actinomycetes; order Kineosporiales; family Kineosporiaceae; genus Kineococcus; species Kineococcus lubricus. The sequence goes on from NZ_JBJLSK010000012.1 coordinate 77,678, forward strand.
CGTCTTCGGCGCCGGCGGGGACCGCGACCGCGGCAAGCGCCCGCTCATGGGCGCCGCCGTCGCCGCGGCCGCCGACGTCGCCGTCGTCACCGACGACAACCCCCGCTCGGAGGACCCGGCCGCCGTCCGCGCCGCCGTCCTGTCCGGCGCGCGGTCGGTGGCCGGGGGATCGGCCGAGGTCGTCGAGGTGCCCGACCGGCGCGCCGCGGTCGCCGCGGCCCTGGCCCGCTGCACCGGCCCGGGGGACACCGTCCTGCTCGCCGGCAAGGGCCACGAACGGGGCCAGGAGACCGCCGGGGTCGTCGCCCCGTTCGACGACCGCGAGGTCGCCGCCCGAGAACTCGAGGAATGGCTCGCGGTGCACGCCGCGCGAGGAGGTACGCAGTGATCGCGCTGACCGCGGCCGAGGTCGCGGAACTGGCCGGGGGCGAGGTCCGCAGCGGGCCGCCGACGGCCCGGACGCAAGGACCGGTGGTCATCGACTCCCGCGCCGCCGCACCGGGTGCGCTGTTCGTGGCCCTGCCCGGGGAACGGGTCGACGGCGCCGAGTACGCCGCGGCCGCCGTGCGCGCCGGGGCGACCGTCGTCCTCGCCGAGCGCGTCGTCGACCTGCCCGACCCGGCCGCCCTGGTGCTCGTCGAGGACGGCGTCGCCGCCCTCGGCCGCCTGGCCGCCGGGGTCCTCGACCGCCTGCGCCGCGACGGCGCCGGCCCGCTGGTGGTCGGGGTCACCGGGTCCCAGGGCAAGACCACGACCAAGGACCTGCTGGCCCAGGTGCTGCCCGGGCCCGTCGTCGCCCCGCAGGGCAGCTTCAACAACGAGATCGGCGCCCCGCTGACCGTGCTGCGCGCCGACGGGTCGACGCGCTCCCTCGTCGTGGAGATGGGGGCCCGCGGGATCGGGCACATCGCCCGGCTGTGCGCCGTGGCCCGCCCCGACGTCGGCGTCGAGCTCGTCGTCGGCGCCGCCCACGCCGGGGAGTTCGGCTCTCTGGAGGCCACCGCGCAGGCCAAGGGCGAACTCGTCGAGGCCCTGCGGCCCGACGGGCTCGCGGTGCTCAACGCCGACGACGACCGGGTCGCCGCGATGGCCTCCCGCACCACCGCGCGGGTCCTGACGTTCGGCCGCAGCCCGCACGCCGACGTCCGCGCCGACGACGTCGCGCTCGACGACCGCGCCCGCGCCCGGTTCGTCCTGCGCACCGGGTCCGAGGCCGCCGACGTCCGGTTGCGCCTGCACGGGGAGCACCAGGTGACGAACGCGCTCGCCGCGGCCGCCGTCGCCCTCGGCACCGGGAGCCCGCTGGCCGACGTCGCGCGGGCGCTGTCGGAGGCGGAGGTCACGAGCCCCGGCCGCATGCAGGTCGTCGAGCGCGCCGACGGCGTGACGATCGTGCACGACGCCTACAACGCCAACCCCGACTCCGTGCGCGCGGCGCTGAAGGCCCTCGTCCAGATGGCCGGGGCCCGCCGCACCTGGGCGGTGCTGGGGGAGATGCTCGAACTGGGCCCCGCCTCCCGCGACGAGCACGACGTCGTGGGCCGCACCGTGGTCCGGCTCGACGTCGACCAGCTCCTCGTCGTCGGCGCCGGCGCGCGCCCCGTCTACACCGGCGCGGTGATGGAGGGTTCCTGGGGCGATGAGGCCGCGTTCGCCGAGGACGTCGACGCCGCCCTGGAGTTCCTCGAACCCCGGCTCCAACCCGGGGACGTGGTCCTCGTGAAGTCGTCCAACGGAGCGGGCCTGGCCCGGCTCGCCCAGACCCTGATCAGTGCGGAGGCGTCGGAGAAGTGAGGACCGTCCTCATCGCGGGAGCGTTCTCGCTCGTCGTCGCCCTCTTCGGGACGCCGCTGTACATCCGGTGGCTCGTGCACCGCAAGTACGGCCAGTTCGTCCGCGACGACGGGCCGACGACCCACCACACCAAGCGCGGCACCCCCACCATGGGCGGGGTCGTCATCATCCTCGCCGCGCTGCTGGCGTACGCCGCGGCGCACCTGTTCACCGGCCGGGCGCCCACGGCGTCCGGGCTGCTCGTCCTGGGGCTCATGACGGGGCTGGGGATCGTCGGTTTCCTCGACGACTTCCTGAAGATCTCCAAGCAGCGCAGCCTCGGCCTCACCGCCCGGGCCAAGCTCATCGGCCAGGGGATCGTCGGCATCGCGTTCGCCGTGCTGGCCCTGCAGTTCCCCGCCGACGACAAGGGCGGCGCGACCCCGGCGTCCACGCACATCTCGGTGCTGCGCGACACCCCGCTCGACCTCGCCTGGTTCGGGGCGATCGGCGGCACCATCGCCTTCGTCGTCTGGGTGCTGCTCATCACCTCCGCCGTCAGCAACGGCGTGAACCTCACCGACGGGCTCGACGGGCTCGCGACGGGGGCCACGACGATGGTCCTGGCCGCCTACGTCCTCATCTGCACGTTCCAGTCGAACCAGAGCTGCTACAGCCTCGCCGAGGTCGAGGCCCGCTGCTACGAGGTCCGCGACCCCCGCGACCTCGCCGTCGTGGCGGCCGCCGTCATGGGGGCCTGCTTCGGGTTCCTGTGGTGGAACGCCAGCCCCGCGAAGATCTTCATGGGTGACACCGGGTCCCTCGCCCTCGGCGGGGCGCTGGCCGGGCTGGCCATCCTGTCCCGCACCCAGATCCTGCTGGTCATCCTCGGCGGGCTGTTCGTCATCATCACGCTGTCGGTCATCCTGCAGGTCGGCGGGTTCAAGCTCACCGGCAAGCGCCTGTTCCGGATGGCCCCGCTGCAGCACCACTTCGAACTGGCCGGCTGGGGCGAGGTCACGATCGTCATCCGGTTCTGGATCGTCGCCGGGCTGTTCGTCTCCCTCGGCCTGGGCATCTTCTACGCGCAGTGGGTGACCGGCGCGTGACCGTCTTCGAGTCCTGGCTCGGCAACCCCAACCCGCGCGCCGACGACACCGACCGCGTCCGCGAGCTGCGCCACGCCACCTCCCGGTGGGCCGGGCTGCGCACCCTCGTCACCGGCATCGGCGTGTCCGGTTTCGCCGCGGCCGACGCCCTCCTCGAGGTCGGCGCCGAGGTCGTCGTCGTCGACGCCGCGACGGGGGAGGCCCAGCGCGAGAAGGCGCAGCTGCTGGAGGTCCTCGGCGCTCGCGTCCACCTCGGTCCCGAGCACGTCACCGCACCACCCGCACCGTGGGACGCCTTCGACCTCGTCGTCACCTCCCCGGGCTGGCACCCCGACGCCCCGCTGCTCGTCTCCGCCGCCCTGGCCGGGGTCCCGGTGTGGGGCGACGTGGAACTGGCCTGGCGCCTGCGGCCCGAGACCGGCGCGGCGCCGTGGCTGACCCTGACGGGCACCAACGGCAAGACGACCGTGGTGGAGCTGCTCGCCTCGATGCTGCGGGCCGCGGGCCTGCGCGCCACCAGCGCCGGGAACGTCGGCACGCCCCTGGTGGAGGCGCTGCGCCACCCCGCCGGGTACGAGGTCCTCGCGGTGGAGCTGTCCAGCTACCAGCTGCACTGGCTGTCGACCGACCTGGAGGCCTCCGTGCGCCCCCGGGCCTCGGCCGTCCTCAACATCGCCCCCGACCACCTGGACTGGCACGGCTCGCTGGAGGCGTACGCCCTGGCCAAGGGGCGCATCTACCAGAACACCGAGATCGCCTGCGTGTACAACGTCGCCGACCCCCGCACCGAGGACCTCGTGCGCGAGGCCGACGTGGTCGAGGGCGCCCGCGCGATCGGGTTCACCCGCGCGGCGCCGCGGCTGTCCATGCTCGGCCTGGTCGAGGACGTCCTGTGCGACCGCGCCTTCGTCGAGCAGCGCCAGTCCCACGCCGCGGAGCTGTGCTCGCTGAAGGACCTGCGGCCGGAGGGGTCGGACGACCCGGTACCGCCGCACACCGTCGAGAACGTGCTGGCCGCCGCGGCGCTGGCCCGCGCGCACGGCGTCCCGCAGGTCGCCGTCCGCGACGGCGTCCTCGCCTTCCGCCCCGCCCCGCACCGGGTCGCGACCGTGCTGGACCCGCGGCGCTCGGCCGGGGTGCGGTACGTCGACGACTCCAAGGCCACCAACGCGCACGCCGCGAACGCCTCGCTGTCGGCCTTCGAGCACGTCGTGTGGATCGCCGGCGGCGACGCCAAGGGCGCCGCGTTCGACGACCTCGTCACGGCGCACGCGGGCCGGCTGCGCGCCGCGGTGCTCATCGGCCGCGACCGCGAGCTGGTGGCCCGGGCGCTGCGGCGACACGCCCCCGAGGTCCCCGTGGTGCTGGTCGACCTCCCGCAGGATGGGTCCGTGAGCGAGCTGATGGACTCCGTCGTGGCGCGCGCCGCCGAGCACGCCCGCGCGGGGGACGCGGTGCTGCTGGCCCCGGCCTGCGCCTCGTGGGACCAGTTCCGCTCGTACGGCCACCGCGGGGACGAGTTCGCCGCCGCCGTCACCCGACGGTTCGCCGCGGGGGCCTGAGGTGGCCGTCGAGGGGACCCGCCAGCGCGTCCCGGGCTGGGTGTCCCGCTCCCGCCGCCCGGAGTGGCTGGGCGCCACGGGGGAGTGGGTCCGCGAGCGCACCCGCCTGCTGGACTCCCCGCTGGCGACGCACCACGTGCTGCTGGCCACCACGTCCGTGCTCGTCGTCATCGGGCTGGTCATGGTGCTGTCCAGCTCCAGCGTCGAGTCGCTGACCGCGAACGGGTCGCCCTACGCCATCTTCAAGAGCCAGGCCATGTTCGCGGTGCTCGGCGGGATCGTCCTGGTCGTGGCCAGCCGCGTCCCGGCCCGGGCCTGGCAGCGGCTGGCGATCCCGGCGCTGCTGGGGTCGGCGCTGCTGCAGCTGCTGGTGTTCGTCCCGGGCATCGGCATCGAGGTCGGCGGGAACCGGAACTGGATCGAGATCGGGCCCCTGCGCGGGCAGCCGTCGGAGGCGGCCAAGGTGGCGCTGGTCCTGGCCCTCTCGCTCGCGCTGACCCGGCGGCGGGACGCGCTGGGCGAGCCGCTGAAGCTGGCCGGGGCGATGGTCCTGCCCGTCGGCCTCACCGTGGGCCTGGTGCTGCTGTCCCGCGACCTCGGGACCGCGCTGATCATGATCGGCGTGGTCGTGGTGATGCTGTGGGTCGCCGGCATCCCCGGCCGCTGGTTCGCCCTGGCCGGCGCCGGGGCGCTGGTGCTCGTGACGCTGCTCGTGGTGACCAGCGAGAACCGGATGCACCGGGTGCAGGACTGGCTCTCCGGCGCGGCCACGACCTCCGAGCAGATCCAAGGACTGGCCTGGCAACCCGTCCAGGGCAAGTACGCCCTGGCCTCCGGGGGGTTCTGGGGCCTGGGCCTGGGCGCCAGCCGGGAGAAGTGGTCGTGGCTGCCGGAGGCCCACAACGACTTCATCTTCGCGATCATCGGCGAGGAGCTCGGGCTGCCCGGGACGCTGACGATCCTCGTCCTGTTCGCCGTCCTGGCCCTCATGGTGCTGCGGCTGGTGCGGCGCTCGGAGAGCTTCTACACCAAGCTCGTCGTGGCCGGCATCGGCGCGTGGATCCTCGGCCAGGCGGTGCTGAACATCGGCGTCGTGCTGAGCCTGCTGCCCGTCATCGGCGTCCCGCTGCCGCTCATCTCCCACGGCGGTTCCGCGCTGCTGCTGACGATGCTGGGCATCGGGATCCTGCTGTCCTTCGCCCGCGCCGAACCGGGCGCACCCGAGGCGATCCGGGCCCGCGAGTCCGTCGTCGCCCGCTCCCTGGCCGTCCTCCCGCAGCGGGGGCGCTCCACCCGCACACGCACGACGAAGGGTCAGCGGTGAACGTCCTGCTCGCCGGTGGCGGCTCGACGGGGCACGTCGCCCCGCTGCTGGCCACCGCCGACCTCCTGCGCCGCCGGGACCCGGCGGCGGGGGTCCTCGTCCTGGGCACCGCCGAGGGGCTGGAAGCCCGCCTGGTGCCCCAGCGCGGGTACGACCTGGCCGTGGTGCCGCGCGTGCCGCTGCCGCGCAAGCCGTCGGGCGACCTGCTGCGGCTGCCCGGCCGGCTGCGCGCCGCCGTCGCCGGGGCGGCCGGGGCGATCCGCGACGTGCGGGCCGACGTCGTCGTGGGGTACGGCGGCTACGTCGCCGTCCCCGCCTACCTCGCCGCCCGCCGCGCCGGCGTCCCGATCGTCGTGCACGAGCAGAACGCGCTGCCCGGCATCGCCAACCGGCTCGGGGCCCGGTGGGCCCGCAGCACCGCGGTCACCTTCCCCGGCACCCCGTTGCCGCGCGCCGTCCACACCGGCATGCCGCTGCGCGCCGAGGTCGTCGCCCTGGCCGCGGCGACCGACCGGGACGCCCGCCGCCGCGCCGCCCGCACCGACCTCGGGCTCGACCCCGACACCCCGACGCTGCTCGTGACGGGCGGGTCGCTGGGGGCCCAGCGCATCAACGACGTCCTCGGCGCCTGCGCGCCGGACCTGACCGCGGCCGGCGTGCAGGTCCTGCACGCCTGCGGCCGGGGCAAGTCCGTCCCCCTCGCCGACGGCGTCGACCCCTCCCGGTACGTCGTGCGCGAGTACCTCGACGGGATGGACACCGCCTACGCCGCCGCCGACCTGGTCCTGGGGCGCAGCGGCGCGGGGACGGTCAGCGAGCTGACCGCGCTCGGCCTGCCCGGGGTCTACGTCCCGCTGCCCATCGGCAACGGCGAGCAGCGGCGCAACGCCGAGTCGGTCGTCGCGGCCGGTGGCGGGCTGCTGGTCGCCGACGCCGACCTGGACGTCGCCTTCGTGCGCTCGCGCGTGCTGCCGCTGCTGACCGACCCCGCCGCCCTGGCCGCCACCGCGCGCGCCGCCGCGGGGTTCGGGGTCCACGACGGGGCCGAGCGCCTCGCCGACCTCGTCGAGGCGGCGGCCCGGTGAGCGCGCTCGCGGACCTGGGCCGGGTGCACCTGCTCGGCCTCGGCGGTGTCGGGGTCTCCGGGGTCGCCCGCCTGCTCGCCGCCCGCGGCGTGGTCGTCTCGGGCACCGACTCCGTCGACTCGCCCACGCTGCGGCGGCTCGCCGAGCTCGGCATCCGCACCTTCGTCGGGCACGACCCGGCGAACCTGGGCGACCTCGGGCCCGGGGACACCCTCGTGGTCAGCTCGGCCGTGCGCGCCGCGAACCCCGAGCTCGTCGCGGCCCGGGAGCGGGGGCTGCGGGTGCTGCACCGCTCCCAGGCCCTGGCCGCCCTCATGGCCGGCCGGCCGGGGGTGGCCGTGGCCGGCACCCACGGCAAGACGACGACCACCTCGATGCTCGCGGTGGCGCTCGTCGCCGCCGGTCTGGACCCTTCCTACGCGATCGGCGGGGAGCTGACCGGCGGCAGCGACGGGGGAGCGCGGCACGGGTCGGGCCCCTTCGTCGCCGAGGCCGACGAGTCCGACGGGTCCTTCCGCGAGTACGAGCCCGTCGTCGACGTCGTGACGAACGTCGAGCCCGACCACCTCGACCACTACGGCACCGCGCAGGCCTACGCCGCCGCGTTCGAGGAGTTCCTGGCCCGGTTGCGGCCGGGGGGCCTGCTCGTGGCGTGCGCCGACGACCCGGGGTCGGCGGCCCTGGCGCGCACGGCCGTCGACCGGGGCGTCCGCGTCCGCACGTACGGCACGTCCGGGGCCGCCGACGTCCGGCTGACCGACGTCCGGCTGGGCACCGCCCCGAGCGCGGTCCTGGACGACGACGGGGTCCGCCGGGACCTGCGGCTCGTCGTGCCCGGCGAGCACAACCTGCGCAACGCGGCGGCGGCCTACTGCGCCGCCGTGGAGCTGGGGGCCGACCCCGCTCCGGTGCTGGAGGGGCTGGCCCGGTTCGGCGGGGCGCGGCGCCGGTTCGAGCCGAAGGGCGAGGCGGCCGGTGTGCGCGTCGTCGACGACTACTCCCACCACCCCACCGAGGTGGAGGCGCTGCTGCGCGCGGCCCGGCCGGTCGCCGGGGACGGACGGGTGGTCGTGGTGTTCCAGCCGCACCTGGTCAGCCGCACCCGCACGTTCGCGGCCGAGTTCGGCCGGGCGCTGGGGCTGGCCGACGAGGTCGTCGTCCTCGACGTCTACGTGGCCCGGGAGGACCCGGACCCGGAGGTCACCGGGGCGCTGGTGGCCGACGCGGTCCCGCTGCCCGCCGAGCACGTGCGGTTCGTCCCCGAGTTCGACGCGGCGACCGGGGTGCTCGCCGGCCTGGTGCGCCCGGGGGACCTGCTGCTGACGGTGGGGGCCGGGGACGTCACGCTCCTGGGCCCGCGGGTCCTCGACGCGCTGGCGGCCCGCTGATGGCTTCGCGCCCGACGCGGCCGCGGCAGCCGCCGTCCGTCCCGCCCGAGCCCGAGGCGAAGGTGGCCGGCACCCCGCAGCGGCGCCGCGCGCTGCGGGCGGCGGGCACGTCCACGACGGTGTCGCGGGCCTCGTCGACGCCGGCGCGACCAGCGCCGCGCCGGGCCGCGCCCTCGCGCACCGCCCCGCCGAAGGCCGCGGAGCGGTCGCGGACGCGGACGCGGGCCGACGTCGCCGACCTGGCCGGGGCCCGCAAGGCGCGCCGCTGGCGGCCGGGCCGGCGGGCGCTGGGCGTCCTGGCGGGCCTGGTCGTCCTGGCCGTCGCCGTCGGCTGGTTGCTGCTGGCCTCGCCGTGGCTGCGGGTCGAGACGATCCGCACGACGGGTCTGGTGCGCACCGACCCGGCCGCGGTGGCCTCGATCCTCGACCGGGCCCGCGGAACCGCGCTGGCCGGGGTGAACACTCGGTCGCTCAGCCGCACGGTCGAGGACCTGCCGCTGGTGGAGCGGGTCGACATCACCCGGTCCTGGCCCTCGACCCTCGTCGTGACCGTGCACGAGCGCCAGGCCGTCGCGGCCGTGCCCTCCACGGCGGGGGGCGTGGACCTCGTCGACGGCGAGGGCAACGTCCTCGTCCACGAGGCGGACGCCCCGGCCGGTGTGCCGACCCTCGAGGTGGACGTCGCGGCGGCGGGCAGCGACGCGCTGACGACGGCGATCGCGGTGAACGCGACGCTGTCGAACGAGCTGCGCAGCCGGGTGTCGTCGATCTCGGCGACGGGTCCGGACGCGGTGACGTTGCACGTCGAGGGTGGCCCGCAGGTGTTCTGGGGCGACGACGGCCGCCCCGAGCGCAAGAGCGAGGTGCTCCTGCGCCTGCTGGCCGAGGACGCGGTGGCCGGGGCGCGCAGCGTGGACGTGTCGGCCCCGGACGCCCCGGCCGTCACCCCCTGAGGCCGGGGGTCTCGAGGGGACCGCAGCAGGTCGTGCCGGTCACGCCTCAACCACTGCGCGTCACTTCCTGAGTACCCACAGCGATTTGAGGGCTGGATCACCCGTCTGCTCGGGGTGTTGTCGCGACACGCCGCACGATCGGTTGCAGTCGGGCCGCTTCGCTCCCTACGGTCACGCCCAGAAGAAGATGACATAACGTTGACCCTCTACCTGAGGGTCAGGGTTGGCTCCATCGAACAGACAGATCAGGCGAAAGAGGCGAGAGGCAACCACCGTGGCAGCTCCGCAGAACTACCTAGCGGTCATCAAGGTCGTCGGCGTCGGCGGCGGTGGTGTGAACGCGGTCAACCGGATGATCGAGGTCGGCCTCAAGGGCGTCGAGTTCATCGCCGTCAACACCGATGCGCAGGCCCTGCTGATGTCGGACGCCGACGTCAAGCTCGATGTCGGCCGCGAGCTCACCCGCGGGCTCGGCGCCGGCGCGGACCCCGAGGTCGGCCGCAAGGCCGCCGAGGACCACGCCGAGGAGATCGAGGAGGTGCTCAAGGGCGCCGACATGGTCTTCGTCACCGCCGGTGAGGGTGGTGGCACCGGCACCGGCGGCGCCCCCGTCGTGGCCCGCATCGCCCGTTCGCTCGGCGCCCTGACCATCGGCGTCGTGACCCGCCCGTTCGTCTTCGAGGGCCGCCGCCGGGCCAACTCGGCCGAGAGCGGCATCGCCGAGCTGCGCGACGAGGTGGACACCCTCATCGTCATCCCGAACGACCGGCTGCTGTCGATCTCCGACAAGCAGGTCAGCATCCTCGACGCCTTCAAGTCGGCCGACCAGGTCCTGCTGTCCGGGGTCCAGGGCATCACCGACCTCATCACCACGCCCGGCCTGATCAACCTCGACTTCGCCGACGTCAAGTCGGTCATGCAGGGAGCCGGTTCGGCCCTCATGGGCATCGGCTCGGCCCGCGGCGACGACCGGGCCATCCACGCCGCGGAGTCCGCGGTCAACTCCCCGCTGCTCGAGGCGAGCATCGACGGCGCCCACGGCGTCCTGCTGTCCATCCAGGGCGGCTCCGACCTCGGCCTGTACGAGATCAACGAGGCGGCCCGGCTGGTCCAGGAGGCCGCCCACCCCGAGGCGAACATCATCTTCGGGACGGTCATCGACGACGCCCTCGGCGACGAGGTCCGCGTGACCGTCATCGCCGCCGGCTTCGACGCGGGCACCCCCAAGACGCGTCGCGACGAGCGTGCCCTCGGGCAGGTCTCCGGCCGCCCCGTCCCGGCCAGCGCGGTGCCCCCGCGCGCCACCCGCCCGGCCTCGGCGGCGCCGGAGCCGACCCACACCCCGGCCCCGCAGCCCCAGTACACCCAGGCGCAGCCCCAGCAGCCGGCGTACGCCCCGCCGCAGCCCGCCCAGCCGGCCCCGCAGCCGCAGTACGCCCAGCCGCAGTACGCCCAGCAGCAGTACGCGCAGCAGCAGACCCCGCCGCCGGCCCAGCACCGCTCGCCCGAGCCGCAGCAGCAGTACGCCCAGCAGGCGCCCCAGGTCGTGCCGACGCCCGATCCCGTCCAGGTGCCGCGCATCATCGAGCTGCCGCAGGAGACCGCGGCCGTCCGCCGTCCCGGTCGCGTGCGCCCGGAGGAGGACGACCTGGACGTGCCCGACTTCCTCAAGTGAGGGTCGCGGTCCGCACGACGTGAGCACGACGAGCGTCCCGCTGCTGGACGCCGGCCTGCCGGCCGGCGTCCGCGGCGGGTTCACCACCCGGGCCGGCGGGATCAGCCGCGCACCCTTCACCGGCCTCAACCTCGGCGACCACGTCGGGGACGACCCCGCGCTGGTCCGCGCCCACCGCGAAGCCCTGCGGCGCAGCCTGCCCGCCGACGCGCTCGTCGTGCCCCAGCAGGTGCACGGCGCCGACGTCGTCGAGGTCGTCACCCCGCCGGCCACGCCCCCCCGGGCCGACGCCCTGTTCACCCGGGTGCCCGGCCTCGCCCTGGCCGTCGTCGTGGCCGACTGCGTCCCGGTGCTGGTCTTCGACGCCGCGGCCGGGCTGGTCGGGGTCGCGCACGCGGGCCGTCCCGGGCTGGTCGCCGGGGTCGTGCCCGCCCTGGTCCGGTCGATGCGCGCGGCGGGGGCCACCCGGCTGGTCGCGGTCCTGGGACCCTCCATCTGCGGGAGCTGCTACGAGGTCCCGCAGCAGATGGCCGACGACGTCGCCGCCGTCGAGCCCGCCGCCCGCGCCCGCACGCGCCGGGGCACCCCGGCCGTCGACGTCCCGGCCGGCGTCCGGGCCCAGCTGCACGCGGCGCGGGTGCCGGTCACCGGCCTCGCGCGCTGCACGGCCGAGCACGACGACCTGTTCTCCTACCGGCGCGACGGCTCCACCGGCCGCTCGGCCGGGGTGGTGGTGCTGACGTGACCCGCGAGCAGGAGCTGACCGCCGCCCTGACCGCGACCCGCGAGCGCGCCGCGCGCGCCGCGCGCGCCGCCGGTCGCGACCCCGCCGAGCTGACCCTCGTCGTGGTGACGAAGTTCTTCCCCGCCTCCGACGTGCGGACCCTGGCCGGGCTCGGCGTGCGCGACGTGGGGGAGAACCGCGACCAGGAGGCGGGTGCGAAGGCGGCTGAGCTCGCCGGCCTGCCGGACCTGCACTGGCACTTCGTCGGGCAGCTGCAGACCAACAAGGCGCGCTCGGTCGTCCGGTACGCCCACGCGGTGCACTCGGTCGACCGGCCGCGCCTGGCGCAGGCGCTGGGACGGGCCGCGGAGCAGGCCGGCCGCGACGTCGGCTGCTTCGTCCAGGTGGACCTGGCCCCCGGGCTGGGGCTGGAGCCCGACGCCGCGCGCGCCGGCGCCGCGGGCGAGGACGTCCTGCGGGTCGCCGACGCCGTCGCCGGGCAGGCCGGCCTGCGGCTGCGCGGCCTGATGGCCGTCGCTCCCCTGGGGGTGGACCCGGCGCGGGCCTTCGCCGAGCTGGTGCGCACCGCCGAGCGGGTGCGGCGGGTGCACCCCGGGGCGCGGGAGCTGTCGGCGGGCATGAGCGGGGACCTCGAGCAGGCCGTCGCGGCGGGTGCGACACACCTGCGTGTCGGCAGCGCGATCCTGGGATCTCGGCCCGGCGCGCGGTAGCGTCCCCGCATCGGCTCCCGCCCCCCGGGAACCCGACCCACGACACGACGAGCACGATCCCGAGGAGCCTGCGATGGCCGGCGCGCTGCGCAATGCGATGGTCTACCTCGGCCTCGCGGAGGACGACCGCTACGCCGAGGACGGTGAGGTCGAGCAGACCCGCCCGCGGCCCGAGCCCACCCACCCGGTGCGGCACGAACCCCGTGAGCAGCCGCGTCCGGAGCCGCGCCTGGAGGTGCGGCACGAACCCCGCCCCGAGCCGGTGGGCGAACGCCGCAGTTCCCCCGCCGCGACGGCCCAGGTGACCCCGATCAGGAAGCAGGTGGCCCACGTGGTCTCCCCGACCTCCAGCTCGTCGTCGTCGGCGTCCGAGCTCCACCGGATCACCACGATCCACCCGCGCACGTACAACGAGGCGAAGATCATCGGTGAGTCGTTCCGCGAGGGCGTCCCGGTCATCATGAACCTCACGGACATGGACGACTCCGACGCCAAGCGGCTCGTCGACTTCTCCGCCGGCCTGGTCTTCGGCCTGCACGGGGCGATCGAGCGCGTGACCAACAAGGTGTTCCTGCTCTCCCCGCAGAACGTCGAGGTGGCGACGCAGGAGGAGGAGCGTCCGGTCGAGCGGACCTTCTTCAACCAGTCCTGACCACGCTCGGTCATCAGGCAGGATGATGCAGTGGCCGTTGTCTTCAGCATCCTCGAGCTCGTCGTCCTGCTCTTCTTCATCTGCCTCATCGGCCGGCTGATCCTCGACTGGGTGCAGGCCCTGTCGCGGGAGTGGCGGCCGCGGGGTGCGGTGCTCGTCGGCGCCGAAGCCGTCTACACCGTGACCGACCCGCCGTTGAAGGTCCTGCGCAAGGTGCTGCCGCCCCTGCGCCTGGGGGCGGTGCAGCTGGACCTGGCGTTCCTGGTGCTCGCCATCCTGTGCTCGATCCTCATGCCGACGTTCGACGGGCTGTCGAAGAGCTACGCCTGACCGGACCGCCCCCTGGGGGCGGACGATCACGTCCGCTACCGTGAGGCCCGGATCGCCGCCCGGCCGGGCGGGTCCGCCACGACCAGCCCGTCAGCAGAGGTGTTGAAGATGCCGCTCACTCCCGAAGACGTCGTCGAGAAGCGTTTCAACCCCACGCGGGTGCGGGAGGGCTACGCCCAGGACGAGGTCGACGACTTCCTCGACGAGGTCGTCGCGGAACTGCGCCGCCTCAACGGGGAGAACGCCGAGCTGCGCGGTCAGCTCGGCCAGTGCCAGGCCCGGGTGGCCGAGCTGACGCGCGCCGGCGCCCAGCCGGCCGGGGCGGAGGCGCCTGCGCCGCAGGAGGCCCCCGAGGTGCAGGTCGTGCACGAGGCCGAACCCGAACCCGAGCCGGTGCAGCCGGTCGTCGCGGCCGCCGAGCCGGCACCGGCCCCGGCGGACGACGCGGCCGCGCGGGCGGCCGGGGTGATCGCCCTGGCGCAGCGGTTGCACGACGAGTACGTGCGCGAGGGTGAGGCGCAGCGCGACGCCCTCCTGCTGGCCGCGCAGGAGGAGGCCGAGCGCGTGGCGGCCGACGCCGAGGTCCGCCGCGACCGTGCGCTGAGCGAGCTGGAGACCCGCCGGGGTGTCCTGGAGGACGCCATCGCGCAGCTGCACACCCGGGAGACGACGTACCGCGAGCAGCTGGAGCAGTTCATCGCCACCCAGCTCGAGGACCTGCGCCGCGTCGCGCGGGTCGTGCCCGACGACGCGGTGAGCCGCTGACGCCCCACCGCCTCCGCCCGCAGCCGCCACCCCTCCGGGTGGCGGCTGTTCGCGTCCACGGGGTCGTGCGCCCCGGGGTGGGAGCACTCGGACGGCCGACCTTAGACAACTTTCTGTTTCCAGTTGCTCACAGAGGGTGATTGTCCCTACTGTCTCCCCACGCGGCAGCACAGCCGCACACGACGAGAGGGGGGACCACGATGCACGGAGTGTCCGCGGGGCCGTCGACGACGGCGCGGGCTGCGGCCGGGGCGAGCGTCACCGGGCGCGCCGCGCGCGCCGCGGCGGTGCGCGAGCTGCCGGTCAAGGACAGCGAGGAGGCCTGGACTCCCGAGGAGCTCGCCGAGGTCCGGTCCGAGCTCATGGCCGAGGTCGACCGCCTGACCCGCCAGCTCGACGACGCCACCTCGTCGTTCTCGGCCCTGGTCCGCTCCAGCGCCGAGGGCGCCGGGGACGACCAGGTGGACCACGGCGCCACCACGGCCGGCCGCGAGCACGAGATGACCATCGCCAACAACGCCCGCGACCTGCTCGAGCAGACCCAGCGGGCCCTGGTGCGCATGTCCTCGGGCGTCTACGGCGTCTGCGAGACGTGCGGCGGCGCCGTCGGCAAGGCCCGTCTGCAGGCCTTCCCGCGCGTGACGCTCTGCATGCCCTGCAAGTCCCGCGGCGAACGCCGCTGACCCCGTCGCGGTGGTCGTGGCCCGGTCCGCCGGCCGCGATCACCGCGGGGGGCGGGGGGCCCGGCCGTGGGAGACTGGGGCCGCCATGAGCGAAGCCGAGATCCCCCAGCGCCCCCGACGCGCCCTGTGGACCCTGGTGGTGTGGGCCGTCGTGTACGCCCTCGACCAGATCACCAAGGTCCTGGCCGTCGCGAACCTCGAACCGGCGACGGCCGAACCGTTCCTCGGCGACTTCCTGCAGTTCTACCTGATCCGCAACCCCGGGGCCGCGTTCAGCCTCGCGACCGGTGCCACGTGGATCTTCACGGTCCTCGCCGCCGTGGTCGTGGTGGTCGTGGTCCGGATGTCCCGCAAGCTGCGCAGCCTGCCGTGGGCCCTGGCGTTCGGGTTCCTGCTGGCCGGTGCCACCGGCAACCTCACCGATCGGCTGCTGCGCGAACCCGGGTTCGCCCGCGGGCACGTCGTGGACTTCCTCATGCTGCCGAACTGGCCGATCTTCAACGTCGCCGACTCCAGCATCTGCGTGGCCGCGGTGTTCATCGCCGTCCTGGCCCTGCGCGGCGTCGGCCTGGACGGCGTGCGCGAGCGCGACCGCGCCGTGGCCCGGAGCGAGGCCGACGGTGCCTGAGCTGCGCAGCCTGCCGGTCCCCGACGGCCTCGAGGGCGAACGCGTCGACGCGGCGCTCTCGCGCCTGCTGGGCCTGTCCCGGACCCGGATCGCCGAGCTCACCGCGGACGGCCGGGTCGTGGTCGACGGTCACGCCGTGGGCAAGTCCGACCGCCTGCGGGCCGGGTCCTGGCTGGAGGTCGAGGTCCCCGACCCGCCCGCCGCGCCGCAGGTCGTCGCCGAGACGGTCGAGGGCCTGACGATCGTGCACGACGACGACGACCTCGTCGTCGTCGACAAGCCCGTCGGGGTCGCGGCGCACCCGAGCCCGGGGTGGACCGGCCCGACGGTCGTGGGCGGGCTGGCCGGGGCCGGCTACCGGATCGCGACGTCGGGGTCGGCCGAGCGGCAGGGGGTCGTGCACCGCCTCGACGTCGGCACCTCGGGCCTCATGGTCGTCGCCAAGAGCGAGCACGCCTACTCCGCGCTCAAGCACGCCTTCAAGGAGCGCACGGTCGAGAAGGTCTACCACGCGCTCGTCCAGGGGCACCCGGACCCGCTGCGCGGCACGATCGACGCCCCCATCGGCCGGCACCCGGGCAGCGCCTGGAAGTTCGCCGTCACGGCCGAGGGCAAGCCCAGCGTCACGCACTACGAGGTGCTGGAGGCCTTCCGCGCGGCCGCGCTGGCCGAGGTCCACCTCGAGACCGGGCGCACCCACCAGATCCGGGTGCACTTCTCGGCGCTGAAGCACCCGTGCGTGGGGGACCTGACCTACGGGGCGGACCCGACGCTCGCCGCGCGCCTGGGGGTCTCGCGGCAGTGGCTGCACGCCGTCCGGCTGGGCTTCGAGCACCCCGGGACGGGGCAGCCGGTGGAGTTCACCAGCTCCTACCCGGCGGACCTGGCCACGGCGCTGGACCGGCTCCAGGACTGACCCGGCAGCGTGTGTCGGGGCGGGGACGTGTCCGCCCGGGCGCCTACCATCGACACGCACGTCCGAACACCCTGCTCGACCTTCTGGAGGCGCTCCACCCATGGCTTCTGCGGACTCGTTCGTCCACCTGCACGTCCACACCGAGTACTCGATGCTGGACGGCGCGGCCAAGGTGGACGACCTCTTCCGCACCGCCGCGGAGATGGGCATGCCGGCCGTCGCGACGACCGACCACGGGTTCGTCTTCGGTGCCTACGACTTCTGGAAGACGGCCAAGAAGCACGGCGTGAAGCCGATCATCGGCGTGGAGGCGTACCTCACGCCCGGCACGGCCCGCCAGGACAAGACCCGCGTGAAGTGGGGCGACCCCAACGGCCGCTCCGGCGACGACGTCTCCGGCGCGGGGTCGTACACGCACATGACGATGCTCGCCCGCGACACCCGGGGCATGCACAACCTGTTCAAGATGAGCAGCCTGGCGAGCCTGGAGGGCTTCCTCTACAAGCCCCGCATGGACCGCGAGCTGCTGTCGCAGTACGCCGAGGGCCTCATCGCCACGACGGGCTGCCCCTCGGGGGAGGTCCAGACGCGGCTGCGGCTGGGGCAGTACGACGAGGCCCGGAAGGCCGCGGCGGACTACCGCGACATCTTCGGCGCGGAGAACTTCTACGTCGAGCTGATGGACCACGGCCTCGACATCGAGCGCCGCGTCCAGGACGACCTGCTCAAGCTGGCCAAGGACCTCGACATCCCGCTGGTCGCCACCAACGACCTGCACTACACCCACGCCGAGGACGCCCGCGCCCACGAGGCCCTGCTGTGCGTGCAGTCGGGGTCGACGCTGGCCGACCCCAAGCGCTTCAAGTTCGACTCCACCGACTTCTACCTCAAGAGCCCGGCCGAGATGCGCCACCTGTGGCGCGACCACCCCGAGGCGTGCGACAACACGCTGCTCATCGCCGAGCGCTGCGAGGTGGAGTTCACCGAGTCGACCGGCGCGTACATGCCCCGCTTCCCCTGCCCGGAGGGGGAGAACGAGGAGAGCTGGTTCGTCAAGGAGGTGTGGGCGGGGCTGAACCACCGCTACGACGGCGCCATCCCCGACGACGTCCGCAAGCAGGCCGACTACGAGATCGAGGTCATCACCTCCAAGGGGTACGCCGGGTACTTCCTCGTCGTCGCGGACTTCATCAACTGGTCCAAGGCGAACGGCATCCGCGTGGGCCCGGGCCGCGGGTCGGGCGCGGGGTCGATGGCGGCGTACGCCATGAAGATCACCGACCTGGACCCGCTGCGGCACGGCCTGTTCTTCGAGCGGTTCCTCAACCCCGAGCGCATGTCGATGCCCGACTTCGACGTCGACTTCGACGAGCGCCGCCGCGGTGAGGTCATCCAGTACGTCGTGGACAAGTACGGGACCGACCGCGTCGCGCAGATCGTCACGTACGGCACGATCAAGGCCAAGCAGGCCGTCAAGGACTCCTCGCGCGTCCTGGGGTTCCCGTTCTCCATGGGCGACCGGATCACCAAGGCGATGCCGCCGGCGGTCATGGGCAAGGACATCCCGCTGTCGGGGATCTTCGACCCGAACCACAAGCGGTACTCCGAGGCCGGGGAGTTCCGCGAGCTCTACAAGTCCGACCCGGAGGTCGTGAAGGTCGTCGACACCGCCCGCGGCCTGGAGGGCCTGAAGCGGCAGTGGGGCGTGCACGCCGCCGGCGTCATCATGTCGTCCGACCCGCTGATCGACCTCATCCCGATCATGAAGCGGGAGTCCGACGGGGCGATCATCACGCAGTTCGACTACCCGACGTGCGAGACGCTCGGGCTGGTCAAGATGGACTTCCTGGGCCTGCGCAACCTCACGATCCTCGACGACGCCCTGAAGAACGTCGTCGCCAACGGCAAGGAGCCGGTCGACCTCGAGAAGCTCGACCTCGACGACGAGGCAACGTTCGAGCTGCTCGGCCGGGGCGACACCCTGGGCGTCTTCCAGTTCGACGGCGGCCCGATGCGGTCGCTGCTGCGCCTCATGCGCCCCGACAACTTCGAGGACATCTCGGCCGTCGGCGCGCTCTACCGGCCCGGCCCGATGGGCGCGGGGTCGCACACGGCGTACGCGCGGCGCAAGAACGGCCAGGAGCCGATCACGCCGATCCACCCCGAGCTGGAGGAACCCCTCAAGGACATCCTCGGCACGACCTACGGCCTGATCGTGTACCAGGAGCAGGTCATGTCGATCGCGCAGAAGGTCGCCGGGTACTCCCTGGGGTCCGCGGACCTGCTGCGCCGGGCGATGGGCAAGAAGAAGCGCGAGGTCCTCGACGCCGAGTACGTCGGTTTCGAGAAGGGGATGCTGGACAACGGGTTCAGCAAGGAGTGCGTCAAGGCGCTGTGGGACATCCTCGTCCCCTTCTCCGACTACGCGTTCAACAAGGCGCACTCGGCGGCGTACGGCCTGGTCTCCTACTGGACGGGCTACCTCAAGGCGAACTACCCGGCCGAGTACATGGCCGCGGTGCTCACCAGCGTGCGCGACGACAAGGACAAGTCGGCGCTGTACCTCAACGAGTGCCGCCGCATGGGGATCAAGGTCCTGCCGCCGGACGTCAACGAGTCGAGCGCGAACTTCACGGCCGTCGGGTCCGACATCCGCTTCGGCCTGACCGCGATCCGCAACGTCGGCGCCAACGTCGTCGACGCGATCGTCGCGGCCCGGCAGGAGAAGTCCCGCTACGAGTCGTTCCAGGACTTCCTCACCAAGGTCCCGGCCGTGGTGTGCAACAAGCGGACCATCGAGTCGCTCATCAAGGCCGGCGCGTTCGACTCCCTGGGCCACCGGCGCCGGGCCCTGGTGGCCAAGCACGAGGACGCCGTCGACGCGGTCGTGGACGTCAAGCGCAACGAGGCGATGGGGCAGTTCGACCTGTTCGCCGGTCTGGGCGGTGACGACGGCGAGGGGGCGGCCGGCGGCTTCGAGGTCGTCATCCCCGACCTGCCGGAGTGGGAGAAGTCCGAGCTGCTGGCCCACGAGCGGCAGATGCTGGGCCTGTACGTCTCCGACCACCCGCTGTTCGGGCTGGAGCGGCTGCTGCAGAACGCCTCGGACGTCAGCATCGCGACGCTGCTGGAGGACGAGTCCCGTCCCGACGGCTCGCAGATCACCATCGCGGGCATGATCACGGGGTTGCAGCGCAAGACCACGAAGCAGGGCAACTACTGGGCCATCGTCACCGTCGAGGACCTCGCGGGCGCGATCGAGTGCCTGTTCTTCCCGCAGGCCTACTCCGACGTCGCCCAGCTGCTGGCCGAGGACCTCGTCGTCGTGGTCAAGGGCCGGCTGAACCGGCGCGACGAGGTGCCGACGATCTACGCCTCGGGGCTGACGGTCCCGGACATCTCCTCCACCGACGGGGTGCCGGTGACGGTGACGCTGCCGACCGCGCGCTGCACCACGCAGGTCGTCGAGCAGCTCAAGACGGTGCTGGAGACGCACCGGGGCGGCACGGAGGTGCGGTTGCGGCTGACGAAGAACGGTGGGAGCGGGGGCACCTTGATGCGCCTGGACGACTCGCTGCGCGTCAACCCCAGCCCGGCGCTGTTCGGCGACCTCAAGCAGCTGCTCGGCCCCGCGTGCCTGGTGTGACGGCCGCGCCGGCGCCCGCCCCGGTGGCGGGGCGCCGGCTGGGGGTGGTCCTGCTGTTCGGGCAGGCGCTGGCGGGGCTGGCGGTGGGCGTGCTGTGGTGGGCGCTCACCCGGCACCCGGCCCCGTGGGTGGTGGGGGAGCCGGTCGTCACCTCCAGCGCCGTCTACCCGATCGCCCGGGACGGCGTCTTCGCCGTCCTGACCGGGCTGGTGGGCCTGGCCGCGGCGGGGGTCGTGCTGACGCGGGGACGCGGGCGGCCGGTGCCTGCGCTGGGGACGGCGCTGGCCGGGGCGCTGGCCTCGGCGCTGCTCGCGCTGGGGGTGGGTGGTTCGCTGCCCCCGTCGGACCCGGGGGACGTGGCCCACGTCACGGTCCACGCCGGGATCGTGCTGCTGGTGCAGCCGTTCGTGGTCGCGGCGGCTGTGGCTCTGGTCACACTCGTCGACGCGCTGTGGCACTGGGCCCGGACGGACTGACGCGGACCTGAGGGAGAACGTCTGCGACGTTTCTCACTCGTTCGGGTCAACGGTGGTCCCGAAAGCCCGTGATCCTCACTCTCCGTGATGCGGATCATGAATTCTCTCGGCATTCCGGTGAACACCGTCACGCACCGTGGAATCAGCGGGAATGATCGGGCCAATGGGTACGTGAATGCGGACGGGTGATCGCCGAAAGCCGGCTCAAGGCGATCGAGAACCGTCCCGATCCCTTCATCGTGACCCCCTCCACGTTCGTTACCACGACCCCCCGTCGTCTCGTCGCTGCCCTCGGCGTCGTCGCCGCTTCCTGCACCTTCCTCGTGACCGCCGGTGACATCGCCCAGGCCGCAACGGCTTCCACCGACAAGGTGGTCGCCAAGGACTCCTTCTCCGGCACCACCCGCGCGGTCGGTGCCGCCGAGGTCGGCGGCACCTGGGCCGTCCAGTCCGCCGGCGGCAAGGTGACCACCGGTGGCGGCCAGCTGAGCTTCCCGACCGTCCCCCGCGGCGGCAGCTTCGCGGCCGGCCTGCCCGCCGTCTCCGCCGGCGACGTCACCGTCAAGCACGGCGTGAAACTGCCCTCGGTCGGTGCCGCGAAGGTCGGTCTCTACGAGACCACCGAGATCCGCCGCCAGTCCGACGGCGACCGCTACGGCACGACCCTGACCATCGGTGCGGGCGGTGCGCTGACCCTCAGCGCCGACCGCGTCGTCGACGGCGCGTCGACCCAGCTGTCGAAGACCAGCCTGAACGTCAAGGCCGCCTCCGACGCGTGGCTGAACGTGGAGACCAAGGTCTCGGGCACCTCGCCCGTCACCGTCCAGGCCCGCGTCTGGCTGGCCGGCCAGGGCACGCCCGAGTGGCAGGTCGTGGCCGAGGACACCAGCGCCGCGGCAGTGAAGAAGGCCGGTTCGGTGGGCGTGAACGGCTACCTGTCCGGCAGCGGCACCCCCACCCCGGTCGCGGTCGGCGCCTTCCAGGCCGTGGCGAGCGTCCAGCAGGCCGCCCCGGTCCAGGCCCCGGCTCCCGCCCCCACGACGACGGCGAGCCCGCGCCCGACCACCGCGACCCCGACGCCGGTCGCCACCACGAACCCGACCAGCACCGCCAAGCCGGCCGCCGGGTCCACCTCCGGCCTGCCCACCCTCAAGCGCGTGGTCACCAACGGGTTCACCCACCCGGGCATCCTCAACGGCACCTCGAACCTGGAGGAGTCCCGCGAGGCCGTCCGGGCCGGCCGGTCCCCGCAGAAGCCCGCCTTCGACAAGATGAAGGGCAGCCGCTACGCGCGCCTGTCGTGGACCCCGAAGCCGACCGCCTACGTGGGCTGCGGCTCCTACAACGTCGTCGACGAGGGCTGCACCGCCGAGACCGACGACGCGCAGGCCGCCTACACGCACGCGCTCATGTGGTACTACACCGGTGACCAGCGCCACGCCGACAAGGCCATCGAGATCCTCAACGCCTACGGCCGCACGCTGAAGGACCACAAGTTCGACACCAAGGTCTACAAGAACGGTCTGCTGCAGGCCGGCTGGGCCGGCCAGACCTTCACCAAGGCCGCCGAGCTGATCCGCTACAGCGGCGCGGGCTGGAGCTCCGCGGACGTCGCGAAGTTCGAGACCATGCTGAAGACCGCGTTCCTGCCCCGCGTCGTCAACGGCTGGACCTGGACCTCGGCGAACTGGCAGCTGACGATGGCCGAGGCCACCATGAACATCGGTGTCTTCACCAACGACCGCGCCACCTGGGACAACGGCGTCGGTGACTGGCGCAACCACGTCAAGGGCTCGTTCTACCTGTCCTCCGACGGCAGCAAGCCGAACTTCCCGGCGAACACCATCATGAAGGACGGCAACTACCGCGAGTACTGGTCGAACCCGAAGCAGTTCGTCGACGGCCTCGCCGCCGAGACGTGCCGCGACGCCTCGCACGTCGCGATGGGCCTGGCCTCCGCCCTCGACGCCGCCGAGACCGCCCGCATCCAGGGCATGGACCTGTACGGCGAGCAGAAGACCCGTCTGGTGAAGGCCATGGAGTTCAACCTGCGCTTCGTCAACAACCCGTCGGCCTCCGGCTGGGTCTGCCCGAAGGCGATGAACCTCGGCGGCACCGGCTACAAGCTCACCTACGCGCTGGGCTACAACCACTACGCCACGCGCGGTGGCGCCTCGCTGCCGGAGACCAAGAAGTTCCTCGGCACCGTGACCCCGACCGGCAGCGGCATCTTCATGAACTGGGAGACGCTGACCCACTCGGCCGGCTGAGCCGCACCGCCCCACCGAACGCCCCACCGAACGCCCCGGACCGCACGGTCCGGGGCGTTCGTGCGTCCACGAACGGCACAATCTTCTAGATAACCCTCCCCATGACCTCCCGATTGGGCTACCGTCATCACTCCGCGTACAGGAGTGAACGCGGATGGGGGGACAACTCGATGACCGTTCACGCCCGCGGACCGTCGACCAGCGGTCTGCGCATCGCCCTGCTCGGGACCCGAGGGGTCCCGGCCCGCTACGGAGGTTTCGAGACCTGCGTGGAAGAGGTCGGCGCCCGGCTCGCCGACCGCGGCCACCACGTCGTCGTCTACGGCGCCGCGCCCCCGGGCGGCGGCCCCGCACCGCGCGAGCACCTGCGCCGGTACCGGGGCATGGAGCTCGTGCCGCTGCCCGCCGTCCGGCGCCGCTCGCTGGAGACGCTCAGCCGGTCCGCGCTCGGCGTCGGCCACCTCGCCGTCCAGCACGGCCTGCGGGGAGCGCTCGCCCGCGGGGGGCGGACCGACGCGGCCGTCGTCTTCAACGCGGCCAACGCCCCGTTCCTGCCGGTCCTGCGCGCCCTCGGCGTCCCGACCGCCACCCACGTCGACGGCCTGGAGTGGAAGCGCGCCAAGTGGGGCCCGGCCGGGAAGCGCTACTACCGCTGGGCCGAGGCGTTCGCCGTCCGGCACTCCGCCGCCCTCATCGCCGACGCCGAGGGCATCGCCACCTACTACCGCCGCCGGTTCGACGCCGACACCACGCTGATCCGCTACGGCGCACCGATCGTCGACGGCGGCGGGGACCCGCGGCGACTGGCCGAGCTCGGCCTCGAACCCGGCGGGTACCACCTCGTCGTGGCCCGCTTCGAACCGGAGAACCACGTCGACGTCATCGTCGCCGGCTACGTCGCGTCCCGGGCCCGCAAACCCCTCGTCGTCGTCGGCTCGGCGCCCTACTCCGACGCCCACACCGCCCGCATCCACGCCCTGGCCGACGAGCGGGTCCGCCTCGTCGGCGGCCTGTGGGACCAGGACCTGCTCGACCAGCTGTACGCCGGGGCGGCCACCTACCTGCACGGGCACTCGGTCGGCGGGACCAACCCGTCCCTGCTGCGGGCCATCGGCGCGGGGACCGCAGTCGACGCCTACGACGTCGACTTCAACCGCGAGGTCCTCGGCCCGGCCGGCACGTACTGGTCGACCGCCGCCGGGGTCACCGCCGCCGTGGAGGCCGCCGAGGCCGACGAGGCGCGGGTGCGCGACCGCGGCCGCGCCAGCCGGTTCCGGGCCGCGAACTACGACTGGGACGACGTCGCCGACGGGTACGAGGACCTGTGCCTGCGCCTCGCCGGACGCCCCGTCCCCGCCCGGGGCCAGTCCGACGCCTCGATCCTGGACCTGACCACCGACCTCACGGTCGACCTCGCGGCGGGGGACACCCCCGGTGCCGCGGCCGAACTCGACCTCGCGGCACCCGGCCGGTACGAGGCCGTCCAGCCCGAACCCCAGGCACGTTGGAGCATCAGGTGAGCCGAACCCAGCCGTCCCGTCCGCCCGCGCGCCGGCTGCTCGCCGCCGGTGCCCTCTGCCTCGCCGCCCTGGCGGCGTGCTCGTCGCCGGGCAGCACCCGCACCGAGCTCGGCAGCGCCGCCACCACGGTCGACCCGGCCGCGGCGGCGCCCGACCCCACCGCGACCGACCCCGAGGCCCCGGCCACCGCCGACGTCGTCGGCACCCGGACCCTGGCGCCGGTCCCCGTGCAGCGCGAAGCCCGCTTCTCCGAGGGGCTCACCGTGAAGGTCACCTCCGTCACCGAGGCCGAGGTCGCCGCCGTGCACCCCGGCGAGGTCAGCGGCCCCGCGATGGTCGTCGCGCTGACCTTCACCAACGCCTCGCCCGACCCGGTCGACCTCGACGGGGTCCGGGTCAACGCCTCCCGGCCCGACGGGACCCCCGCCTCCGGGCTGGAGGGGCCGCCCTACGCGGCACCCACGGGGATCCTCGAGGTCGGGGAGTCGGGGACGGCCACGTTCGTGTACTCCATCGCCGAGGGCACCGCCCGCACCATGACGCTCGAGATCACCTCGGTGAGCTCGACCGACACCGTCATCGTCGACGTCTGATCCCGGACCGCCACGAGGGTCGCCGACAGGCGGCAGCAGGGGAGAACGCATGAACAGCCTCGGCGCCCGGAGGTCGCGCCGCGTCGCGACCGCCGCGCTGACCGCGCTGGTGGTCCTCTTCGGACTACCCGCCGCCACCACCGCCACCGCAGCCGACCCACCGGCCGTGCCCGAGACCGTCACGGCCGACGCCCTGCCGACCGTCCAGGTCAACGGGGTCGTGTGGGCCCAGACCACCGTCGGGAACACCGTCTACGTCACCGGCAAGTTCACCTCGGCCCGCCCCGCGGGCGCCCCCGCCGGCACGGGCGAGACACCCCGCAGCAACATCCTCGCCTACGACCTGACGACCGGGAAACTCATCACGAGCTTCACCGCGTCGCTGAACTCCGAGGGCCTCGGCATCACCGCCTCGCCCGACGGTTCCCGCGTCTACGTCGTCGGGAACTTCACGAAGGCCAACGGCGAGAACAGGTACCGCATCGCCGCGCTGAACGCGCAGACCGGCGCCCTGGTCCCCGGGTTCGCCGCCCAGGTCGACTACCGCGCCCGTGCCGTCGTCGCGACCGACGACGCCGTGTACGTCGGCGGGCAGTTCTCCGTCGCGAACAAGACCGCGCGCAGCCGCCTCGCGGCGTTCAGCCCCACCAACGGGTCGCTGCTGCCGTGGGCCCCCTCGGCCGACAACGAGGTGTTCGCCCTCGTCGCCCCCGACGGCGGCTCCGTGGTCGCCGCCGGCCGGTTCGCGACGCTCAACGACGGCCCCGCCTACGGGATGGGGGCCCTGGACCCGGTCACCGGCGCGAGCGCCCCGTGGGCCGCCACCGACGTGGTGCGCAACGCCGGCGCCAAGGCCGCGATCTACTCCCTCGCCACCGACGGGGAGACCGTCTACGGCACCGGCTACCAGTACCAGTCCGGCAGCGCCGGGAACCTGGAGGGGAGCTTCGCCGCCGACGCGGCCACGGGGAAGCTCGACTGGGTCGTGGGGTGCCTGGGCGACTCCTACTCCGTCCAGCCCCTCGGCGGGGTCGTCTACACCGTCGGCCACGCCCACGACTGCTCACCCGTCGGGGGCTGGCCGCAGGCGAACCCGCAGACGTTCCAGCACGCCATGGCCACGACGGCCGACGCGCGGGGCACCAACACCAAGGGGAAGTTCACCGGGAAACCCGCGCCGAAGCTGCTGAACTGGTGGCCGACGCTGAACGTCGGCACCTTCACCGGGCAGTCCCAGGCGGCCTGGTCGGTCACCGGGAACGCGCAGTACGTCTCCCTCGGCGGGGAGTTCCCCACCGTCAACGGCACCAAGCAGCAGGGCCTGGTGCGCCTGGCCGTCCGGCCGGTCGCCCCCGCGGAGGAGGGGCCGCGGCCCCTGGCCGACCTCAAACCCGAGGTCGCCGTCGCCGGCCCCGGCACCGTGCGGCTGCGCTGGAAGGCGACCTGGGACCCCGAGAGCAGCGACCTGCAGTACCGCGTCGTGCGCGACGGGGACCTGGCCCACCCGGCGGGCACCCTGACCGCCGCCTCCACCTGGTGGACCCGGCCGAACCTGGAGTTCACCGACACCGGCCTGACCCCGGGCACCACCTACAGCTACCGCGTCCACGCCGTCGACGCCGACGGGAACTCGGTGGCCAGCACCGCCGTCACCGTCGACCCCTCGTCGTCGGCGACGCCCGTGACGCTGGCGACCGACACCTTCGGCCGGACCGCGACGAGCGGGTGGGGCACGGCGAACTCCGGAGGCCCCTGGACGACCACCGGCGGCAACTACAACTTCTCCGTCTACAGCGGCGCGGGACGGGTGAAGGCGGCCCGCGGCGGGACCTCCACCGCCGTCCTCGGCACCGTCCTCGCCACGTCGGCCGACGTGCAGTTCACGGTCGCGGCCACGCCGCTGCCGGCCCCGTCGGCGGCGGTCCTGACCACCCTGGGCCGCCGCGTCGACGCCGCCAGCGACTACCGCTCCGCGGTCCGGCTGGTCTCCGGCCAGCCGGTCCAGCTGACCCTGACCGCCCGGGTGGGCGGCGCTCAGACAACGCTGGCCTCCCTCGCCGTGCCCGGCCTCACCGCGACCGCCGGGCAGAAGCTGCAGGTGCGGACCCAGGTCACCGGGGTGAACCCGACGACGGTGCGCGCCAAGGTGTGGCCGGCCGGGACGAGCGAACCCGCGGCGTGGCAGGTCAGCGCGACCGACACCTCGCCCGCCCTGCAGGTCGCGGGCAACCCGGGGCTGTCGGCGGCGCTGCCGGGTTCGGCCAACACCTCCTCGGTGCAGGCCACGTTCGACGACCTGCGCGTCCAGACCGTCGCCGCCGGCGGGTGAGCGACCGGACCGACCACCGGGACCCGCCCCCGCTGCGGGTCCTGGTGACCCACCCGGGCGCGAGCCTGTACGGCTCGGACCGCATGCTGCTCGAAGCGGTCCGGGCCCTGGTCGCGGCCGGGGCCCGGGCCGTCCTCGTCGTCCCGCAGGACGGCCCTCTGGTGGCGCAGGTCCGGGCCCTGGGCGTCGACGTCCGGATCCGCCCCGTGCCGGTGCTGCGCAAGTCGGCCCTCGGCCTTCGGGGGGCGGTGGGCCTGCTGGGCCGCAGCGCGCTGGCGCTGGCCCGCGACAGCGCGCTGCTGCGGCGGCTGCGACCGGACGTCGTCTACGTCAGCACCCTCACCACGCCCACCTGGGTCGTGCTGCCGCGCCTGCACGGCGTCCCCGTGGTCTGCCACGTCCACGAGGCCGAGGGCCGGGCCTCCCCGCTGGTGCAGCGCGCGCTCGCGGCGCCGCTGCTGGCCGCCTCGGAACTGCTCGTGAACAGCGAGTACGCCCTCGGCCTGCTGCTGCGGTCCTGGCCGCGGCTGCGCCCGCGCGCCAGCGTCCTGCTCAACGGCGTCGAGGGCCCCGCCCAGCCCGTCGCGGTCCGCGCCGACCGCGACGGGGTCCTGCGCCTGCTGTACGTCGGTCGGCTGTCCGAGCGCAAGGGCGTCCTGGTCGCCCTCGACGCCCTCGCCGAGGTCCTGCGCGGCGGGCTCGACGCCCACCTCGACCTGGTGGGGGACGTGTTCGCCGAGCACGCCGAGTTCGGCCGCGAACTGTCCCGGCGGTTGCAGCGCCCGGAGTTCGCCGGCCGCGTCGACGTCCACGGCTTCGACCCCGACGTCTTCGCCCACCTGGCCCGCTGCGACGTGCTGCTCGTCCCCTCGGTGCTGCCCGAACCGTTCGGGAACACCGCCGTCGAGGGCGTCCTGGCCGGCCGCCCCGTCATCGCCAGCGACGCCGGGGGACTGCCGGAGGCGCTCGCGGGCGTCGCCAGCGTCCGGCTGGTCCCGGCCGGGGACGTCGCGGCCACCGCCCGCGCGATCGCGGAGGTCGCCGCCGCGCTGCCCGAGCTGGGCGACCTGGCCCTGACCCAGGCCGCCGCCGCGGCCCGCCGGTTCAGCCCGCAGCGGTACCGCAGCGGGATCCGCGACCACCTGCTCGCGGCGGCCCGGTGAGCGGGCTCGGGGTCGTCGTCGTGAACTACGGCGACCCGGCGGTCCTGGAGGAGAACCTGCTGCGGCACGACCTGGCGCCGGTGAGTTCCGTCGTCGTCGTGGTCGACAACTTCTCCGGCGAGCGGAACCGCGAGGCGGCCGAGCGCCTGTGCGCCGGGCGGGGCCTGGAGTTCTGCCCGCTGCCGACGAACGCGGGGTTCGGCCCGGGGGTCAACGCGGGCGCGGCCCGGGCTCTGGAACTGGGCTGCGACGCCGTCCTCGTCGTGAACCCGGACCTGCGGGTGCCGCCGGAGGTGGTGGCCGCGCTGCACGCCGAGGTCGTGGCCGACCCGCGCCGGGTCGTCGCCCCCCGGATCGTGCGCGAGGACGGCCGGCACTGGTTCGACGGGGCGGAGGTGTCGTTGCGCACCGGACGCACCCGGCGCACCGGCCGGTTGCCGGGGCCGGACCTGCGGCCGTGGCTGACCGGGGCGTGCCTCGCGGTCCACCGCGACCTGTGGACCGAACTGGGCGGTTTCGCCGACGGGTACTTCCTGTACTGGGAGGACGTGGACCTGAGCCTGCGCGCGCTGGGGCTGGGGGCCAACCTGCACGTGCGCGCGGACCTGGAGGCGGTCCACCTCGTCGGGGCCACCCAGCAGCAGGGGTTCAAGTCCGCGACGTACGTGGAGTTCAACTGCCGCAACCGGTTGCTGTTCGCCCGGCGCCACCTGCCGCCGCGGCGGGTCGCGCGCTTCGTGGCCAGTTCCCCGGTGTACGCGGCCGAGGTGCTGCGCCGCGACGGGTGGCGGCGGCTGCTGCGCGACCGTTCCCCGGTGCGCGCGGCGGTGCGGGGCACGGTGGCCGGGTGGCGGATCGCGCTCAGCCCGCGGCGGCGGCCCGTCGCCGGCCCCGCCCGGCCGGGACCCGCGCCGCGGTGAGGCCCCGGGCGCGCGGTCGCAGCGCCAGCGCCAGCGCCAGCGCGACGTCGGGCAGGTTGGAGTACATCGGCCCGAACGCCAGGTCCCACAGGGCGCGCAGGCCCAGCAGCAGGACCAGGGCGTCGGCGGTCCGGTCGGTGAGGTGGTCCAGCAGGGCCCGCACGAGCAACCCGGCCAGCAGCAGCGCGAACGCCACCCCGACCCACCCGAAGTTCGACCACGCGTCGGCGACGGTGGAGTGCAGCCGGAACTGCCCGCCGAACATGTAGTTGTCGACGTAGCCGTTGTCCGGGCCGATGCCCACGGTCGCCAGCCCCTCGCGGGCGACGAGGACGTCCTGCGGGCGGGGGATCGCGCCGGGCCCGAAACCGGCGGGGTCGTGGCGCATCAGGCTCCAGGTGCCCGCCCACTCGGGGCGGCCCCCGGCCAGCAGCGACCCGGCGGCGCGCACCTGCGCCTGGGAGCGTTCCTGCAGGACGGTCCCGAACGCGCCGGACAGCAGCAGCTGCTCGGCGGCGCGGTAGAGGGTGAACCCCCCGACCGCGAGCAGGGTCCCGGAGGCGACCCACGTCGCCAGCGTCGCCCCGGGCCGGCGCCGGTACCGGCGCCTCCGCCGGGCGGCCGAGACGGCCTGCCAGCCGACGACGAGGGCGGTGAGGGCGGCGAACCCGAAGAAGCTGCGGTAGTCGTGCAGGACGCTCAGCGCCCCCAGACCGGCCAGCGCCGCCAGCACCACCGCGGTGCGGGCCCGCCCCCGGACGCACTGGGCCAGGGCCAGCACGACGATGGTCACCGGCAGCGCGAGCTGGTACTTCCAGCCGTTCTCCGATCCCGGCAGCCGCGTCAGGTTCACCGCCAGCGCGCCCGCGCCGTAGGCCAGGGCGACGGCCTCGCGCGGCAGGAACCACCGGCACCACAGGGTGAACCCGAACCCGAGGACGACGGCCAGGGTGCGGGTCGCGGTCGCCACCGCGTACCGGGGCTCGATCTCGCGGGCGCCGGGCAGCAGCACCAGCACCAGGCCGCCGGCGAGCGCGGCCCCGGCGAGCAGCAGCACGGCGCGGGCCCCGGGGTAGCGGCCGAGCGCGACGGCCCAGACGGGCAGCAGCCCCGCCACCGCGACCCCGGCGACGGGCAGCACGTCCCCGACGGTGAGGTCGGCGCCCAGCAGGGCCAGCCCGAGCACGGCGACCAGCCGGGTCACGGCCAGGGCGCGCCCGCGGGGGAGCCCCCGGCCGACGGTGACGGCCCCGACAGCGGGGCCGTCCGGGCCGTCCGGGTCGCCGGGGCGCGCCGAGCCGCGCCACCAGGCCAGGACGGTGCCGGGGTGGACCCCGGCGACCGTGCCGACGCGGCGGCAGGCGCGGCGGGTGCTGGACCCGGCGTCGACCTCGGTGCGCACCCGCCGGAGCAGGTTCTCCCGGACCGGGTCCGCAGGCGCCTGTCCCGCCCTCACCGCCGGCCGTGCGGCAGGGGGCGCTCCCGCGGGCCGGTCCCCGCCGGCACCTGCGCCACGTCCACCTCCTGCGGGCGGCTGCGGCGGTCCCGGCGCCCGGGGGCGCCCGCGTGGTCCAGGACGACGCCGAGCACCCGGGCCCGGACCAGTTCCAGGTCCCGCAGGGCGTCGGCCAGGTGCCGGCGGGTCGTCGCCGGGACCTGCGCCACGACGGCGACGCCGTCCACGCCGCTCGCCAGGGCCGCGGCGTCGGCGGCGGCCAGGACGGGGGGCGCGGTCAGCAGGACCAGGTCGAAGCTCGCCTGCAGCTCGTCCAGGACCCGTTGCAGCGCAGCCGACCCGACGAGCTCGTCGGCGCCGGGGGCCAGGTCGTGCCGCCGGGTCCCGGCGGGTAGGACGGACGGTCCGGGAGTCGCCACGCGGCGGACCGCGGCGCCGGCGGGGACGGCGTCGAGCAGGACGTCGGCCAGGCCCGGGCCCGGGCCCAGCCCCAGCGTCCGGGCCAGGGAGGGGGAGCGCAGGTCGGCCTCGACGAGCAGCACGCGGGTCTCGTGGTCGGCCAGCGCGCGGGCCAGTTCCAGGGCGAGGTCGGGCTGGTGCCGGCCGGCGGCGGGGACCACGAGGAGGCGGCGGGACCCGTCCCCGGCCAGGGAGCGGACGGTGGCCCGCAGCCGCCGCACGGCCTCGGTGCGGTCGCCGCGGCCACGACGCAGCCCCTGACGCAGCCCCTGACGCGGGCCCTGACGCGGGCCCTGACGCCGGCCGGGGCGCCGCCCGCGCCCGGGGGCGGGCAGGACGGCCAGCACGGGGACGTCGGTGACGTCCAGGACGTCGTCGCGGTCGCGGACGCGGGTGTCGAGCAGTTCGCGGGTCACGACGACGACGACGACGAGCAGCGCGCCGAGCACGGCGCCGATCCCGGCGTCGAGGCGGCGGTCGGGGGAGAACGGGGCCCGCGGGGCGGTGGCGGGGGCGACGGTGGTGACGTCGATGGTCGTCGCGTCACCGGGCTCGACGGGCGAGAGCGACTCGGTGGCGTCGGCGAGCTGGTCGCCGACGGCGTTGGCGATGGCCGCGGCCGCCTGCGCCGACCCCGCCACGGCGGTGATGTCGATGAGGACGGTGTCCTGCTGGGCCTGCGCGCTCACCTGGTCGGCGAGGGCGTCGGCGGTGGTGTCCAGGCCGAGCTGGTCGACGACGGGTTGCAGCACGGTCGGGGTCACGGCCAGCCGGACGTAGGACTGCACGAGGCTGCGGGTGTAGGAGGAACCCTGCGCCAGTTCCCCGATGGACTGCCCCTGCCCGGGGGACAGGAACACGCTGGCGGTGGCGCGGTACTGCGGTGCGGTCCGGAAGCTGGCGCCGTACCCCAGCGCCCCGCCGACGGCGAAGCAGAGCAGCAGGACGAGCCAGGACCTGCGCAGCAGGGCCAGGTACGCGATGAGGTCCACAGCCGCCTCCCCCGCTCCCGGGACCGTCCTGGGCGCGGCGACTGCAAATATAGGTGCCTTCCCCGGTGGGAGGAGCACATTCGGTGAGGGGTGTTGTACGCGCAGCCAGGAACCGGGTGACCCCGGCCGACCGCGGGACGTGGGGTCCGGTGGGCCGCAGCGCCGGGGCGAAACTCCTCGTGATGGGCGTCTCGGGGCTGGTGTCCGTCGTCTCGATCCGCCTCGTCCTGGGGCACTACGGCGTCGAGGCGTACGCGCAGTACGGGTTGCTGGTCTCGATCGCGGCCCTGCTGCCGTTCGCCGACCTCGGGATGGGCGCCGCGGTCCTGAACAGCGTCGCCGCCGCGACCGACCCGGCCCGCGACGAGCAGGTGCGCCGCACCCTGATCGGGGTGTTCCGCGTCGTCGCGGTGTCCGGGACCCTCATCGTCGCCGCGGGTGCGGTGGTCACCGCGGCGGGCGGCTGGCCGACGCTGCTGGGCGAGGGGCTGCTGCCCGGTTCCGGGCCGGCCGCCGCGATGACGTGCCTGGTGCTGTTCTGCCTGACGCTGCCGCTGGCCGTCGGGCAGCGGATCCTCACGGCGCTGGGCCACAACCACGTCCGGATCCTCGTGCAGGGGCTGGCCTCGCCGCTGTTCGCGACGACGGTCGCCGTCCTCGTCGTCACCGGCGCGCGCGGCGGCGGGTACCTCGCCGCGTTCTCCTACGGCGGCGGCGTCGTCATCGCCGCGCTCGGGTCGCTCCTGGCGTTCCGCCGGCTGCCGGGCCTGGCCGGGGCGGTCCTGCGCGACGTGTGGCGGGTGCGGGCCGTGCGCGGCGCCCCCGTGCTCGCGGTGGCCGGGCCGTGGCTGGTGCTGACCCTCGCGCTGCCGGTCGCGATGCAGACCGACCGGCTGCTCCTGAGCCACCTCGCCGGCAGCACCGAGCTGGCCGAGTACGGGCTGGGTTTCGCCTTGTTCTCCATCCTGAGCCAGACCGTCAGCGCCGCCGGGGTGGCGCTGTGGCCGGTGTTCGCGCGGGCTCGGACCGCGGGGCAGGTCCGCTCGCCGTTCGCGATGGCCGGGGCGTTCGGGGTGGGCGCGGCGGCGGCCGCGGTCGCGCTGGCGCTGGTGCTGCCGTGGGTGGTGCCCGTCGTCGGCGACGGGGCCGTCCGGCTCGACGCGTGGCTGACGTGGGCGCTGGTGGCGCTGGTGGTGGTGCAGGCGGTGAACTACCCGCTCGGCATGTACATGACCGACGCGGCGGGGCTGCGGTTCCAGGTGTTCCCGGTGCTGCTCATGGTGCCGCTGAACCTGGGGTTGTCGTGGTGGCTGACGACGCGCCTGGGCGCGGGCGGTCCCGTCGTCGGGTCGGCGGTCGCGGTGGCGCTGTGCCAGTTCGCCCCGGGCGTCCACTACGTGCGGCGCGACCTCGCGCGCCGCCGGCGGGGAGCCCGCGCCGCCGCGACCCTGCCGGGGGAGACCGGCCCCGGGGTACGTTGAGGCGTGGGCGTCTCCAGAACCCCCGGGTTCGAGCGGGTCCGGTTGTACCGCACCCTGCGCACGGCCCACCTGGAGCAGGCGCTGCAGCTGCACCCGGCCGTCATCGTCTACTCGCGGCGCCGCTACGACTTCGACGACGCCCTGGCCGCGCGCCTGGACCTCGTGCACGCCGGGCCCTGGCGGGCCGCGGCCCTCCTGCTGCGCCGCGGCGCCGCCGAGATCGAGGTCAACGAACCCCTCATGCGGATGGCGGTCCGGCCCACGGCCGTGGCCGTCGCCGCCGCCCGGCTCCGCGGGCTGCTCACCGGCCGGCGCTCGCGCCTGGTCAGCTACGGCATCGAGAACCTCGACCCGTTCCCGGCCCCCCGGAACGCCCGCGCCGCCGTCGCCGCCCACCTGGACCGGGCCCTGACCCGTTTCGTGTGGGGGCAGCTGGACCGCTTCGTGTACGGCACCGAGGCCGCCCGCGACCTGTACGCGCGGCTGCTGCCCCCGTTCGCCGACCCCGCCGGGCACCGGCTGCTGCCGACGCTGCCGCAGCCGTGCGACTGCCCGCCCGCCCCCCGCGACCCCCGGTCGGTGCTGTTCCTGGGCGCCTTCTCGCCCCGCAAGGGGTTCGGTCTGCTGCGGGCCGCCTGGCCCGCGGTCCGCGACGCCCTCCCGGGGACGCACCTGCACCTGGCGGGTCAGGGGGCGCTGGCCGGGGAGGCCGCCGCCTGGGCCGCGGCCGACCCCACGGTCGAGCTGACACCGGACCCGCCCCGCCCGCTGGTGCACGAGGCGCTGCGCCGGGCCCGGGTGCTCGTGCTGCCCTCCCAGCCGCAGCCGGGCTGGCGCGAGCAGCTCGGGTTGCCGCTCACCGAGGCCCTGGCCCACGGCTGCACCGTCGTCACCACCGACGAGACGGGACTGGCCCCGTGGCTGCGCGCGCACGGGCACGTCGTCGTCCCGGCCGGCGGCACCCCCGGCGAGCTCGCCGCCGCGGTCGTCGCCGCCCTGCGCACGGCCCGTCCCGCCGCCGACGTGCTGGCCGACCTGCCCGCCCGCGACGGGCGCCTGGCCGCCGACGACTGGCTCTTCGCGCCCGCGGCGCACGAGGGCACCGGGACGGCGGGCGACCTCAGCGCCGGGTGAACTCCACGACCTCGTCCAGCGTCCCGGTCCACTGCCGCCCCCGCGCGAACCCGGCCGCCGCGAGCACCGCGTCGTCGGCCGCGACCGTCGCGTCGCCCGGCCGCCGCACGACCCAGACGGTGTCGTGGCCGGCGAGGCGGTCCAGGGACGCGCCCAGCGGCCGGGACCGCCCGGTCAGGTCGCCCGCCTCGGTGGCGGAGGCGAGCAGCGTCACGTCGTCGAGCCCGGTGAAGCACCGCGGGTAGGCGACCGAGATCGCCCGCGTGGTGAGCGTCACGACGCCGTCGACCGGCGCGCGCCGGGCCCCGAAGTAGACGGCCTGGCCGGGGGAGGCGTTGCGGCACAGGTACTGCGCGACCTGCGCCCAGTCCGCGCCGCTCTTGGCGTCGGGCTGGCGCTGGGAGGTGAGCACCGGCGCCACCAGCAGCACCGCCAGCGCCGCCACCACCACCCGCGGCCGCCGGCCGAGCGCGGTCAGCCCCGACCCCAGCAGCAGCGCGAGCGCCGGGGTGCAGAAGGCGAAGTAGCGCGGGTTGTGCAGCGGCGCGGCCACCAGGGAGTACCCCGCCACCACGACGGTGGGCAGGACGAGCCAGGGCAGCGTCCACAGCGCGGTCCGGCGCGCGCCGGACGACCCCCTCGCGGCCCGGGCGAGCGCCACCGCGACCAGGGCCCAGCCGAGGACGGCCAGCGCGACCGCGGCCGGGCGCCACCAGTCCACCCCGCGCGCGGGTGCACCGACGACGGTGGGGGTCTCGCCGAGGAAGAACTGGTTGACGACGACGCGCACGGCGAGCTCGACGGGGCCGAGGTGGGCGTCGCCGAGCTGGCCGCTCTGCCGGCGCGCCAGGAGCACGACGGGCGCGGTGACCAGGGCGGCGGCCGCGGCCGACGTCAGCCAGGCCAGCCGGTCGCGCCGGGGCGTCCCGCGCCGCAGCGCGAGGGTGGTCCCGTGCGCGAGCAGCAGCAGGAGGAGGTAGATGTTCAGGACGCAACCCGTCGCCGCGCAGGCGGTGTAGGCGATCCAGGCGCCGGTGCGGCGCCGGTCCAGGGCCCGCGCGAGCAGCACGGTGGCCCAGACCGCGAACGCGGTGGCCGCCGCCGACGACCGGGCCTCGGTGCCCGTCCACGTCACCCGGGGCAGCAGCGCGAACGCCGCCGCGGCCAGCAGCGGCCCCGGCCCCGGCCCGGCGAGGCGGCGGGCCAGGACGAGGACGCCGACGGTCGCGACCCCGACGGCGACGGCGCTGGGGGCCCGCAGCGCGAGCGCGGAGGTGCCGGCCACCGCGGTCCAGACGTGCGCCGCGGCGTAGTACAGCCCGTGGACGGCGTCGAGGTGCTGCAGCAGCCGCCACAGGTCGGCGGGGTCGCGGCCCGCGGCCGAGACCGTCGCGGCCTCGTCGGTCCACAGCGAGGGCCGCCACGCCCCGGTGAGCGAGACCAGCGTGGCGAGCAGGCCGACGAGGGGCAGCAGCACCCGGTCGCGCGGGAGGCGCGCGGTGGGCGATGGGGCGCGGGTGGACAGCGCGCTCACACCGGCACCGGCGTGCGGGGCCGTCCGGCCAGGGCCCGGTACAGGTCGGCGTGCGCCCGCCCGACGACGTCCCAGTCGCGGGCCGACAGGTCCGGGCGGGCCGCCGGCGGGTCGTCGCGCACGGCCGTCAGGGCCCGTTCGAGGTCGGCCGCCCGCAGGGGGCCGTCGAAGGTGTGGACCCAGCCGGGCCCGACCTCGGCGGCCAGCTCGGCGGCGGCCGGCCCGGCGGGCAGCAGCACGGGCCGGTCCAGCGACAGCGCCAGCAGCTGCGCCCCCGACCCGCCGCGGGCGGGGTAGGGCAGCACGACGAGGTCGGCGGCGGTGACGGCGCGCACCAGGTCGTCGTCGTCGAGGTGCCGCAGGTCGGCCAGGACGCGCCGGTCGCGGGCGGCGGCGGCCCGCACCCGCCCGGCCAGCGCCGCGTCGGCCGGGGCGCCGGCGACGTGCAGGGAGCGCTCGCCCGGCAGCGCCGCGAACGCCGCGAGGAGGTCGTCGACGCCCTTGTAGGCGCGCAGCAGCCCGGGGTGGACGATCCGCCCGGGGACCCTCGGCGACCGGGGGTGGCCGGCGTACCAGTCGCGGTAGTGCCCGTGCGGGACGACGACCGGCGCCGAGCCCGGGCAGGCCGCCCCCACGGTCCGGCCGGTGAGGTGGACGGTCGCGGTCGTCACCGCGTCCAGGCGCCGCAGCAGCAGGCGTTCGCGCGCGTCGCCGGGTTCGTGCGGGGTGGGGTTGTGCACGGTCCGCACCACGGGGGTCCGGCGGTGGCGCACCCGCGCCCACAACGCGGCGGTCGCGACGGTCCGCACCAGGCGACCGCGGCGGGTCCGGCTGCGCAGCAGCAGTTCGGGCCAGTGCAGGTGCAGCACGTCGTAGCGGCCGAGCAGGGCGCGGGACCAGGAGAACGTCACGGCCCGCACCCCGTCCGCCGTCCCGGTGGGCAGGTTCTGCAGCAGCAGCGTCAGGTACGGGTTCGACGTGGGCCGCGGGGTTCGGAACGACTGCAGGACCACGGGGTCCCGGGTCACCGGGTCACCGCGTCAGCCGTTGGTCTCGATGAACTGCCGCAGCAGGGTCGAGGTGGTCCCGCGGGTGTAGGGGAAGTACACGACCCGGGCCCCGACGGCCGCCATGCTCGCCTCCAGGACGGCGCCCTTGGGGGTCCCGCGCCAGTCGTCGCCCTTGAACAGGACGTCGAAGTGCAGGCGGTGCCACATGGGCATCTTGTCGCTGGTGCAGTCGTCGACGACGACGCGGTCCACGACGGACAGGCTCTGCAGGATCTCCAGCCGCTCGGCCAGCGGGATGACCGGCCGCCGTCCCTTCGTCGCCTCCAGGACCTCGTCGGTGACGGCGCCGACGACGAGCTCGTCGCAGGACTCCCGCGCCCGGCGCAGGATGTTCAGGTGCCCGACGTGGAACAGGTCCCACGCCCCCGGGACGTAACCGGTGATCACGCCGTCCTCCGCTCGAGTGCGCCGACCTGCCGGAACCACGCCACCATCGAGGCGGCGGTGACGAGGGTGAACGCCACGGCCAGCGCGCCGTAGACCCAGCCGAACAGGGCGGGCAGACCCGCCAGGACCATCACCAGGCACAGGACGCCGTAGTCCACCGGCACGGAGGCCAGCGACCGCAGCGTCGAGTGCGCCCGGGCCTCCCCGGCCGCGACGGTGGCCTGGCCGTCGCGCGTCCCGGCCAGCCGCCGCAGGTGGTCGTTGAGGATGATGGTGAAGAACCAGGTGCTGGCGACCGCGCTGAACAGCAGCGGCAGCAGCAGCCACGCCCCGGGCCGGGGGTCCCAGCCGCGGTACGCGGCGACGAGCACGGCGAGGTGGATCGAGGCGGTCTTGGCCGCGTCGACGACGTGGTCGAGCCACTCGCCGGCCGCCGACCCGCCTCCGCGCAGCCGGGCGAGCTGGCCGTCGGCGGCGTCGAGGGCGTAGCCCAGGACGAGCAGCGCGGCCACGACCGGCCCGGTCCACCACACCGGCGGCAG
The DNA here is from genome assembly GCF_050871965.1 of Kineococcus lubricus. NCBI lineage: Bacteria > Bacillati > Actinomycetota > Actinomycetes > Kineosporiales > Kineosporiaceae > Kineococcus > Kineococcus lubricus. The sequence goes on from NZ_JBJLSK010000012.1 coordinate 115,948, forward strand.
CAGGGCCAGGGCGGCGATCCCGAGACCGGTGGCGACGGCGGAGGCCGCCGTGACCTGGTTCGGGGTGGCGCCGGCGACGTGCGCGGCGGCGGCCAGGCGCCGCCCGAGGGGCCGGTTGACGAAGCGGGAGTAGGCGGGGGCGCCGCGGGCGCTCTTCTGCGCCCCCGCGAGCCGGGCGAGGGACGTCCCGTAGCGGGGCCGCGCGACCGTGATCGCGGGACCGGTCGGGGCGGCCGTGAGATCGTCCATGGTCTGGTCCAGCCTGCCACTGTGGTGACTCTGCGTGTGCGAATTGCTAGAAGTTCCGGTCACGGAGTGTCCTCACGGGGACGAGGATGGCCTTCCGAGGGAAGATTGCGGAGAGAAACGGACGGTACACGCCGTGCAGTCGACTGGGGAGACCTCCACGCGTGTCGTGGTCGCCGTGCTGACCTACCGACGCCCCCGCGACCTGGCTGAGGTGCTGCCCGCGCTGCGCGCCCAGGCCGCCGCCGTCCGGCCCCCCGCCCGGGTCCTGGTCGTCGACAACGACCCCGACGCCGGCGCCGCCGCGGCCGTCGCGGCGCTGGCCGCCACCCCCGGCGCCGAGCTCGGCCACGTCCACGAGCCCCGCCCGGGCATCGCCGCCGCCCGCAACCGCGCGCTGGCCGAGGCCGCCGCCGACGACCTGCTGGTGTTCGTCGACGACGACGAGCGACCCGCCCCGGGCTGGCTGGCGCACCTGCTGGACCTGCACGCCCGGACCGGGGCCGCCGGGGTCGTCGGCCCGGTGGTGTCCCGCTTCGAGGGCCCGCTGGACCCGTGGATCGCCGACGGCCGGTTCTTCGAGCGGCGCCGGCTGCCGACCGGGACGCCGGTGGCCGTGGCCGCCACGAACAACCTGCTGCTGGACCTGCGGCAGGTGCGGGCCGCCGGGGTCGGGTTCGACGAGCGGTTCGGGCTCAGCGGCGGCTCCGACACCCTGTTCACCCGGGCCCTGGTCGCGGCCGGGCTGCGGATCCTGTGGTGCGACGAGGCCCTGGTCACCGACGTCGTGCCCGCGGCCCGGGCGACCCGGGACTGGGTGCTGCGCAGGGCGTTGCGCAGCGGGAACGGGTGGAGCCGGACGTCGCTGGAACTGCGTCCGGGGCTCGCGGCCCGCGTCCGGCTGAGCGCGGCGGGGGCGGTGCGCGCCGGGGCCGGGGCGGGGGCGCTGCTGGCCGGCGCCCTGGTCCGGCGCCGGCCCTGGCGGGCCCGCGGGGCGCGCACCCTGGCCCGCGGGCTGGGGATGGTCGGCGGTGCGTGGGGCTGGACGTACGTCGAGTACGCCCGGCCCGCGGCCCGGTCGGCTACGCGTGCAGCTGCCGGGAGGCCGCCCACGTCGGCAGCCGCCCGGCGCTGAGCGCCTGCTGCAGCGAGGGGGCCGCGGAGTCCTTCTCCGACAGGCGGATCGCCAGCCCGGACCCGTCCCGGCCGTGCGTCGGCCAGGTGATCGCCAGGTCGGGGTCGAGGGGGTCGACGCTGTGCTCGCGCCCGGGGGCGTACCCCGTGGAGCACAGGTACACGACCGTGGAGCCCTCGGCGAGGGAGCAGAACGCGTGCCCGACGCCCTCGGGCAGGAACACCGACCGGCGGTCCACGTCGTCGAGCAGCACCGAGGTCCAGCGCCCGAAGGCCGGTGACCCCACGCGCAGGTCGACGACGACGTCCAGGACCGCCCCGGCGGGGCAGAAGACGTGCTTGGCCTGCCCCGGGGGGACGTCGGCGTAGTGGACGCCGCGCACGACCCCGGCCGCCGACACCGAGCAGTTGGCCTGCGCCAGGGCGAGGTCGCGGCCGGTGGCGGCCCGCAGGTCCGGGGCGCGGAACCACTCCAGGAACGTCCCGCGGGGGTCCTGGTGCAGGGTCGGGGTCAGCACCAGCGCTCCCGGGATGGGCAGTTCTTCCACGTGCACGCAGTGACCTCGAAGTTCCGTAGAGTCAAGACCTGCACATCTGCAGGTAACGCTCAGTATGCTCGCCGCGATCACGTTCTAGAAGCGTTTGGGAACAGGGGGTGACCGGATGCGCTGGATGGTGACCGGAGCCGGGGGGCTGCTCGGCCACGACGTCGTGCGGGCGGTGCACCGCGGCGACCCGCGCGCCGACGTCGTCGCGCTCACCCGCCGCGACCTCGACGTCCTCGACGCCGACGCCTGCCACCGCGTGCTGGCCGGGGCCGACGTCGTCGTCAACTGCGCCGCGTGGACCGCCGTGGACCGGGCCGAGACCGAGGAGGCCGCGGCCACCGCCGTGAACGCCGGTGGGGCCGCCCACGTGGCCGCCGCCGCCGCGGCGACCGGAGCACGGCTCGTCCACGTCTCGACCGACTACGTTTTCGACGGCCGTTCCGCGCGGCCCTACCGCGTGCAGGACCCGACCGGACCCGTCTCGGCGTACGGGCGCGGCAAGCTCGCGGGGGAGCGGGCGGTGGCCGCCTCGGGGGCGGACGCGCTCGTCGTGCGGACGGCCTGGTGCTACGGCGCGGCCGGGGCCTGCTTCCCGCGCACCGTGCTGCGGCTGGCCCGCGAGCGCGGCGCCCTGTCCGTCGTCGACGACCAGGTCGGTCAGCCCACCTGGACCGCCGACGTCGCCCGCGTGATCGTCGACCTGGTCCTGGCCGCGGCCCCGGCCGGCACGTACCACGCGACCGCCGCCGGTCGCGGGACCTGGTGGGACTTCGCCCGGGAGGTGGTGGCCGCCGAGGGCCTGCACGACGTCCCGGTGCGGGCCGTCACGACCGACGCGTTCCCCACCGCGGCCCGGCGGCCGGGGTTCTCCGCCCTGGACACCACCGACCTCGCCCGCGTCGGCGTCGAACCCGTCGGCGACTGGCGCGACCGCTGGGCGGTCGCGGCCCGGGAGGTGCTGGCGGGGGCGCGGGAACTGGTCTAGGACCGGTCGGAGAACCGGGGCCGGTCCAGCAGCCCGAGCAGGTAGTCCCCGTACCCGCTCTTGGCCAGGGCCGCGCCCCGCGCGCGCAGTTCGTCGTCGGAGATCCAGCCCTTGACCCAGGCGACCTCCTCCGGGCACCCGATCTTCAGGCCCTGCCGCGCCTGGAGCGTGCCGACGAAGTTGCTCGCCGCGAGCATCTGGTCGAACGTCCCGGTGTCCAGCCACGCCGTGCCCCGGGGCAGGACCTCGACGTTCAGCCGGCCCCGTTCCAGGTACTCCCGGTGCACGTCGGTGATCTCGAGTTCCCCCCGCGCGGAGGGTTCCAGCCCGCGGGCGATCCCGACGACGTCGCCGTCGTAGAAGTACAGGCCGGGTACGGCGTACGTGCTGCGCGGGTGGGCGGGTTTCTCCTCCAGGCCCACCACGCGCCCGTCGGCGTCGAACTCGACGATCCCGTACGCGCTGGGGTCGCGCACCTGGTACGCGAAGATCGTGGCGCCCTCGACCGAGGCGAACCGTTCCAGCTGCTGCCCCAGGCCGGGGCCGTAGAAGACGTTGTCCCCCAGCACGAGTGCGACGTTGTCCTGCCCGATGAACTCCTCCCCGATGAGGAACGCCTGGGCCAGGCCGCCGGGTTCGGGCTGCACCGCGTACGTCAGCTCGACGCCGAAGTCCGAACCGTCGCCGAGGAGGTGCCGGAACTGCGGGGCGTCCTGCGGGGTCGTGATGAGCAGGATCCGCCGGACCCCGGCCAGCATCAGCGTGGACAGCGGGTAGTAGACCATCGGTTTGTCGTAGACGGCCAGGAGCTGCTTGCTGGTCGCCCGGGTGATGGGGTGCAGTCGCGTCCCCGATCCGCCGGCCAGGATGATCCCCCGCATGCGGTGAGTGTGCCACTACTGTGGGTTCCATGAGGCTGCTCGTGACCGGTGGGGCCGGGTTCATCGGCAGCCACTACGTGCGCACCGCGCTGACCACCGCGGCCGACGTCACCGAACTCGTCGTCCTCGACCGGTTCACCTACGCGGGGAACCCCGAGAACCTCGCCCCCGTCGCCGACGACCCCCGGCTGCGGGTCGTGCGCGCCGACGTGGCCGACCCCGCCGCCGTCGACCCGCTGGTCGCCGCGGCCGACGTCGTCGTGCACTTCGCCGCCGAGACCCACGTCGACCGCTCCATCGAGGGCGCCGCCGGGTTCGTGCGCACCAACGTCGTCGGCACCCAGGTGCTGCTCGACGCCGCGCTGCGGCACGGCGTGGACAAGTTCGTGCACGTCTCCACCGACGAGGTGTACGGGTCGGTGGAGACCGGGTCCTGGACCGAGGACCACCCGCTGGAACCGAACTCGCCGTACTCGGCCTCGAAGGCGTCGGCCGACCTGCTCGTGCGCGCCTACGGCCGCACCCACGGCCTGCCCGTCTGCACGACCCGCTGCTCCAACAACTACGGCCCGTACCAGTTCCCCGAGAAGGTCGTCCCGCTGTTCGTGACGACGCTGCTCGACGGCGGCACCGTCCCGCTGTACGGCGAGGGCGCCAACGTGCGCGACTGGCTGCACGTCGACGACCACTGCCGCGGCATCGACCTCGTCGTCCGGGCCGGCCGGCCGGGGGAGGTCTACAACATCGGCGGCGGGACCGAGCTGACCAACCGGCAGCTCACCGAACGGGTCCTGGCCGCCGTCGGCGCCGACTGGAGCCGGGTGCGGCACGTCCCCGACCGCAAGGGCCACGACCTGCGGTACTCGGTGGACTGCACCAAGATCCGCACCGAGCTCGGGTACGCCCCGGTGCACGACCTCGACACCGGCCTCGCCGAGACCGTCGAGTGGTACCGCACCCACGAGCACTGGTGGCGGCCGCTGCTGGCGGCCCGCCCCTAACGGGACAGCTCGGCGAACTCCGCGCCCGTCGCGTCCGCGAGGTCGCCCGGGGCCAGCTCCACCTGCAGCCCGCGCCGGCCACCGCTGACCAGCACCGTGGCGAAGTCGCGCGCGGAGGCGTCCAGGAACGTCGGCAGGACCGTCCGCTGACCCAGCGGGCTGATCCCGCCCACGACGTAGCCGCTGCTGCGCTGGGCCCGCGCCGGGTCGGCCATCACCGCCTTCTTCCCGCCGGCCGCCGCGGCCAGCGCCTTCAGGTCCAGCATGCGGGCCACCGGCAGCACCGCGCACACCAGCCGGCCGTCGACGTCGGCCAGCAGCGTCTTGAACACCCGGTGCTCGTCGACGTCCAGGCCACCGGCCCGCAGCGCGCGGACGGCCTCGTCCCCGAACCCGTCGTGGGCGGCGTGGTCGTAGGGCCGGGGCGTGTGCGCGACGCCGCGGGCGGTGAGCAGCTTCAGCGCCGGGGTCCCGGCGTCGGTCTTCCTCGCCATCGGTCCTCCGTCGTCACTCCGTCGTCAGTTCGCGTTCACGGGCCACTCGGGCAGCTCGGTGGCCGGGACCGCGCCGAACGTGCGGATGAGGGTGGTCTCCCGGCGCAGCACGTCCAGCTCGGCCTGCAGCCGGGTGGCGGTGTCGGGGGCCTCCAGCAGCCGCTGCCGCTGGTCCAGGTCCAGCACCACCGCGGCCGCGACCAGGTACGACAGCACCCGCGGGTCGTCGGGCGCCTCGGCGCCGCCGATGTCGAGCACGTCGCGGTACTCGTCGAAGGCGCGGCTGACCGAGTCCGCCAGCACCGTCAGGCGGCCGTCGCCGTCGTCGTCCTCGACGTCGTCGTCCCCGAACGGCTCGACCAGCCCGGTCAGGTAGGGGGTCCCGGCGGACTCGTCGATCCCCACGACCCGGAAGCGGCTGGCCCCGACGGTGACGATCTCGTACCGGCCGTCCTCGGTCTCGGTGACGTCGCGCACCAGCGCCACGCACCCCACCGAGTGCAGGGCCTGCACGTTGTCCGACCCCACCTCGTGACCGGCCTTGATCGCCACGACGCCGAAGCCGCGCACGTCGTCCTCGTCCAGCTCCCCGTCGAGACCGCCCTCGCCCACCAGGTCCTGCACGAGCAGCCGGTACCGGGGCTCGAAGACGTTCAGGGGCAGCACGAGACCGGGGAACAGGACGCTGCCCAGCGGGAACAGCGGGAGGCGTTGCGGCACGCGAGCCACCCTAAGACCTCCGGATCGTAGACTCGCCTCCCGTGAGCACCCCCCTCCTGCGCCGCGTCGACCTGCGGGGTCGGGCCCTCGACGCGATGGCCCTGCGCTCGGTCGTCCCGCGCGCCGACGTCGACGTCGCCGCCGCCCTGGCCAGCGTCGCCCCGATCTGCGAGGACGTCCGCGCCCGCGGCGTCCCGGCCCTGCTGGAGCTCACCGAGCGCTTCGACGGCGTCCGCGTCCAGGACGTCCGCGTCCCGGCGCGGGCGCTGGCCGACGCGCTGGAGGGGCTGGACCCGCAGGTGCGGGCCGGGCTGGAGGAGTCGATCCGCCGCGCCCGCCTCGTCCACGCCGACCAGCGGCGCACCACCTCCACCACCGAGGTCGTCCCCGGCGGCACCGTCTCCGAGCGCTGGGTCCCCGTCGGCCGCGTCGGGCTCTACGTGCCCGGCGGCCGGGCGGTCTACCCCTCCAGCGTCGTCATGAACGTCGTCCCGGCCCAGGTCGCGGGGGTCGCCTCGATCGCGGTGACCAGCCCCGCGCAGAAGGAGTTCGGCGGCTCGGTGCACCCGACGATCCTCGCCGCGTGCGCGCTGCTGGGCGTCGAGGAGGTCTACGCCGTCGGCGGCGCGCAGGCCGTCGCGATGTTCGCCTACGGGGCCCGCGACGCCGACGGCACCGTCGTCGTGCCGCCGGTCGACGTCGTGACCGGCCCGGGCAACATCTACGTCGCCTCCGCCAAGCGGTACGTCCAGGGCGTCGTGGGCATCGACTCCGAGGCCGGCCCCACCGAGATCGCCGTCCTGGCCGACGGCACCGCCGACCCCGTCCACGTCGCGGCCGACCTCGTCAGCCAGGCCGAGCACGACCCGATGGCCGCGGCCGTCCTGGTCACCGACTCGCCCGAGCTGGCCGACGCCGTCGACGCCGCCCTGGCCGAGCGGGTCGCGGCGACCAAGCACTCCGGCCGCGTCGAGGAGGCCCTGCGGGGCCGGCAGTCGGCCACCGTGCTCGTCGACGACGTCGAGGCCGGCCTGGCCGTCGTCGACGCCTACGCCGCCGAGCACCTGGAGGTCCAGACCGCCGACGCCCGCGCCGTCGCGGCCCGGGTCCGCAACGCCGGGGCGGTGTTCGTCGGGCCGCACTCGCCGGTGTCGCTGGGCGACTACTGCGCCGGGTCGAACCACGTCCTGCCCACCGGCGGGACGGCCGCGCACTCCGGCGGCCTGAGCGTGCAGACGTTCCTGCGCGGCATCCACGTCGTCGACTACGACGAGCGGGCGCTGCGGGACGTGGCGCCGCACGTGGTGGCGCTGGCGCAGTCCGAGGACCTGCCCGCGCACGGCGACGCGGTGACGGCGAGGTTCGGCCGGTGAGCGACGAGAAGCCCGGCGACCCCGGCGAGCCCGACCTGCCCGACTTCGACTTCGACGCCGAGTTCGAGAAGGCGTTCGGCCCGAAGAAGCCGCTGCGGTCGGTCGTCGTCGTCGGCGTGAGCCAGGCGCAGGCGCTGGCCGCCCTCCTGCCCGGGCACGGCGTCCAGGCGCACGTCGTGCCGGTCAAGGGCCTGGGGTCGGTGCTGGTGACGCTGGACCCGGGCACGGGGGAGCAGGACGTGCGCACGCTGTCCGCGGCCCTGCCGCAGGCCGAGTTCGTCCTGTTCACCGTCGGCGAGGAGTCGATCGAGGGGCAGGCGTGGGTGGGCGGCGTGCGCGGGGAGGACCCCCGCCCCGGTCTGCTGCTGTCGGTGTGGCCCGACCTGGTGCAGGACCTGGTGCTGGGCAAGGCCGACCCGGCCGAGCACGCCGTCGGTCCCGAGGCGCCCCGCAAGGGCGGGTTCTGGAAGCGCCGGCGCGGCGGCGACGACGAGGACCGCTGAGGCCGCGGTGACCGCGCGGGGGCCCGGCTCGACGTCGAGCCGGCCCCCGCCGGCCCCGCCCTCGTTGCAAACGTTCTCAGAAAGGTGCTCCCGAAGCCTTCCGTCCGGCTCCGGGGTGTCCTAGCGTTCTTCCGCAGCGCGTTGTGCGCACGACCCGACGAAGCGTCCGGAGGAACTCCCCCGTGCCTGCCATGAACGTGGCCGTGCTGGGGTGCTGGCACGTCCACGCCAAGGACTACGCCCGCTCCGCAGCGGCCCACCCCGACACCACCCTCGTCGCCGCCTGGGACCACGACCCCGCGCTCGGCCGCCCGCTGGCCGAGGACTTCGGGATCGAGTACACCGACGACCTCGACGCCCTCCTCGCCCGCGAGGACGTGCACGCCGTCACGATCACGACCGAGACCACCGCGCACCAGGAGGTGATCTCCAAGGCGCTCGCCGCCGGCAAGCACGTCTTCACCGAGAAGCTGCTCGCCCCCACGGTCGAGGAGGCCGAACGCCTCGTCGCGCAGGCCGCCGACGCCGGGCTCGCCCTCGTCGTCTCCCTCCCGCGGCTCTACCACGGCTACACCCTCGCGATCGGGGACGTCCTGCGCTCGGGCGACCTGGGCACGATCACCTACGCCCGGGTGCGGCTGTCGCACGACGGCGCCGTGCACGGCGGGGACCCCGGCTGGCTGCCCGACCGGTTCTTCGACCCGGTCCCCAGCGTCGGCGGCGCGCTCACCGACCTCGGGTGCCACCCGGTCTACCTGACGCAGCTGTTCCTCGGCGCCGAGCCGCGCACCGTCCGGGCCGTGTACGCCTCGGTCACCGGCCGCGCGGTCGAGGACCACGCCGTCGTCACCGTCGGGTACGACGACGGCCGGATCGGCGTCGTCGAGGCGGGTTTCGTGAGCGGTGACGCCTTCACGATCGACGTGCACGGGACCGAGGGGTCCGTGCACTACACCGACGACGGCGGGCGCCTCACCCACCGCCGGCCCGACGGGCGGGTCGAGCAGCTCGACGTCCCCGCCGACGCCCCCGACGCGTTCGCCCAGTGGGTGCGGCACGCCGCCGCCGGGACCCACGCGACCGAGAACCTCGAACGTGCCGTCGACCTCACCCGCCTCGTCGTGCGGGCCAACACCGCTGCAGGAGTGAAGGAATGAGCAGGACTGTCAACGGAACCGTCAAGGTCGGCCTCATCGGCGGCGGCGGCATCACCCGCGCCCACGTCAAGGGGTACCGCGCGCACGCCGACAAGATCGCCGTCACCGCCGTCGCCGACGTCGTCGAGGAGGCCGCGAACACCCGCGCCGCCGAACTCGGCGCGCAGGCGTTCACCGACTACCGCGAGATGCTGCGCGCGGCCGACCTCGACGCCGTCGACATCTGCCTGCCGCACCACCTGCACGCCGAGGCCATCGTCGCCGCGGCCGAGGCGGGCAAGCACGTCCTGTGCGAGAAACCGCTGTGCCTGACCGCCGACGAGGCCGCCCGGGTCGCCGGGGCCGTGCGGGCCAACGACGTCACCCTCATGTGCGCCCACAACCAGCTGTTCTTCCCCTCGGTGGCCAAGGCGAAGGAACTCCTGGCCTCCGGGCTCCTCGGCACCGTCTACGAGGTCCGCACGACCGACAGCTTCCACAACGACTTCGACCCCCAGAACATGGGGTGGCGCGCCTCGGCCCGCACCAGCGGCGGCGGTGAGCTCATCGACACCGGCTACCACCCGACGTACCTGCTGCTGCACCTCGCCGACGCCCAGCCGACCGAGGCCACCGCGTTCCTGTCGACGCACCGGCTGAAGTTCATGGAGGGCGAGGACTCCGCGCAGGTCCTCGTCCGCTTCGACAACGGCGTGGTCGGGCAGATGGTCACCAGCTGGGCCTACGACCCGGCGCCGGGCACCGAGAAGTTCTCCGTCGTCGGGGAGCTGGGTTCCCTCACCGGGACCGCGAACTCGGTGACCTACCGGCTGCGCAGCGGTGAGGAGGAGACCTTCGAGTTCGCCGAGGTCGACTCCTTCGTCGAGGAGATCGGCGCCTTCGCCGACTGCCTGCGCACCGGGCAGCGGCCCCTGCACACCGAGACCGAGGGGATCGCCGTCCTCGGGGTGCTGCTGGCCGCCTACGAGGGGGCGCGCACCGGCACGATCGCGAAGGTCCTGACGATCTGAGCGCTCCTCCGGGTGGGTGGCCTCGACGCGAGGGCACCCGCCCGGACCGGTCGGCCGCCGGCGAGCCGCCGGGTCAGCGCCGCACGCTCACGACGACCTCGCCGTCGTCCACGCCCACCACCTCCACCGTCAGCCCGCCCACCTCGGCCGAGGTCCCGACGGCCAGGGAGAGGTCCTGCCCCGCCACCTCCAGGTCGACCGTCCCGTCGCCCACCCCCACCAGCCGGGCCTCCACGCCGAGCACCGACACCGTCGCGTCGCCCTGCGTGCGGGGGTACGTGATCGTGCACCCGTCCAGCGTGCAGTCGGTCGCGGCGGAGGAGCCGTCGGAGGCGCAGCCGGTGAGGAGCGCGGCGGCGAGCAGGAGGGCGGGGAGGGGGCGCACCCGCCCCAGGGTAGGTCGGACGGGCCCGCCCGGTCTGGGAGACTGGCCCCCGTGACCGAGACGACCACGCTGGCCGACCTGCCGCTGCGCGAGGACCTGCGCGGCGAGCACCCCTACGGCGCCCCCCAGCTGCACGTCCCGGTCGTGCTGAACGTCAACGAGAACCCGTACCCGGTGGCCCCCGAGATCGTCGCCGACATCGCCGCCGCCGTGGCGCGCGCCGCGACCGGGCTGAACCGCTACCCCGACCGCGAGTTCCTCGACCTGCGCGCCGACCTCGCCGCGTTCCTGCGCACCGAGTCCGGCGCCGACCTCGCGCCCGAGCAGGTCTGGGCGGCCAACGGGTCCAACGAGGTCATGCTGCACGTCCTGCAGGCCTTCGGCGGGCCGGGCCGGACGGCCCTCAGCTTCGCCCCCACCTACTCGATGTACCCCGAGTACGCCCGCGACACCCTCACCACCTGGGTGACGGGGCGGCGCGAGGACGACTTCACGGTCGACGCCGACCACGCCCGCGAGCAGGTCCGCCTCCACCGCCCCTCGGTGGTGCTGCTGACCAGCCCGAACAACCCGACGGGCACCGCGCTGCCGCTGGAGACCGTCGAGGCGGTGCTGGAGGTCGCCGGGGACGCCGTCGTGGTCGTCGACGAGGCCTACGGGGAGTTCCGCCGCGCGGGCACCCCCAGCGCGCTGGAACTGCTGCCCCGGTACGGCAACCTGGCCGTCAGCCGCACCATGAGCAAGGCGTTCTCCCTGGCCGGCGCCCGCGTGGGGTACCTCGCGGCCTCCCGCGCGTTCGTCGACGCGCTGCGGATCGTGCGGCTGCCGTACCACCTGTCCGCCGTCACGCAGGCGACCGCGCGCGCCGCGCTCAAGCACTCCGCGACCCTGCTGTCGACCGTCGACGAACTGCGCGCCCGGCGCGACGAGACCGTCGAGTGGTTGCGCGCCAACGCGTTCGAGGTCGCGGACTCGGACGCGAACTTCGTCCTGTTCGGACGTTTCGAGGACCGCCACGCGGTCTGGCAGGGACTGCTGGACCGCGGTGTCCTCATCCGCGAGACCGGCCCGGCCGGCTGGCTGCGGGTGACCGTCGGCACGGCCGACGAGATGCAGAAGTTCCGATCGGCACTCCAGGAAGTGGTGGACCAGAAGTGAGCCGTACCGCGCGGATCGAGCGCAGCACCAGCGAGTCCAGCGTCCTCGTCGAGCTCGACCTCGACGGGTCGGGGCAGACGCAGATCGACACCAGCGTGCCGTTCTACGACCACATGCTCACGGCGCTGGGCAAGCACTCGCTCATGGACCTCACCGTCCGCGCCACCGGCGACACCCACATCGACGTGCACCACACCGTCGAGGACACCGCCATCGTCCTGGGGCAGGCGTTCCGGCAGGCGCTGGGGGACAAGGCCGGCATCCGCCGCTTCGCCGACGCGACCGTCCCGCTGGACGAGGCCCTGGCCCACGTGGTCGTGGACGTCTCCGGGCGCCCGTACTGCGTCCACGAGGGCGAACCGGCCGGGCAGGAGTTCCACCTCATCGGAGGCCACTTCACCGGTTCCCTGACCCGGCACGTGCTGGAGAGCTTCGCCTTCCACGCCCAGATCTGCCTGCACGTGCGGGTCCTCGCCGGCCGGGACCCGCACCACGTCGTGGAGGCCCAGTTCAAGGCCCTGGCCCGGGCGCTGCGCTACGCCGTCGAACCGGACCCGCGCGTGCAGGGCATCCCCTCCACCAAGGGCGCGCTGTGACCCGCCGCGTCGTCGTCCTGGACTACGGGTTCGGCAACGTCCGGTCCGCCGTGCGCGCCCTGGAACGCGTCGGCGCCGACGTCGAGCTCACCGCCGACCGCAAGCGGGCCCTGGAGGCCGACGGCCTGCTCGTGCCCGGTGTCGGCGCCTTCGCCGCCGTCAACGCGGGGCTGAAGGCCATCGGCGGGGACACCATCGTCGACCGGCGCCTGGCCGGTGGCCGTCCGGTCCTGGGGATCTGCGTGGGGCTGCAGGTCATGTTCGAGACCTCCACCGAACCCGGTGAGGGCCTGCCCGACGGGCTGGGCCAGTGGCCGGGGACGGTGGAGCGCCTGCCCGCCGACGTCGTCCCGCACATGGGGTGGTCGACCGTCGAGCCGCCCGCCGGGTCGACGCTGTTCGCCGGCGTCGAGGACGAGCGGTTCTACTTCGTGCACTCCTACGCGGTGCAGCGGTTCGAGATGGTGGACACCACCGACGGCCGGGTCCCGCTGCCGCAGCTGACGTGGGCCGAGCACGGGACGCGCTTCGTGGCGGCCGTGGAGAACGGCGCGCTGTCGGCGACCCAGTTCCACCCGGAGAAGTCCGGCGACGCCGGCGCGCAGCTGCTGCGCAACTGGGTGGGCTCCCTGGCCTGAGGGGCCCGGTCCGGTGGTGCCCCCGGCGCCACCGGACCCTCGTAGACTCGCCCCCCGTGACCAGCGAGAACACCCCCACCCCCCGGCGCCTGGAACTGCTCCCGGCGGTCGACGTCGCCGACGGCCAGGCCGTCCGGCTCGTCCAGGGCGAGGCCGGCAGCGAGACCTTCTACGGCGCCCCCCTGGAGGCGGCGCTCGCGTGGCAGGAGGCCGGCGCGGAGTGGGTGCACCTCGTCGACCTCGACGCCGCCTTCGGCCGCGGGTCGAACCGCGAGCTGCTCGCCGAGGTCGTGGGCCGGCTCGACGTCGCCGTGGAGCTGTCCGGCGGCATCCGCGACGACGCCTCCCTGGAGGCCGCGCTCGCGACGGGGTGCCGGCGCGTGAACCTGGGGACCGCGGCCCTGGAGGACCCGGAGTGGACGCGCGCGGCCATCGCCCGGCACGGCGACCGCATCGCCGTCGGTCTGGACGTGCGCGGGACGACCCTCGCCGCCCGGGGCTGGACGCGCGAGGGCGGCGACCTGTGGGAGGTCCTGGCGCGCTTGGACGCCGACGGCTGCTCGCGCTACGTCGTCACCGACGTCACCAAGGACGGCACCCTGCGCGGCCCGAACGTCGACCTGCTGCGGGAGGTCTGCTCGCGGACCTCGGCCCCCGTGGTGGCCTCGGGGGGGATCTCGAGCCTGGAGGACCTGTGCGTGCTGCGCGACCTGGTCGACACCGGCGTCGAGGGCGCGATCGTCGGCAAGGCCCTGTACGCGGGCGCGTTCACGCTGCCCGAGGCGCTCGACGTGGCGGGCCGGCCCTGACCGAGCACGGCGCCGGGCACGGCGCCGGGCGCGGCGCCGGGCACGAGGAGGGGCACGACCCGCGCCGCACCGACTCCGCCGGGGTGCCGTGGGCCGGTCGCACCCTGGCGCCCAACGCCTTCGCCGCCGACGACGGGTCCCGGTCCGAACCCCTGGCCCTGGCCCTGGGGGCCTGGGCGCGGACCGGGGAGGACGCCGTGGAGCGGGTGCACGCCGAACGCGCGGTCGTCGCGGCGCTGGCCGGCAGCCGGGTCTTCGCGCCCGTCGTGGCCGAGCTGGGCGAGGTCGGCGCGGACGGCGGCGACAAGAGCGCCGACATGGCGCTGGCGCTGCTGACCCAGCCCGACGGCCGGCGGGGCCTGCCGCTGTTCACCGACCTCGCGGCGCTGTCGGCCTGGCGCGCGGACGCCCGCCCCGTCCCGGTGCCGGCCGAGCAGGCGGCCCTGTCGGGGGTGCAGGAGGAGTGCGACGTGCTCGTGCTCGACCCGGCGGGCCCGGTGCGGTTCGTGGTGCGCCGCAGCGCGTTCTGGACCCTCGCGCGGGGCGGGGAGTGGATCCCCGCCGCGCTCGACGCGACGGTGGCCGCCGCGGTCGCCGACGCCGTGCGCGACCTGCCGGCCGTGCGCGGTACCCGGTGCGAGCCGGGGCGCGGTGCCGAGCTGCGGGTCGTGCTGGGGGTCGTCCCCGGCCTGGACCGCCCGGGGCTGGACGAGCTGCTGCGGGTGGTGGGGGAGCGGCTGGCCTCCGGCGTCGTCGCCGAACGGGCCGAGTCCCTGGAGTTCCAGGTCCTGCCCGCCTGACCCCGCGGGGCCGGGTCGTCGCCCGTCACCGGACGACGACCCGGGCCGGGAGCCTCAGCCCTCGGACGACTCCGCGGACTCCGCCGCCACGGTCGCCTCGCGCGCCTTGATCGTCGTGTAGGCGCCGATCCCGGCCGCGGCCAGGGCCAGCACCGTCGTCCAGCGCTTGTTGAAGACGTGCCCGGTCGCCGCGTCCAGGCTGATGCGGCCCGGGCCGCCGACGGCCAGCGCGACCGACGCCAGGCCCAGCACGGCCGGGTACTCGAAGCCGCCGGCGGTGGCGAAGAACCCGTTGGGCTTGTGCACGAACGAGGCCGCCGCCATCGCGGCGGCCGCCGAGGCCCCGCCGACGGGGGTGGCCAGGCCGAGGGCGAGCAGGGCGCCGCCGCCGGCCTCGGAGGCACCGGCCAGGACGGCGTTGCGCTTGCCCGGGCGGAAGCCCATGGCGTGCATCGCGCCGGCGGTGCCCTCCAGGCCACCGCCGCCGAAGGCGCCGAAGAGCTTCTGCGCGCCGTGCGCGATCAGCGTGCCGCCGATCCCGAGACGCAGGGCCAGCAGGCCGAGGTCGTTGGTCGCCACGTGGTACCTCCAGGTGCTTGCGAGTTCAAGGGTTGCGGGTACATCAGACCACCCCGGCACCGTGCCCCGCGCAGCGGGGCGGCACCGGGTGGACGCGGTGCCCGGGCCTGCCAGAGTGCTGGCCGTGCCTCCCGCCGTCCCCGAGCGCGCCACCGCTCTCGCGCAGGTGTTCCGCCCCTACCGCGACGTGCTGGCGGTGCGGGGCGTCGTCCTGCTCGAGCTCGTCGGTTCCCTGGGGCGGGTCCCCCTGTTCATGGCGGGCATCGTCTGCGTGCTGCACGTCGTGCAGACCCTGGGGCTGGGCTACGGCCCGGCCGGTCTGGTCGGCGCCGCCGCGACGGTCGGCACCGCGGTCAGCTCCCCGTGGCGCGGCCGGGTCGTGGACCGCTACGGGCTGCGGCGGGCGCTGGTCCCGACGGTGCTGGCCCAGGCCGCCTGCTGGTCGGTGGCGCCGTTCCTGCCGTACGCGGGGCTGCTGGTGGTCTCGTTCGTCGCCGGCGCGCTCGGTCCACCGGTGTTCACGGTCGTGCGCCAGTCGCTGGCGGTGGTCGTCCCGCCCGAACGCCGCCGCACGGCGTTCTCCCTGGACGCCGTGCTCGTCGAGTTCTCGTACATGGTCGGCCCGGCGGCCGGGACGGCGATCGCCCTCGGGTTCTCCACGGCGGTGGCCATGCTCGTGGTCGGAGCCGCTCAGGTCGTGGCGGCCGCGGCGCTGTTCGTGCTCGACCCGCCGCTGCGCAGCGCCCCCGACGACGGGCGGCACCACGGCGCGGCGACCGGGGGCGGGCACCGGGTCTGGACGTCGGCCCTGCTGCTGGCGATGGCGTGCGCGTTCGCCGCCGACCTCGTCCTGTCGGCCACCGACATCGGGATCGTCGCGCGGCTGCGCGAGGAGGGGGCGGTCGGGTGGACCGGGCTGGTGCTGGCGGTCTGGGCCGCCGGGTCGGTCGTCGGCGGGCTCGTGCACGGGGTGCTGCCGCGGGCGGTGCCGCCGTGGCTGCTGGTGGCCTGCCTCGGGGTGGCGACGGTGCCCCTGACGGTGCTGCACGGGCCGCTGGCGCTGGCGCTGGGGGCCTTCGTGGCGGGGTTGTTCTGCGCGCCGGTCATCAGCGCCACCGTCGACCTGGTCGCCCACGGCGTCCACGAGTCGGTGCGCGGGCGGGCGATGGGCTGGCACGCGGCCGCCACGACCGTGGGCGCCGCCGCCGGGGCGCCGCTGGCCGGGGCCGTCGGCGACGCCGGCGGGCCCGGCGCCCCGTTCCTGGTCGTGGGCCTCCTCGGCCTGGGCGCCGGGGCGGTGACCGCCGCGGTCGCCCGGCGCACGCGGCTCAGACCACGCTTCCCGTGAGGCGCTCGCCGGGGCCCTTGCCCGGTTCGTCCGGGACGTCCGAGGCCTCGCGGAAGGCCAGCTGCAGCGAGCGCAGGCCGTCGCGCAGGGAACGGGCGTGCTGCCCGCCGATGTCGGGTGCGGAGGTGACGACGAGACCGGCCAGCGCGGTGATGAGGATGCGGGCCTCGGCCAGGTCCAGGTGGTCCCCGGCGTCCGGTCCCTCCGCCAGCCCGCACTTGACGGCGGCGGCGCTCATGAGGTGGACGGCGGTGGTGGTGATGATCTCGGCGGCGGGGACGTCGGCGATGTCGCGGGCGAACCCGTCGGCCGCCGAACCGGCGCCGTCGCCGTCAGGGGTGCTCTGTGACTGCATGCTGATACTCTTGCAGGCGACCGACCGGCACACGTCAGCCGATCCCCGCGGAACACCACCGGGGGACCGGCGGTCCGTGGGGCCGGCACGCGAAGCGGAGGCCTCCTCCCACCCCGGTGCCCACGGCGCCGCGGGTCCTGGTCCGCGCTCCTCCCCGGAGGGGCGCAGCGGCGTCCCTCGTCGCGCTCGTCCCTCGTGGGCGGGGCGTGGTGGGTGCGTCGTCGGATCCGGTGGCCCCCGCAGCGCGTCCGTGCACGGGGGCCTTCCTCGTGTCCGGCGGCCCCACACGACGACGAAGGAGCAGCACATCAGCGAGCCCCGCATCAACGACCGCATCCGTGTTCCCGAGGTGCGGCTCGTGGGCCCCAACGGCGAACAGGTCGGCATCGTGCGCGTCGAGGACGCGCTGCGGCTGGCGGACGAAGCAGGCCTCGACCTCGTCGAGGTCGCTCCGACGGCGCGGCCGCCGGTCTGCAAGCTCATGGACTTCGGCAAGTTCAAGTACGAGTCCGACATGAAGGCCCGCGAAGCCCGCAAGAACCAGACGAACACGATCCTCAAGGAGATCAGGTTCCGTCTGAAGATCGACCCGCACGACTACGGCACCAAGAAGGGCCACGTCGAGCGGTTCCTCAAGGCCGGTGACAAGGTCAAGGTCATGATCATGTTCCGCGGACGTGAGCAGTCGCGGCCCGAGATGGGCTTCCGGCTGCTGCAGCGCCTCGCGGAGGACGTGGCCGACCTGGGCAGCGTCGAGAGCTCGCCGCGCCAGGACGGCCGCAACATGGTGATGGTCATCGGGCCGCACAAGAAGAAGGCCGAGGCCAAGGCCGAGGAACGTCGCCGCAAGGACGCCGAGGCCGCCGAGCCGGCCGACGCCCCCGCTGCCGACGCCCCGGCCGCCTCGTCCGACGAGACGGCCGCCACGGCGTCCTGACGCCCACCTGACACGGCCCGCGGGAGGCACGCTCCCGCGGGCCGTTCGCCAGACCAGGCCGGGGTCCACCCCCGGCACCGAACACAGGAGAAGACGTGCCCAAGAACAAGACCCACTCCGGCGCCAAGAAGCGGTTCCGCACCACCGGCTCCGGCAAGGTCATGCGCGAGCGCGCCAACAAGCGCCACCTGCTCGAGGTGAAGCCGAGCAAGCGCACCCGTCGCCTCTCGGTCGACGCGGTCGTGTCGCCCGCGGACGCCAAGAAGATCAAGAAGCTCCTCGGCATCTGATCCGCGGCCGGTCCACCCGGACCGGTGCTCACCGACAACCAGCGGGCGCGCGACCCCTCCGGTCCCGCCGCAGCCCGCGACCGACTGACTAGGAGTACCCCGTGGCACGCGTGAAGCGCGCAGTCAACGCCCAGAAGAAGCGTCGCACCGTCCTCGAGCAGGCCAGCGGCTACCGCGGCCAGCGTTCGCGCCTGTACCGCAAGGCGAAGGAGCAGGTCACCCACTCCCTCGTCTACGCGTACCGCGACCGCAAGGCCCGCAAGGGCGACTTCCGTCGCCTGTGGATCCAGCGCATCAACGCCGCGGCCCGCGCCGAGGGCATGACGTACAACCGCTTCATCCAGGGCCTGAAGGCCGCTGAGATCGAGGTCGACCGTCGCATGCTGGCCGAGCTCGCCGTGTCCGACCCGGCCGCCTTCTCGGCGCTGGTGAAGACCGCCAAGGCCGCCGTCCCGGCGACCGCGGCCGCCGAGGGCTCCGCGGCCTGAGCCCGCGCGACCCCGACGCAGAACGCCCGGCAGTGCCGCACGCAGACCTCCCCGTCCTCTCGAACCCCCGAGCGGAGCGGGTGAGGTCCGTGCGCGCGCTGACCGGGCGTTCGGCGCGTCAGCGCCACGGGCGGTTCCTCGCCGAGGGACCGCAGGCCGTGCGCGAGGCCGTCGCGGCGCGGGCGGCCCTGGAGCTGTACGCCACCGCCGACGCGGCCGAGCGGTACCCCGCGATCGTCGCCGGGGCGCCCCGCGCGTGGATCGTCACCGACGAGGTCCTGGCCGCGATGAGCGACACCGTCACCCCGCAGGGGCTGGTGGCGGTCTGCCCCACGACGACCACCGACCTCGACGACGTCCTCGCCGCGCAGCCGCGGCTGGTCGCCGTCCTGGACCGGGTCCGCGACCCGGGCAACGCCGGGACGGTCCTGCGCGCCGCCGACGCCGCCGGTGCGGACGCCGTCGTCCTGACCGCCAGCAGCGTCGACGTCTTCAACCCCAAGTGCGTCCGGTCCACCGCCGGCAGCCTGTTCCACCTGCCCGTCGTCGTCGGCGTGCCCCTGGCCGACGTCGTGACCGCGTTGCAGCGCAGCGGCTCCACCGTCCTGGCCGCCGACGGGCGGGGCGAGCACGACCTCGACGACCTCGCCGACGAGGCGGCGCGCGGGACGGCGCGCGGGGTCGACCTGCGCCGCCGCACGGCGTGGGTCTTCGGCAACGAGGCCGCCGGCCTGGACGAGCAGGGCCGGTCGCTGGCCGACGCGGTGGTGCGCGTCCCGCTGCACGGCCGGGCCGAGAGCCTGAACCTGGCCACCGCGGCCGTCGTCTGCCTGTACGCCAGCGCCCGCGCGCACCGCGGCGAACGCCGCGCCGGACCCGCCTGAGCGGTCCCTGTGGTGGTGCGCCGCGCCCGATGCCTTAGTGTCACAGCGTGCCCGAGGCGAGGGGGAGCGCCGAGGCCGCGTCGTCGGCCCGTCCCCTCGTGGTGCCCGACCTCCAGCTGGACGACCTGCCCGACGGCGTCGTCGTGGTCGCCGGCGACGGGTCCATCACCGACCTGAACCAGGCGGCGGAACGGCTCCTGGGCCGGCCCCGCACCGAGCTCGTCGGCACACCCCTGCGCCGGGCCCTGCCGCTGCAGGACACCTCGGGGCGGCGCTGGTGGGACGTCCTGCGCGACACCGCCCGCCGCCCCAGCGGGGTGACCGAGGACGGGCACGCCGAGCGGCTGCTGCTGCTGCCCGGCGGCACCGAGCTGCTCGTGACCGCGCGCTTCCACCGCGACGACTCCGGCCGGCTGCTGCGCGCCGTCCTGGCGCTGCGCACCCCCGACGAGCGCCGCCGCGCCGAGACCGACACCACCAGCCTCATCGCGACCGTGGCGCACGAGCTCCGCTCGCCGCTGACGTCGGTGAAGCAGTTCACCGCCAGCCTGCTGCGCCGGTGGGACCGGTTCACCGACGAGCAGAAGCGCCTGATGCTGAGCACGGTGCAGGCCGACGCCGACCGCGTCAGCCGCCTGGTCGGCGACCTCCTCGACGTCGCCCGCGTCGACGCGGGCCGGCTGACGGTGCACCGGCGGCCCATGGACCTGGCCGCGCTGGTGCGCGAGCACGTCGACCGGCTGCGGATGGCCGGCTACGACGACGAGCGGTTCGTCCTGACGGTGGCCCCGGAGCTGCCCGAGCTGTGGGCCGACCCCGACCGGATGGCGCAGGTGGTGACCAACCTCGTCGACAACGCGGTGCGGCACGGCGCGGGGACCGTCGAGGTGACGGTCGCCGCCGTGGACGGGTGGGTGGTCCTGACGGTCGACGACGGCGGCGAGGGCGTCCCGGACGAGAACCGGCCGTACGTCTTCTCGAAGTTCTGGCACGGCGGCGCCCGCAGCGGGACGGGCCTGGGCCTGTACGTCACGCGCGGCCTGGTGGAGGCGCACGGCGGTGACGTCGACGTCGACACCGCCCCGGCCGGGGGTGCCCGCTTCACCGTCCGGCTGCCCGCGGGCGAACCGGCGCCGGCGGCCTGAGGCTCGCGGGCGGCCGGTGCCGGCCGTCTGGGAGGATCGGGGCAACGATCCGTCCGTCCCGAGGAGTGCGCACCCCGATGTCCGACCAGCCCGACGTGCCCGAGGGCGCGGTGGACGAGGCGAGCGTGCAGGCCGCCCTCGACGCCGCCCTGGCCGCGGTGGCCGCCGCCCCCGACCTCGACGAGCTCAAGGCCGCCCGCCTGGCGCACGCCGGCGACCGCAGCCCCCTCGCCCTGGCCAACCGCGCCATCGGGACGCTGCCCGGCCCCGAGAAGGCGGCCGCCGGCAAGCGCGTGGGCCAGGCCCGCGGCCGCCTGAACGCCGCGATCGCCGCGCGCACCGCGGTGCTGGAGGCCGAGCGCACCGAGCGGGTGCTGCGCGAGGAGGTCGTCGACGTCACCGCGCCGGTCGCCCGCGCCGAGCGGGGTGCGCGCCACCCCATCCCGCTGCTCGTCGAGCGCGTCGCGGACGTGTTCACCGCGATGGGCTGGGAGGTCGCCGAGGGGCCCGAGGTCGAGGCCGAGTGGTTCAACTTCGACGCGCTGAACTTCGACGCCGACCACCCGGCGCGGCAGATGCAGGACACGTTCTTCGTGGCCGACGAGCACGGCGGTCCGGGGTCCGGCCTGGTCCTGCGCACGCACACCTCCCCGGTGCAGGCCCGTTCCCTGCTGAACCGCGGGGTCCCGCTGTACGTGGTCTGCCCGGGCAAGGTGTTCCGCACCGACGAGCTCGACGCGACCCACACGCCGGTGTTCCACCAGCTCGAGGGCATCGCCGTCGACGAGGGCCTGACCATGGCCAACCTCAAGGGCACGCTCGACCACTTCGCCCGCGCCATGTTCGGCGACGCCGTCCAGACCCGCTGGCGCCCGGCGTACTTCCCGTTCACCGAGCCCAGCGCCGAGCTGGACCTGCGGTTCTCCCTGGGCCGCGACGCCGAGCGCGGCTGGATCGAGTGGGGCGGCTGCGGCATGGTCAACCCGAACGTGCTGCGGGCGGCGGGGATCGACCCCGACCGCTACCAGGGCTTCGCGTTCGGGATGGGGATCGAGCGGACGCTGATGTTCCGCAACGGGGTGACGGACATGCGCGACATGGTGGAGGGCGACGTGCGGTTCAGCCGGGCGTTCGGCGTGGAGGACCTCTCGGCCTCCGGCGTGGCGACGGTGCAGGAGGGGCAGGGCTGATGCGCGTCCCGTTGAGCTGGCTCGCCGAGCACGTCGACCTGGAGCCGGGGGCGCGGGGCGCCGACGTCGCCGCCTCCCTGGTCCGGGTGGGCCTGGAGGAGGAGGGCGTCCACAGCGCCGGGGTCACCGGCCCGGTCGTCGTCGGCCGCGTCCTGGACCTCGTGAAGGAGCCGCAGAAGAACGGCAAGACGATCAACTGGACCCACGTCGACGTGGGCCCGGAGCACAACGACGCCGACGGCTCGCGCGGCATCGTCTGCGGCGCGCACAACTTCGTCGAGGGCGACCTGGTCGTCGTCGCGCTGCCCGGGGCCGAGCTGCCCGGCGGTTTCGGCATCGCCGCGCGCAAGACGTACGGCCACGTGTCCGACGGCATGATCTGCTCGGCGAAGGAACTCGGCCTCGGTGAGGACCACGACGGGATCATCGTCCTGACGCGGTTCCTGCCGGGCGCCGAGGTGACCCCGGGGCAGGACGCGCTGGAACTGCTCGGCCTGGCCGAGGAGACCGTCGAGGTCAACGTCACCCCCGACCGCGGGTACTGCTTCAGCATCCGCGGCATCGCCCGCGAGTACGCCCACGGGACCCGCCGTCCCGTCGAGGAGGTCCTGCGCGACCCGGTCGACGTCGAGGTGCCGCGCCCGGCCGGGCCGGGGTTCCCCGTGCGGCTGGAGGACGACGCCCCGCTGCGCGGCGCGGTGGGCTGCGACCGGTTCGTCGCGCGCGTGGTGCGCGGGGTGGACCCCACCCGCCCCTCGCCGCGGTTCATCGCCGACCGCCTGCGGCAGGCCGGGATGCGGTCGATCTCGCTGGCCGTCGACGTGACGAACTACGTGATGCTCGCGACGGGCCAGCCGCTGCACGCCTACGACCTGGACGCGCTGCAGGGCGAGATCGTCGTCCGGCGGGCCCGGGCGGGGGAGACCCTGACGACGCTGGACGACGTCGAGCGCACCCTGCACCCCGAGGACCTGCTCATCACCGACGAGGCCCCCGGCGACCCGTCGACGTCGCGCGTGCTGAGCCTGGCCGGGGTCATGGGCGGGCAGGCCAGCGAGGTCTCCGACGGCACCCGGGCGGTGCTGCTGGAGGCGGCGCACTTCGCGCAGGTGAGCGTCGCGCGCACGGCGCGCCGGCACCGGTTGCCCTCGGAGGCGGCCAAGCGCTTCGAGCGGGGCACCGACCCGGCGATCTGCGACCGCGCCGTGGAGCTGGCGGTGCGCCTGCTGGTCGAGCACGGCGGCGGCACCCCCGACGCCGAGGCCACCGACGTCGGCGCACCGGCCGCGCCGCAGCCGATCACGATGGACGCGGGCTTCCCCGAGCACGTCGTCGGCGTGCCGTACGCCGCCGACGAGATCGTCTCGATCCTCACCCAGGTCGGCTGCGCGGTGACCGTGGAGGGCCCGGTCCTGACGGTCGTTCCCCCCACGTGGCGGCCCGACCTCGTCGGCCGGGTGCACCTGGTGGAGGAGGTCGCCCGCATCGCGGGGTACGACGCGATCCCCTCGGTGCTGCCGCCCGCCCCCGCCGGGTCGGGGCTGACGCCCGCCCAGCGGGCCCGCCGGTCGGTGGCCCGGGCGCTCGCGGACGACGGGTTCGTCGAGGTCCTGAGCTACCCGTTCGTCGCGGCGTCGGTGTTCGACGCGCAGCAGCTGCCGGCCGACGACCCCCGCCGCCGCGCGCTGCGGCTGGCGAACCCGATGTCGGAGCAGCAGCCGCTGATGCGGACGAGCCTGCTGGACTCGCTGGTGGAGACGGTGCGGCGCAACGTCTCGCGCGGGCTGCGGGACCTGGCGCTGGTGGAGCTGGGGTCGGTGACGCACCCGCGCCCGGGTGCGGGACCGGCGCCGGTCCCGGGGGTCGAGGCGCGTCCGGACGAGGAGTCCCTGGCCCGCCTGCGCGAGGCGGTCCCGGCCCAGCCGCTGCACGTGGCCGGGATCCTCACCGGCGTCCGGCGCCGGCCGGGTGCGCTCGGCGACGGGTTCGCCCGCGCCGGGGAGCCTGCGAGCTGGGCCGACGCCGTGGAGGCGGCGCGCACGGTCGCCGCGGCGGTCGGGGTCGAGGTGGCGGTGGAGGCGGTCGAGCACGCGCCCTGGCACCCCGGGCGCGGGGCGCGGGTCGTGACCGGTCAGGGGCACACCGTCGGGTACGCCGGGGAGCTGCACCCCAGCGCGGTGGCGGCCCTGGAGCTGCCCGCCCGGGCGGTCGCGTTCGAGCTGGACCTGGACGTCTTGCTGGCGCAGGTGGGGGCGAGCCCGCAGGTCGCGTCGCTGTCGCCGTTGCCGGCGGCCACCCAGGACGTCGCCCTCGTGGTGGACGCGGCGACGCCCGCGGCCCGCGTGGAGTCGGCGTTGCGGGAGGGCGCGGGCCCGCTGCTGGAGGACGTGCGGCTGTTCGACGTCTACACCGGCGAGCAGGTCGGGGCGGGCCGCAAGTCGCTGGCGTTCGCGCTGCGGTTCCGGGCCCCGGACCGCACGCTGACGGCCGAGGAGGCGAGCGCGGCGCGGGACGCCGCGGTGGCGGTCGCCGCGGAGCGGACGGGGGCCACCCAGCGTGTCTGAACCGGCGTCGGGCCCGCTGCGGGTCCAGCCCGTGCGCGCGCTGGTGACCGGCGCGAGCCGGGGCATCGGCCGCGCGGTCGCGGCGGGGCTGGCGCGGGCGGGGTTCACGGTGGCGGTGACGGCCCGCAACGCGCGGGAGCTGGACGAGCTGGTCGAGGAGATCACCTCCGACGGCGGCCGGGCGGTCGCCACCGCGTTCGACGTCACCGACCCCGCGGCGGTGGCCGCGGGGGTGCACGCCCTGGAGCTGGAGCTGGGCGGTTTCGACCTGCTGGTGCAGTCCGCGGGCCGTATCGAGGCCCGGGAGGTGCCGCCGTGGGAGGCGGACCTCGCGCAGGTCAAGGCGGTGCTGGAGGCCAACGTCCTGGGTCCCTTCCACGTCGCGCGGGCGGTGCTGCCGGGGATGGTGGCGCGGGGCGCGGGCCGGGTGGTGGACCTGAGCTCGGGCGCGGCGTCGAAGGACGGCGGGACGTACGCGGCGTACGCGGCGAGCAAGGCGGCGCTGTTCCGCCTCGGCGGGGCGATCGCCGCCGCGGGGGCCGAGCACGGGGTCCTCGCGTTCGAGCTGTCGCCCGGGGTGGTCCGGACGGCGATGTCGACGGGCATGCGCCAGCACGCCGACCGCACGGACTGGACGGACCCGGAGGAGGTCGTGGCCATGGTGCTGGCGATCGCGAGCGGGGAGCTGGACGCGTGGTCGGGCCGGTTCCTGCGGGTGGGGGCGGACACGCCGGCCTCGCTGCGGGCCGCGGCCGAGGGGCTGACCGCGACGGCCCGCCGGCTGGTGGTGGCGCCGTACGGGCCGGACGACCCGATCGCCTGACCCCTCGATGCATGACTAGACGATTGCGTGTATGTTCATGCACATGGAACCCGGGAAGCGGCTGAAGGTCGCCGTCGCAGGGGCCAGCGGCTACGCCGGTGGCGAGGTCCTGCGCGTGCTGCTGAACCACCCGCACGTCGAGATCGGCGCCCTCACCGGTGCCTCCAACGCCGGCAGCCGCCTCGGCGAGCTGCAGCCCCACCTGCTGCCGCTGGCCGACCGGGTCCTGCAGCCCACGACCCCCGAGGTCCTCGCGGGCCACGACGTCGTCTTCCTGGGCCTGCCGCACGGCGCCTCGGCGGCCGTGGCGGCCCAGCTCGGCGAGGACGTCGTGGTCGTCGACCTCGGGGCCGACCACCGGCTCACCGACCCCGCCGCGTGGGAGCGCTTCTACGGCGGCGAGCACGCCGGGGCCTGGCCGTACGGCCTGCCGGAGCTGCCGCTGGCCGGCGGCGGCTCCCAGCGCGACCGGCTCGCCGGGGCCCGGCGCATCGCCGTCCCGGGCTGCTACCCGACCTCGGTGAGCCTCGCGCTCGCCCCCGGCTTCGCGGCCGGCCTGCTCGACCCGGCCGACGTCGTGGTGGTGGCCGCCTCGGGCACCTCCGGCGCCGGCAAGGCCCTCAAGCCCCACCTGCTGGGGTCGGAGGTCATGGGCTCCATGAGCCCGTACGGCGTCGGCGGCGGCCACCGGCACACCCCCGAGATCGAGCAGAACCTCGCCCTCGCCGGCGGGTCCGGCGTCACGGTGTCGTTCACCCCGACCCTGGCCCCGATGTCGCGGGGCATCCTCGCCACCTGCACCGCCCGGCTGGCCGCGGGAGCCCGCGCCGCCGACGTGCGCCCGGCCTGGGAGCGCGCCTACGCCGGTGAGCCCTTCGTCCACCTGCTGCCCGAGGGGCAGTGGCCCTCCACGGCCCAGGTGCTCGGCGGGAACGCCTGCGCCCTGCAGGTCGCCGTCGACGAGCACGCCGGCCGGGTCCTGGTCGTGGCGGCCATCGACAACCTCGTCAAGGGGACCGCCGGCGGTGCCGTGCAGTCCGTCAACATCGCCCTCGGCCTGCCCGAGGGCACCGGTCTGACCGCAGTGGGAGTGGCACCGTGAGCGTGACGGCAGCGCAGGGTTTCCGGGCGGCGGGGGTGACCGCGGGGCTGAAGGCTTCCGGCCGGCCCGACCTCGCCCTCGTGGTCAACGACGGCCCGCTGGACGCGGCCGCGGCGGTCTACACGTCCAACCGGTGCAAGGCGCACCCGGTCCTGTGGAGCGAGCGCGCCAGCGCCGACGGCCACGTCAAGGCCGTGGTCCTGAACTCCGGCGGGGCGAACTGCTTCACCGGCCCGCAGGGCTTCCAGACCACCCACGCCACCGCCGAGCTCGTCGGTGAGCTCGCCGGGTCCGGCGCCGGTGACGTCGTCGTGTGCTCCACCGGGCTGATCGGCGTGGAACTGCCGCGGCAGGCGGTGCTCGACGGTGTGCGCACGGCTTTCACGGCCCTGTCGGCCGAGGGCGGGACGGCCGCGGCGACGGCGATCATGACGACGGACACCGTCTCCAAGCAGGCCATCGGCAGCGGCGACGGCTTCGTCGTCGGCGGCATGGCCAAGGGGGCGGGCATGCTGGCCCCCGGCCTGGCCACGATGCTCGTCGTCCTCACGACCGACGCCGTCGTCGAGGCGGCCGACCTCGACCGCGCGCTGCGGGCCGCGACCCGCACCACCTTCGACCGCGTCGACTCCGACGGGTGCATGTCCACCAACGACACCGTGGTGCTGATGGCCTCCGGGGCCGGCGGCGTCACCCCCGACCCGGCGGCCTTCGACGAGGTCGTCCGGCAGGTGTGCGCCGAGCTGGCCCGCATGCTCGTCGGCGACGCCGAGGGCGCCGACCACGACATCGCGATCGAGGTCGTCGGGGCGGCCACCGAGGCCGAGGCCGTCGAGGTCGCCCGCTCGGTGGCCCGCAACAACCTGTTCAAGGCCGCCGTCTTCGGCAAGGACCCGAACTGGGGCCGGGTCATGGCCGCCGTGGGCACGACGTCGGCGCGGTTCGACCCGCAGGCGCTGGACGTCAGCCTGAACGGCGTCGCGGTCTGCGTCGACGGGACCCCGCACGCCGACCCCGCCGAGGTCGACCTCGGCCCCCGCGAGGTCCGCGTCCGCGTCGACCTCAAGGCGGGGGACGAGACGGCGACGGTGTGGACGAACGACCTGACCCACGCCTACGTCCACGAGAACAGCGCGTACTCCTCGTGAGCGGCCTCCCCGACCCCGGTGTCCTGGACGAGCTCAGCGCCCAGGACAAGGCGAACGTCCTCATCGAGGCGCTGCCGTGGCTGCAGCGCTGGCACGGCGCTCTCGTCGTCCTGAAGTACGGCGGCAACGCCATGGTCGACGACGAGCTCAAGCGGGCCTTCGCCCAGGACGTCGTGTTCCTGCGCACCGCCGGCCTGCGCCCCGTCGTCGTCCACGGCGGCGGCCCGCAGATCTCCACGATGCTGGACCGGCTCGACATCACCAGCGAGTTCCGCGGCGGCCTGCGGGTGACGACCCCCGAGACCATGGACGTGGTCCGGATGGTCCTCACCGGTCAGGTCGGCCGGGAACTGGTCGGGCTCCTCAACGCGCACGGTCCGCTGGCCGTCGGGCTGTCCGGGGAGGACGCCGGGCTGCTGCGGGCCGAGCGCCGCGCCGCGGTCGTCGACGGCGAGCCCGTCGACGTCGGCCTGGTCGGGGACGTCGTGGGGGTGGACCCGAGGGCAGTCGTGGACCTGCTCGACGCCGGCCGGATCCCGGTGATCTCCACGGTCGCCCCGGAGGTGGACGACGAGGGCAACCTCGTCCACGGCCGGGTGCTCAACGTGAACGCCGACACCGCGGCCTCGGCCATCGCGGTCGCCCTCGGCGCGCAGAAGTTCGTCGTGATGACCGACGTCGCGGGCCTGTACCGCGACTGGCCGAACACCGACTCCCTCGTGCGCGAGATCGCGGCCGACGAGCTGGCCGCCCTGCTGCCGTCCCTGGAATCGGGGATGGTGCCCAAGATGGAGGCCTGCCTGCGGGCGGTGCGCGGGGGGGTTCCCCGCGCCACCGTCATCGACGGCCGGCAGGCCCACTCCGTCCTGCTGGAGGTCTTCACGACGTCCGGCAACGGCACGATGGTCGTGCCGTGAGCACTCAGGGAGACACCGTGGAACTGGCCCGGACGGCCGAGGCGCTGCCCGCGACGGACGGTTCGTCGCAGGCGTGGCTCGACCGCTACACGCACTCGGTCATGCAGACGTTCGGCACCCCGCAGCGCGTCCTGGTCCGCGGTGAGGGCCCGTACGTGTGGGACGCCGACGGGAACAAGTACCTCGACCTGCTCGGGGGCATCGCGACGAACTCCCTCGGGCACGCCCACCCGCTGCTCGTCGCGGCCGTCACCGCCCAGCTGACGACGCTGGGGCACGTCTCGAACTTCTTCGCCTCCGCCCCGCAGGTGGCGCTGGCCGAGCGGCTGCTGGACGTCTCCGGCGCGCCGCGGGGCTCGGCGGTGTTCTTCGCCAACTCCGGCGCCGAGGCGAACGAGGCCGCGTTCAAGATGGCGCGGCGCACCGGCCGCACCAAGGTGGTCTCGACGCTGGGCGCGTTCCACGGCCGGACGATGGGCGCGCTGGCGCTCACGGCCAAGGAGGCCTACCGCGCCCCGTTCGAGCCGCTGCCCGGGGGCGTCGAGTTCGTCCCCTACGGCGACCTCGGCGCGCTCGGGCGCGCCGTCGACGGCGCCACGGCCGCGGTGTTCCTCGAACCGGTGCAGGGGGAGAACGGGGTCGTGCCCGCCCCCGACGGCTACCTCGCCGGGGCCCGCCGGATCACCGCCGAGCACGGCGCGCTGCTCGTCCTGGACGAGGTCCAGACCGGCATCGGGCGGACGGGGGAGTGGTTCTCCTTCCAGAACCCCCGGCACGAGGGCGTGGTCCCCGACGTCATGACGCTGGCCAAGGGCCTGGGCGGCGGGATCCCGGTCGGGGCGGTCGTCGCCTTCGGCCCGGCCAACGCGACGCTGCTGGGCGCGGGGCAGCACGGCACGACGTTCGGGGGCAACCCGGTGGCGTCGGCGGCCGGGCTCGCGGTCCTGCACGCGATCGAGCGCGACGGCCTGCTGGGCAACGTCCGGGCCGTCGGGGCGCACCTGCGCGCGGCCGTGGAGGCCCTGGGGCACCCGCTCGTCGAGGGGGTGCGCGGGGAGGGCCTGCTGCTGGGGATCGGGCTGACCCGCCCGGTCGCCGGCCAGGTCGTGCAGGCCGCGCTGGCGAGGGGTTTCATCGTCAACGCGGCCCGCCCGGACACCGTCCGGCTGGCCCCGCCGCTGGTGCTGACCGCGGCCCAGGCCGACACGTTCACCGCGGCCCTGCCCGCGATCCTCGACGCCGCTGCGGAGGTGACCCCGTGACCGTCCGGCACTTCCTGGCCGACGACGACCTGAGCCCCGCCGAGCAGGCGGAGGTCCTGGCCCTGGCCGCCCGCCTGAAGGCCGACCGGTTCGCCGAGAGACCGCTGGCGGGGCCGCAGACCGTCGCGCTGATCTTCGACAAGCCCTCGACCCGGACCCGGGTGTCCTTCAGCGTCGGCGTCGCCGACCTCGGCGGGGTGCCGCTGGTGATCGACGCGGCCGGTTCGCAGCTGGGCCGGGGCGAGCCGGTCGCCGACACCGCCCGCGTCCTGGGGCGCCAGGCGGCGGCGATCGTGTGGCGGACGTTCTCCCAGGCGGACCTCGCCGAGATGGCCGCGCACTCGCGCGTGCCGGTGGTGAACTCCCTCACCGACGACTACCACCCGTGCCAGATCCTCGCCGACCTGCAGACGGTCGCCGAGCACAAGGGTGCCCTCGCGGGCCTGACGCTGGCGTACGTCGGCGACGGCGCCAACAACATGGCCCACTCCTACGCCCTCGGTGGCGCGACGGCCGGGCTGCACGTGCGCATCGGGACCCCGGCCTCGGACCTGCCCGACCCCGCGATCGTCGCCCGGGCGCAGGCGGTCGCCGCGACCACGGGCGGCTCGGTCACGGTGACCTCCGACCCCGTCGAGGCGGTCGCCGGCGCCGACGTCGTCGCGACGGACACGTGGATCTCGATGGGGCAGGAGGGCCAGGAGTTCGAGCGCTTCCGCCCGTTCTCGCTGACCTCCGCGCTGCTGGCCCGGGCCGCCGACGACGCGATCGTCCTGCACTGCCTGCCGGCCTACCGGGGCAAGGAGATCGACGCCGAGGTGATCGACGGCCCGCGGTCGGTGGTGTGGGACGAGGCGGAGAACCGCCTGCACGCGCAGAAGGCGCTGCTCGTCTGGCTGCTGGAGAAGTCCCGGTGAGCCTGGCACCGGGGTCCGGCGCGGGGACGAAGGCGTTCCGGCACGACCGGATCGCCACCGTCCTGGCCCGGTTCCCGGTGCGCTCGCAGACCGAGCTCGCCGCGCACCTGGCCGAGGAGGGGGTGGCCGTCACGCAGGCCACCCTGTCCCGGGACCTGGTCGAGCTGGGGGCGGTGAAGGTCCGCGACGGCGACCGCGGCCTGGTCTACGCCCTGCCGGCCGAGGGCGGCGACCGGACGCCCCGCAGCGGCGTGGGGCAGGAGGTGCTCGACGCTCGGCTGGCGCGGTGGTGCGAGGAACTGCTCATCAGCGCCGAGGCCTCGGCGAACCTCGTCGTCCTGCGCACGCCCCCGGGTGCGGCGCAGTTCCTGGCCAGCGCGGTCGACCACTCCGTGATGCCGACGCTGCTGGGCACCATCGCCGGCGACGACACGGTGCTGGTGATCACCCGCGACCCGCTCGGCGGGGACGCCGTCGCCGCCCGGTTCCTCGCCCTGGCCCGCCGCACCACCCCGGGCGAGGCCGAGCACGACTCCGAGAACGACCCCCGGGACGACCCCCGGAACGACCCCGAGAGCGAAGTGGACGTGTGATGACCGAGAACTCCCCCCAGCAGGGCGAGAAGGGTCTGTGGGGTGCCCGGTTCGCGACCGGCCCCGCCGAGGCGATGGCGGCCCTGTCGAAGTCCACCCACTTCGACTTCCGGCTCGCGCACTACGACCTGGCCGGTTCCCGCGCCCACGCCCGCGTGCTGCGCACGGCCGGTCTGCTCGACGAGGCGACGCTGGACGCGCTGCTGGCCGGCCTGGACGCGCTGGAGGCCGACGTGGTGTCGGGCGCGTTCGTCCCCGCGGCCGAGGACGAGGACGTCCACTCGGCGCTGGAGCGGGCCCTGGTGGAGCGCGTCGGCGCCGACGTCGGAGGACGGCTGCGGGCCGGCCGGTCCCGCAACGACCAGATCGCGACGCTGCTGCGGATGTTCCTGCGCGACCACGCGCGGGTCGTCGCCGGGCTGGTCCTCGACGTCGTCGAGGCCCTCCTGACGCAGGCCGCGGCGCACCCGGGCGCGGCGATGCCGGGCCGCACCCACCTGCAGCACGCCCAGCCGGTCCTGCTGGGCCACCACCTCATGGCGCACGCCTGGCCGTTGCTGCGCGACGTGGAGCGGCTGCGGGACTGGGACGCCCGCGCGGCGGTCTCGCCGTACGGTTCCGGCGCCCTCGCCGGTTCCTCCCTGGGGCTGGACCCGGTGGCGGTGGCCCACGAGCTGGGGTTCACCCGCAGCGTCGAGAACTCCATCGACGGCACGGCCTCGCGCGACGTGGCGGCCGAGTTCGCGTTCGTCGCGGCGATGATCGGGGTGGACCTGTCCCGGATCTCCGAGGAGGTCATCGCCTGGGCCACGAAGGAGTTCTCGTTCGTGACGCTCGACGACGCCTGGTCGACCGGGTCGAGCATCATGCCGCAGAAGAAGAACCCCGACGTCGCGGAGCTGGCGCGCGGCAAGGCGGGCCGGCTCATCGGCGACCTCACGGGTCTGCTGGCGACGCTCAAGGGCCTGCCGCTGGCGTACAACCGGGACCTGCAGGAGGACAAGGAACCCGTCTTCGACGCGGTCGACACCCTGGAGCTGCTGCTGCCGGCGGTCGCCGGGATGGTCGCGACGCTGCACTTCCACACCGACCGGATGGCCTCGCTCGCGCCGCAGGGTTTCGCGCTGGCCACCGACGTCGCGGAGTGGCTCGTGCGCCAGGGCGTCCCGTTCCGGGACGCGCACCAGATCTCCGGGGCCTGCGTGCGCCGCTGCGAGCAGCGCTCGGCGGCCGAGGGCCGCAGCGTCGAGCTGTGGGACCTGACGGTGGAGGACCTGTCCTCGATCTCCCCGCACCTGACCCCCGAGGTCAAGGACGTGCTCTCCACCGAGGGGTCGCTGTCCTCGCGCGACGGCGTCGGCGGCACCGCGCCGCTGCGCGTCGCCGAGCAGCTGGAGGCGGCCCAGGACGCCCTGGCGAGGCACCTGGCGTGGGCGCGCCCGTGAGCCTGCCCCGGTCGTTCTACGACCGGGACGTGCTGGAGGTGGCGCGCGACCTGCTCGGGCGGGTCGTGCGGCACCGCACCCCGGCCGGTGTCGTGGGGATCCGCCTCAGCGAGGTCGAGGCGTACGCCGGGCCGGACGACCCGGGCTCGCACGCGTTCCGCGGCCCGACCCCCCGGACCCGCGTGATGTTCGGCGAGCCCGGTCACGCCTACGTCTACTTCTCCTACGGCATGCACTGGTGCATGAACCTCGTCTGCGGTCCGGAGGGGACCGCCTCGGCGGTCCTGCTGCGGGCGGGGGAGGTCGTCGAGGGCCTCGAGCTCGCCCGGTCGCGCCGGGTCGCCGCCCGCAGGGACGTGGACCTGGCCCGCGGCCCGGCCCGGCTCACGCAGGCCCTGGGGGTGGACCGGGCGCAGGACGGCGTCGACGTGTGCTCCGGCGGTCCGCTCGAGGTGGTGGCGGGGGAGCCGGTCCCGGACGCGGACGTGGCGTGGGGACCGCGGGTGGGGGTGGCCGGGGCGGGGGCCCCGACCCCGTGGCGCGTTCGCCTCGTGAACGACCCGACGGTGTCCGCGTACCGTGTCGGCGGGCGACGGTCGCCCGGTACGCGAAGCACCTAGGGGAGAACGAGTCGTGAGCGACGTCTGGGACGAACTGCAGTGGCGGGGCCTGGTGGCGCACTCCACCGACGAGGCCGCGCTGCGGGAGGCTCTGGCGACGGGCCCGCTCACCTACTACGTCGGGTTCGACCCGACCGCCGCGAGCCTGCACGTCGGTCACCTCGTGCAGGTGCTCACCGCCCGGCGCCTGCAGCGGGCCGGTCACCGCCCGCTGATCCTGGTGGGCGGCGCGACGGGCCTGGTGGGGGACCCGCGTCCCTCGGCGGAGCGGACGATGAACGACCCCGAGGTGGTCGCCGGCTGGGTCACCGGGCTGCAGGCGCAGATCGCCCCCTTCCTGGACTTCGAGGGCCCGGCGGCGGCGACGATGGTCAACAACCTGGACTGGACGCAGTCCATGTCGACGATCGAGTTCCTGCGGGACGTCGGCAAGCACTTCAGCGTGAACCGCATGCTGGACCGCGAGGCCGTGAGCAAGCGGCTGGCCACGACGGGCATCTCCTTCACCGAGTTCGCCTACGTCCTGCTGCAGAGCAACGACTACCTGCAACTCCACCGCCTCCACGGCTGCACGCTGCAGCTCGGCGGGTCGGACCAGTGGGGGAACATCACCGCAGGTTGCGAGCTCGTCCGCCGGGTGGACCAGGAGACGGTCCACGCCCTGGCGACGCCGCTGCTCACGAAGGCCGACGGGACGAAGTTCGGCAAGACCGAGTCCGGGGCCGTCTGGCTGGACCCCGACCTGACCAGCCCGTACGCCTTCTTCCAGTTCTGGCTCAACGCCGAGGACGCCAAGGTCGTGGACTACCTCAAGGCCTTCAGCTTCCGCAGCCCCGAGGAGATCGAGGAGCTCGGGCGGGCCGTGCAGGAGAACCCCAGGGCGCGCGCGGCCCAGCGGGCGCTGGCGCACGAGGTGACGGCCCTGGTGCACGGCGAGGCCGCGGCGGTGGCCGTGGAGCAGGCGTCCTCCGCCCTGTTCGGCGGGGCGGACCTGGACGGGATCGACGAGCGCACCCTGCGGGGGGCGCTGGAGGAGCTGCCGACGGCGACGCCGGCCGACCGGTCCGTGCGGGTGGCTCAGCTGTTCGCCGACACCGGTCTGGCGACGAGCCTGAGCGGCGCGCGGCGGACCATCGGTGAGGGCGGCGCCTACGTGAACAACGTCAAGGTGGTCGACCCCGAGGCGACGCTGGCGGACGTGCAGCTGCTGCACGGCCGGTACGCCGTGCTCCGGAGGGGCAAGAAGTCGCTCGCGGCGGCCGCACTCTCGTTGCCGCAGTAGCAGATCGGCCGTCGGGGCGCACGCGATTTGCATGCCGCCCCGACGGCCGCGTAATGTTCTCGATGTCGCCCCGGCGGGGCGGAAAACCGGAGCTCACGAGCTTGGGTGGTCCGCGTCGGAGGGGTGGCGCCGGAGGTCTTGACCGGGGTGGGGTTGCAGGTTGGCCCGATGTCCGGTTAAGGTGGGAAAGTTGCCCCTCGTCCGCTGGCCCTGTTCGGGGTGTGGTCGGGGTGGGTGCGTCCGGTTCTTGAGAACTCAACAGTGTGCCATAAATGTTGATGCCAATGCATTAACCCCCAATGACCGCTCATCCTGTGTGGTGGGTGGTTGGGGATTCCTTTGGGATCTACCCCTGTTCTGG